>JBILVQ010000120.1:0-9461 GCA_044370375.1 Bacteroidia bacterium
GGATTCATCAATGCCCATTGTCATCTTGAGCTATCGGGATTGAAGGGTTTGGTGCAAGCAGGTACAGGTTTGGTCGGTTTTATTAAGGATTTGCAACGCATCAGATCCCGCGAGGAATCGCTTATGATGGAAGCTGCCGCTGAACAGGATCAACGAATGTTTGATTACGGAATTCAAGTTGTTGGAGATATTTGTAATAGTAACCTTACCATCCCTATTAAAAGGGCAAGTAAAATTAATTATCACAGTTTTGTTGAGTTGTTTTCTTTCCGCCCCGAGCAGGCATCGATAACCCTGCAGAAGGGAAAATTATTGCTTGAACAGTTTTCTGATTTAACCAATGCCAATGGTGTTTCGCTTTCTGCAGGTTTAACGCCCCATGCACCTTACAGCACCTCTGTTGCCTTGATGAAATTGATTTCACAGGAGTTGAATGGTTTACCATGCTCCATTCACATGATGGAAAGTGTTGCAGAATTTGAGTTTTTAATGAATGCTCAAGGAGATTTTATGGATATGATGCAGGTTTTTGGAATTACCGTTGATGACCTTGTTCCTTATGCAGATAATCCTTTCCGTCTCTTTTTAACTCATTTTAGTGGAATGGGCCCCCTAATTTCCGTTCATAATTCGTATTTGGATTTAGTGCAAGAGGATTTAATCCGGAATAAAATGTCCGGCGATGTGTTTTATTGTCTTTGTCCACGGGCCAATCAGTACATAGAACGAGTTTATCCACCGCTAGATTTGTTGAGGTCTTTAAACCGAAAAATTGTATTAGGAACAGACAGTCTGGCTTCTAATCATGATTTGAATTTACTGAACGAGGTAAATTCTTTACTGTCTTTAGAAAATATCCCTGAGGAGGAATGGTTGATGTGGATCACCATCAACGGAGCGAAGGCCCTTGGTTTGGAAGCGCACTATGGTTCTTTTAGCAAGGGAAAAAAACCAGGGTTGATCCATATAAAGAATGATTTAACCGTTGATAGGATCCTGTGAAAAAAAAATTAGGACAATGTACAATTTAAATCGTACAAAGTCCTAATTCTGCTTTCTACCTGTTATTACAAACCCAGCAAAATCTCGTCAGGAGATTTGCTGCCGAATAAAATTTTGTGCGGTTGTTCCAGCATTTCTTTCACTTTTACCAAAAATCCAACCGACTCACGACCATCAATTATCCTGTGGTCATAGGATAGCGCAACATACATGATAGGTCTGATAACAACTTGTCCGTTAACGGCAATGGGTCTTTCTACCACATTATGCATTCCTAGAATAGCACTCTGCGGAGGGTTAATGATGGGGGTTGAAAGCATGCTACCAAACACTCCGCCATTGGTAATGGTGAAAGTACCTCCTGTCATTTCTTCAATGGTGATTTTGTTATCACGCGCTTTCAAAGCAAGTTCTTTGATTGAACTTTCAATTTGAGCCAAACTCATGTTTTCGGCATTCCGAATTACAGGAACTACCAAACCCTTTGGAGCACTCACGGCAATGCCAATATCGCAGTAACGATGGTAAATAATTTCATCTCCGTCAATTTGTGCATTAACGGCAGGAAAAAGTGCTAAAGCCTCGGTAACAGCTTTGGTAAAAAACGACATAAAGCCGATGTTTACTCCATGTTTTTCTTTGAAAAGATCTTTGTACTTCGCTCGCAATGCCATGATTGCACTCATATCAACTTCGTTGAAAGTAGTTAACATGGCGGTCTCATTTTTAACGGATACAAGTCTTTGCGCTAATTTTTTTCTTAACGCAGAGAGCTTTTGACGCTCGGTGTTTCTTGAATTTTCTACCTTGCTTTCCGGACTGAACCCTTTGGCCAATAAAGTTAAAACATCTCCTTTGGTGATTCTTCCATCCTTGCCGGAGGCTTCTACCTGCGAAGGTTTTATATTGTTTTCCTCCATTATTTTCTTGGCGGCAACAGAAGGTGTACCACTGGCATAATTGGCTGCTGTTTCTTTAGCAGGTTCCGGCTTTTTTTCGGTGGTAGCTTGCGCTGTTGTTTTTGAAGGTTGCTCGTTGCCTGATTTTGGGCTTGCATTTCCTTTTTTGCTGGTATCAACCGAACAAACGATAGCACCTACCTTCACAGATTCTCCTTCTGGAACCAATATTTTCAGTTCACCGGCTTCTTCAGCATTGATGGTAAGGGTGGCTTTGTCGGAATCAATTTCACACAATTCTTCATCTTTTTCTACAAAGTCTCCATCTTTTTTTATCCATCTGGCAATTTGTACTTCGGTAATTGATTCACCTGGACTGGGTACTTTTATTTCAACAATCATTGCGGCTTATTTTTAATTCGTTTTTATTTCGATTGACAGTATTCGATGGTTTGATCCATCAAAAGTTGTTGTTGCATTTGGTGCATTTTGTGAGAGCCACTGGCTGGACTAGCGCTTTCATGTCTGGAAATACAATCCGGATTCAATGGGCGTAGGGTTCTGAGGATGTATTCCCATGCTCCCATATTTTCGGGCTCTTCCTGAACCCAAAGAATATTTTCGGCTTTGCTGTATTTTTTTCTGATAGCATCGAGGCTGTGATGAGCAAAAGGATATAATTGCTCAATTCTTATCAACGCTGCATTATTAATGCTGTCTGCATCAAAGCGCTCGCGTAAATCATAATATACCTTTCCGCAACAAAGCACCAAGGTTTTAATTTGTTTTGGCACTGCCTTTTCATCGTCAATTATTTCCTGGAAATGGCTGTCAGAAAAATCTTTGTAAGTGGAAACGCATTTTGAGTGCCGCAATAAACTTTTTGGTGTGAAGGCAATTAATGGCTTCCTAAAATCAGCCTTCAATTGTCTCCTGAGGGCATGAAAAAAGTTTGCGGGTGTGGTACAATTGATAATGTACATATTGTACTCAGCACAGAGGTGAAGAAAACGCTCAATGCGTGCACTGGAATGCTCTGCTCCCTGCCCTTCATAGCCATGAGGAAGAAAAACACAGATGCCGTTCATTCTTCTCCATTTATCTTCGGCACTGCTTAAGTACTGGTCGAAAATAACCTGAGCACAATTGTTGAAGTCTCCGAATTGTGCTTCCCAAACCGTAAGTGCATTGGGTGTTGCCATGGCATAACCATATTCGAAGCCCAGCACTCCGTATTCCGAAAGCAAGGAATTATAAATGCTGAACTGTGCCTGGTTATCACTTAGGTTAGCCAACGGTATATACTCTTCTTCCGAATCCTCAATTTTAATTACTGCATGCCGGTGTGAAAAAGTTCCTCGCTCTACGTCTTGTCCGCTGAAGCGTACAGGATAATTTTCAAGCATGAGTGATGCATAGGCAAAGTGCTCGGCCATCGCCCAATCGAAGTTTCCTTCGCCTTCCATCATTTTTTGCCGATCTTTTAGGATTGAGGCTATTTTATTGAAGAATTTTTTATCAGCCGGAATTTCAGTTATTTTTTTTGCGATTTCGATTAACGTTTTTTTCTGAACCGCGGTGTTTACTGGTGTAATGAAATCCTCTGCGGTGTGCATTCTGATTCCTTTCCAGGCTCCTTCCAGGAAGGAAGTAATTTTGGATTTACGGATTTGTTTCGCCTCATCCAATCTTTCCTGCAACATGTCTTTGTATTGCTTGTCTAATTCCTTGGCAGCATTTTCGTCAACGGTTTTTTCGGCAAGCAACTTTTTAAAGTAAATCTCTCTTGGGTTGGGGTGGGCAGCAATTTTTTTGTATAAAATAGGTTGGGTGAAACGTGGTTCATCGCCTTCGTTATGACCGTATTTTCTGTAGCAAAGCAAATCAATGAAAACATCTCTTTTGAAGTTTTGTCTGAATTCTACAGCAATTCGGATGGCATGCACCAAACCTTCAACATCATCGCCATTAACATGGAAAACAGGCGACAGGACAACCTTAGCAATATCTGTACAATAGGTACTTGATCGGGCATCAAGGTAATTGGTGGTAAAACCTACTTGGTTGTTCACCACAAGATGGATGGTGCCACCGGTTTTATAACCTTCCAGTTTCGACATTTGAATCACCTCGTAAACAACACCCTGTGCTGCAATCGCGGCATCCCCGTGAATCAGGATGGGTGCAAGTTTGCTACTGTCTCCTCCGTACGTGTGGTCAATTTTTGCTCTTGAAATACCTTCAACCACCGGTCCAACCGTTTCAAGGTGGGAAGGATTGGGCGTTAAACTAAGGTGTACTTTATTGCCCTCATTGGTAATAATATTCGTGCTATACCCGAGGTGGTATTTTACATCGCCATCAAACAAAGTTTCTTCGTATTCCTTTCCTTCAAATTCCGTAAAAATATTTTCGTAGGTTTTATTCAGAATGTTGGCTAGAACATTTAATCTTCCACGGTGTGCCATGCCAATCACAAATTCTTGAATCCCTAAGGAAGCTCCCTTTTCGATTACAGCATCAAGCGCTGGAATTAATGCTTCGGCTCCTTCCAGCGAAAATCTTTTCTGGCCTACAAATTTCGTATGTAAGAAGTTTTCGAAAACTACTGCTTTGCATATTTTTTCGAGCAATCTCTTTTTTTCAGGAACACTTAATTGAGGGGTGTTTCTGGTGGATTCCAGTTTTTCTTTCAACCAGCCAAGAATTTTGGAATTACGGATGTACATGTATTCTACCCCAACGGTGTTGCAGTAGGTTTGCTTGAGCATCGAGATAATGTCCTTTAATTTTGCAGGACCTAATCCAACTTCTTTACCTGCCTGAAAAACAATTTCCATATCCCCTTCACCTAAACCAATCAGGTGTAAATCGTCAAGCGTAGGTTTGTATTTCCTTCTTTCTCTTACCGGGTTGGTTTGTGTGAACAAATGTCCGGTTGATCGGTAAAGGTTAATCAGGTTGATGACCTCAAATTCTTTGCTAAGGTTTGATGGAATAGGCCCGTTACTTTCCAATTCTTTTACAGGGAAGTTTTTTCTTGAGAACTCAAAGCCTTCAAAAAATTTCTTCCAAGAAATATCTACCGAATCAGGATTAGCCTGATACGCCTCGTAAAGGTTATTGATGGCAGAAACATCACCATTCCCTACATAGGAAAATTGATCCATACTTTGTATTTTAATTCAACTTTAACGCGCAAAGGTAAGAAATAAGCGATTTCTTTCCCTGCTATTGAAACACACTGCAGGGCAATTTGTTAGATATTTTTTGTCGCCAAGGCGTTTTTTTTTTGCCTGAGATTTCACGAAGTCCGTAATGCCTGAAAAACAGGGTTTTTCGAGAAAATATTATTTTTTTATTAGCGTATTTTAGTACAATAATTCTACGATATGGAGGATTCATTCTTGCGCCTGAGACAAACCAACCGGCTCAAAGCTTGCTGTTTTTCTCCAATAGAAAACTGATGAGGGGGCTTAAAATGGGATGTTTGAAGGATAAAATAGGCCCAAAAGGCAAGGGTGTTGAGGGCTAAACACCCTTGCCTACGTTTATGGTTTGCTCTATTATTCTTTCGTTAATTCAATGATAACGGTCTTTCCCTTAAAACCGTTAAGTGCTGTTGATTGCAGGGTCATGTTTTTTCTCGACCTTTCCTCTATTGAAAAGACTCCACTGATGGCTGCACTTATCTCAATGGCATGATGATCAAGATCGGAATGCGTATGATCTGTTTGGTCAGAGTATTCAAAGGTATCGCCCTGATCCCTTATTTGCCAGATAAAATGTGCCACTCCGCCTTCATGGGTAACAAGCTCCCCGGTGCAGGATTCATCATAAATGTCGCAATCGGCAAATTCCAAATGAGGCAACTCTTCATGAGGGGTTCCGTCAACGGTAAACGCGCTGATGGCCCATTTTTCTCCTGTAAGTTGCTTGCTGTAACGGGTTGTTTTACTGCACGAGGCCAAGGTAAAAATAATGGCTACGGCCAAAAGGTAAATTGTATTTTTCATTTTAGTAGATTCTTGATTTAAATGTAACTTCAACATCTGTTTCGCCCTTGTCGGCTGTGCCGTCTTTAATACCAGGCTGGTGTTTCAGCACTACCGTAGTGGTTCCGCTAGATGCAGCGCCTGTTCTGAAGGTTCCCTTTAGTCCCAAAGGTAAATTCTTACTGTCCTTGTCAGTGATTTTAATGTTTGCATTAATTCCCGTGCTGGAATATACAAACAAGTGATCGTCAGCCTCCTCTTTTATTTCATCGGTAATGTTTTCTGATGGACTAACCGATTCATTCAGCAGGCTGGTTTCGAAATACCAGGTTTTGTTGGCCTCTAGCTTAAGGGAGTCGAATTGCCCCGGCTCATTTCCTCCTTCTCCATCCAGGTCTTTAAAAATGGTTACAACTTTATTGGCCGAATTTGCTGAGTCGGTAAATTCAATCCTTAAGGTAGTAATTAACTCGGGTTCATTGACCGGTGCAGGAACCGGAACCAGGTCATCGTCTTTTTTGCATCCTTGCATAACGACCACGGCCGAAAGCAGCAGAAGCAGGAAGTGTTTTGATTTTTTCATTGTTTGGTTTTGATGAGGTGATTAATTGATTTGTTTGTTTTGTTTTTTGATTTGAAATGGAAGCACCAAATGAACAGAAATGTTTCTTCCTGTTTCATCGGCATAATACCTGAAGCGATTTAGATAATTACGGTATTTTTTGTTGAGCAAATTATCTACAGACAGGTAAAAACGAAGTTCCTGCTTTTTGAGGTTAACGTTTCCAGACAGGCCCATTCCCAATAAAAAATAGCCTTCGGGAGCAGGAACATAATCCGAATTTTCAGGCAAGTTTCTCATTTTATCTACCAGCGAGGTGTTGATGGAAATTTGATTGTTTTTTAAAATGCTGGTTGACGGCAGGCGATAACTAAGTGCGTTCTCAAAAATGTTGGCGGGCATATTGATAATCTTGGATTTGCTATCAATATTTTGTGCATACAAAAAAGATACTTTGGTTTTTAGTTCGAATGCTGAAATGATTGGAACAAAGAACAACAGATCGCAACCACTTAGGTTGGCATTGATTTGCTCATACCTGAATGTTGGAAATGCTCCCCTAATGGTGAGTGCTGTATTGTTTTGGGGTACCAGATAAATAAAATTCCGGATGTGGTTATTATAAAGCAAAACCTCTCCATGCCAGCTTTTTTTTGTTTGCCACTCGAAACCTACTTGCATATTGAATCCTTGTTCTTCTTTTAGGTTTCTATCCCCGTATTCAATGGAGGCGGCACCATGATGAACCCCTTTGCTATATAATTCACTAACATTGGGTGGTCTCCAACTGCTCCCGGCATTGAAATGGAGGTTTGAGTTTTTGAACAACCTTTTGATCCCTGCGGTGTAGGTAAAGCCTTCAAAATTGTGCTGGTATTGGCTGATTACTTTATTCTCCCACAGATAAACCCTGATGTCTTTTACATCATAACGAATCCCTGATTCAAGAAACCAAAAGGGGTTTTTCCATTGCGCAATCAAGAAACCTCCGGTAGAAAGACTTTTAAAGTTGGGAATAAAAAACCTTCCTTCGTATGTATTCCCCTGGTTCATGCCGTTGATGCCTGCCATGAAATGGAGGTTTCGGTTGGGTGAGTGTTCAATAATAAATTCTCCGTTATGGGTAGTGATTTCAAATTGCAATTCTGGTAATCCAAGGGCAGCAAGGCTGTCGTTTAAAGGTTTGTCTTTGTCATACTCCTCGCGCAAATTGTATTGACGAGAATAGGTGAACCATAGGTTTGTTCGGTTAAAACTATACCAGGTTTTTACCTTTGTGAGCTCGTGCAGCAGATGCTGGTAAGGCCGGTTGATTTGGTAGGAAAAATTGGCCTTTTCTAATGGCTCCGGACTGGCAAATGCATTTTGCAAATCGGTTAAATTGCCAATATGTGCCGCAGAAAAAATGCCAACATTGGAATTGAACTGACTGTAATAGCTCTCTATTCCCCAAGACTCTTTGTCATAACGGGTGTTGATAGAAAAGTTTGCTTCCTCCATGCCAGTGTTGCCGAGATAGTAACCGGGTGTATTTTGGTTGCCTCCTTTTTTTAAGGTTCCTTGTAATCGATACGAAAATCCATTTAATTTTTCCGGAGCTCCTTCAGTATTTATACTCAGGGCACCTTGCTTTCCATTGGAAAATCCGGCCCAATGAATTTCTCCGCAATAGGCATTCGAATCCGGCAAAGGTCGAGGATCAACCAAAACTACTCCGCCCATGGCATCTGGGCCGAATCTTACGGTTGCTGCCCCTTTGATAACCGTAAGTTTGTCGGAAATGAAGGGGTCAATTTCCGGTCCGTGTTCATTACCCCATTGCTGCCCTTCTTGCCTCACTCCATTGTTCATGATCAATACTCTGTTACTATGCAGACCATGGATAATGGGTTTGGCAATGTTGTTTCCGGTTTTCAGGGTATTAACACCTGCAACCGATTGCAGCATTTCTGCCAAAGGTTTTCCGGAATGTTGGGTTAAATTCATCCCTTTGATTTCGTTAGAATTTAGCGTGGTTTTTTCGGCAGCTTTGTGTTCATGAACAACCAATTCTTGAAGTTCACTGTTATGATGTTCCTGAAAAACGAAAATGTTTTTGTGGTCTTCGAGTTTAATCCTGATAACTACATCATCACAGCCGATATGTGAACTGATGAGTGTATAGTTGCCAGGACACAAACCCTTGAAACAAAAATTTCCTGCTTCATCGGAGAGTACAACTTGATCAGTACCTTTTAATTTCAAGGTAGCATACGGAAGTTCACTTTGGTCATGTTCATCAATTACACGACCGCAAAGTGTTAATTGGCAATCAGGTAATGAGATTTGACCTTGGGTTTCATTGATAATCATCAATAATTGAAACGAAAGGAAAACCCAACCCAATAGGATAGTTTTCATTGAAAATGTTTACGTTTTCGCGCGTTGGCGATGGAGAAAAAGAGGCAGAGTTAGATAACTTCAGGTGGACCTCTTAAGGCAATATAGGCTGCCTTCGAAACATTTTTTTGAGAAAGTTGGTAGCTAAGAAATTCGTAGGTGAAATTTTCCTGATGGGGTTGTTCAGCAATAAAACCGGGTAAAAACTCCTGAAATTGAAAATTGCAAATTTCGCAGGACGGAGAATCAATGAAACCATTTTCAGAACCCTGATTATCGCAATGGGAAACATTGGCGTGAACCAAACAATGATGCCACAATTCCCGTGGTGTAGACACCACAGAGAAAACCAAAAGCAGAAAAAGGGCAATCCATTTTTTCACACCACAAAAGTAAAAAAAATGACAACAACAGGCCGAATGAATATGGCGAAAAGCCTTCCTTAACTTTTTTTAGGGTTTAAAAAAGTCAACAAAGCAAGACAAAAGTTCGGCAGGTTTTTCGGCATGTACCCAGTGCCCTGCGCCTTCAATCGTTATCACAGAGGCTTGAGGAAATTCTTCCAAAATATTTTTTTCATCTGTTGAATTGATGTAACCAGATTTACTTCCTTTGATAAAAAGA
>JBILVQ010000377.1:0-2587 GCA_044370375.1 Bacteroidia bacterium
TGATGAGGCACTGAAAATGGAGAGTAATTTAGACAAAAGGTTGGCTGTTTGGAATAGCTCCAAAGAAGTAGGAAAGGGATTGAAAAGTGGTCTTGTTGAACTACGCGACCTAAGAAATCAAACGGTACAGGCTTTGGGTTACAAAGATTATTTTGAATACCAGGTTTCGGATTATGGTATGAGCACTGCAGAAATGATGGATATGTTGCGTAAACTAAACAAAGAATTGTATCCTCTTTATCGTGAACTGCATACCTATGCACGTTATGAACTAGCAAAAAAATACAATCAGAAAGTTGTACCGGACATGATTCCTGCCCATTGGTTGTCGAACCGTTGGGGTCAGGATTGGAGTGAAATGGTAACGGTAGAGGGTTTTGATTTGGATGCTGTTATTCGTACGAAAGATGCTAAATGGGTGGTTGAACAGGGCGAGAAATTTTATACCAGTTTAGGATTTGATCCGCTTCCAAAGTCCTTTTGGGACAAGAGCGATTTGTACCCTGCTCCTGCAGATGCCACCTACAAAAAGAATAATCATGCATCTGCTTGGCATGTTGATTTGGATAAAGACGTTCGCTCCCTGATGAGTGTATTGCCCAATGCCGAATGGTATGAAACCTCTCATCATGAATTAGGACATATATATTATTACATGAGTTACAGTCGTCCAGAAATTCCAGTTTTGTTGCGTGAAGGAGCAAACCGTGCCTACCACGAAGCTTTGGGAAGTTTGATGGGTTTTGCGGCCATGCAGCAGCCCTTTTTGGAAGGTCTTGGTTTGGTAAAGCCCGGAACGAAAATTGATCAGACCAAACAATTATTGAAAGAGGCTTTGAATTATGTTGTATTTATTCCCTTTGCCACAGGAGTAATGGGTGAGTTTGAACATTCATTGTATACAGAAAATTTATCGCCTGATCAGTTCAATGCGAAATGGTGGGAAGTGGTTGGCAAATATCAAGGAATTGCCGCACCGGAGAAGAGAGGTGAGGAATATTGTGATGCTGCTACCAAAACACATATCAATGATGATGCAGCGCAGTATTATGATTATGCCTTGTCTTATGTTTTATTGTTTCAAGTCCACCAGCATATTGCCAACAATATTTTAAAACAAGATCCTCATGCTACCAATTATTTTGGAAACAAAGAGGTCGGAAAATTTATTGAAAATCTTATGAAGCCGGGAGCTACCGGTGATTGGAGGAAACTTTTGTTTGATGCAACTGGCAGTGACTTGAGTGCACAACCCATGGTTGATTATTTTGCTCCTTTGATGGAATATTTAAAAGAGCAAAATAAAGGTAGAGTTTATACCCTTGCAGCGTTGAAGTAGGAGTGAGGAATTTGTTAGTTGAATTTTTCTGTTTTTCTTCTTTTCGCTCTAAGCAGGCGATTTAGGAGTGCGAAAAGGACAATGGAGAAAAGGCAAAGCCAGAAAATATCAAAACCAAAAGTGCTGATAAAATTTAACCCAACAAGAGGACCAATCACATGGGTTAAGGACCAAACCATTCCATACCAGGCCATGTATTCGCCTCTGCGTGCAGAGGGACTCATGTTCATTGCCTGAGAGGAGTTGAATGGAAGAAAGAAGATTTCGCCAAAGGTTAAAAATGCCATGGCTAAAAAACCGATAATGGCACTGGCCGGGAGCAAAAAAAACAAGAAGGATGAAGCGATGAGCAGAAGGCCCAGTCGGACAAAATATTCGCTTTTGTTTTTTTTCTCGATAAAGTTAACGATTGGCATTTCAATGAGAGCAATTAAGATACCATTGGTACCCATCAGCATGCCAATATAAGCCTCATTAAATTTCCATTCCGTTTTTATAAAGACAGGAATACTTTGAAACCATTGAACAAAGGCGAAGCCAACACCCAGCGTGAGTAATAGGAAGAGCAAATAATTTTGGTTGGCAAAAGGAGCAATCGATGGTTGTGAATCAAGGTTCAAAGCATCCGCTTTTCTTTGTTCATGGTGGGTTTTCCAATTGCGTGTATAAAAGATAAAATAAATGGCTGCAAGTATGCAACTGCCGCCATCAATCCGGAACAGCCATGCATAGCCTATGCTGCTGGCAATGAGTCCGCCAATGGCTGGTGCAGCGCCAAAGCCGAGGTTAATGGCCATTCTGATTAAGCCCACGGTTCTTGCGGTTTGCGATTTATCGACAAAATTCCCTGCAGCAGCCATCACAGCAGGACGGTAAGCTTCACCGGTAAAGGCAGAAAGAAAGATGAGTGCAAGCAGAGGATAAAAATCGGTAACAAATTGAATGGTAAAGAGAAAGGTTCCACCCAATAGGAGGCTCCAAGAAATTACTTTTCGGGCGCCAATTTTATCGCTGAGTTTACCGCCAGTGAATGCGCCAAAAAAAGAGCCAACACCGAAAGCTCCGGCAAGCAGGCCTGCTTGTTTTAAAGAATAATTGAGTTGGGTGGTGAGATAAACCGTAAGGAAAGGAAGCACCATGGTTCCAACCCGATTGATGAAGGTAAAAATGGCTAGGGTCCAAACTTCGCGGGGATGATTGCTGAATGCTTCTTTGTAAAGGGATATTACTTTTTTCACAGGATGGTGA
>JBILVQ010000378.1:0-2583 GCA_044370375.1 Bacteroidia bacterium
CCTTCTTGTTGGTGTTTTTATTGTTTCAACATCCCCTCTTTGCCCTTAAAAATAATGATCGATTCAATGTGCTGCTATCCGCTCATCCTACCCAATTAGCAGCTTTCCCAAGGCCGAACATGATGGGTGGTATCGATTTTATGTTGGACAGAAAATGGTCTCTTTCTTTTGCCTATGGATGGCAATATGGATATTTGAATGCCGCTCCTGCCTATCCCCTAAATGGAAATAAAAAATCAATAGAATTCAGGTATTATGGCAGAATTACCCGACATGAAGACTGGAAAACAAAAACATATATAGGCATTTCTGCCTTGAAGGTTGAGGAAAGAAAAACCACCCTTGGCACGAATTTACTGTTTAGTTATGTTTATGAACCCTTACATAGAAAATATGATATTAAAATGCTTTTCTTCGATATTGGAACCAATAACCAATTTGATCGCTTAAATATTGATTATGGACTTAGCATCGGTTACCGGCAAGTGAAAAGGATTTTCACTCCTTTCGATCCCCAAAACAATTTGTCCTACCAACCGGACATAGAAACCGTCAACCATCCAAGCATTCGTTTCACCATTAAACTAAGTTTCCTTATTTTCGGAACCAAATTTCCTTCGCAACGCTATGGAAATCGCTTTAATCCCATTCAAAAAAAATAAGCCCACATGCCCGAAAGCTATTTTCAAAATCAACAGTTCATCGACCAAGATTTTACCCAAAAAGCGCTTCCTAAAGCCGAATACGAAGATTGTAGTTTTATTAATTGCAACTTAAGCAACTGCGATCTCAGTGGCTTTCAATTCAACGGATGCAGCTTTCAAGGCTGTAACCTTAGCCTCCTCAAATTAAACAAAACTTCCCTCCAAAACATTCGCTTCCTCGATTGTAAAATGATTGGCCTCCGCTTTGAACAATGCAATCCCATCTCCCTGGAATTTTCTTTTAAAAACTGTAATCTTAGCAACTCCTCTTTCTATCGCCTGAAATTAAAGGAAACCATTTTCGATAATGCTAACCTGCAAGAATGTGATTTTACCGAAAGCGATTTCTCTAAAGCCCAATTCAATGCCTGCGACCTGCTCAATGCCCATTTCGAAAATACAATCCTCGAAAAAACTGATTTTCGTTCAGCCCAAAATTTTTCTATCAATCCCCAAGAAAATAAATTAAAAGGCGCTAAATTCTCTCTCTCAGGCCTGCCCGGTCTGTTGGATCAATACGCCATTGAAATTGATTTCGGAGCTTAGGCGAAGCAAAAAGCGGCAAAAACAAGCATTCGGCAGACTACTAAACCAAGCAATGCTTTCGCTTGCCGGAAACAGCAACGATTAATACATACTGTTCAACAAGCCAAAGGAATAATCAGCCTCCAACAATGCTTTTTGATTCTTGTATATCATTTCGTTGAGCTTCAAACGAGCATTGATCATGCTCATCTCTCTACTGTTCATCATGAACAAAGAACTTTCTCCCTGCTCAAACAATCGCTTTTCCGACTCCCACAAACGCTCATAATTAATCACGTTTTTATCATAAATATCAATCTGCCCCAAGAGGTTGTTAAATTCATTCACGCTCACTTTGGTCTTGTTCAACAACTCATTTCTTTTATTGCCGGTCTCCAGTCCAATCCGATCAATCTTAATGCGCGCCATCGCCAACTCTCCCCGCTCCTTTCGCAAAAACACCGGAAAGCCTACCGATATGCCATACTTGTAATTGTTCATAAAGCCGGCACTTAGGTTATCAGGATTGTACAACGGATTGTAATTTACATTCAACCGTGGCTTCAACTTATCCTGCTTCAATCGCTTGTCAACTTGCAATTGCTTTAATTTAAATTCATAGACTTTCAATTCCGGATGATTGTTCATCAACGAGTCCATTTGCTTTACCCTCAGGTTCAAATTCACGGCCAAGGCTCCATTCGGAATGTAGGGCTCAGGAATGGTTTTCTCCGTTATCACAACAGGAACATCATTGTCTATCCATAAAAAATTAGAAAGCATTAATCCTTTGGTGATAAAATCAAGACGACCTTGTTGATAGTTGATGATCCTGTCCTGCAATTGAATATTCGCCTCCACGGTATCAATGGCCGGGCGGTCGCCAAAGGACCAAGACTTTTTCACTCCCTCGAATCGTATTTGGGCCGTTACTACCGCTTCGTTAAAAACCTTCAGGTTAATATAAGCCAATTGCCAGTCCCAATAAGCCTTTCCGGCATTGTACATCAACTGGTTCAAAAGCGCCAAACGCTCAACTTCAGATAATTCATTCAATATTTTTGCTTGCTTCAGGGCCGCTCTTCGCTCATCAATGATTAAACCCTGCAACAAGGGAAGCGAAAATTTTGTGTACAACAAACCATTGCCCGGAACCGTATTTTCGGGATTCAGATAAATACCTTCATTTTGTTCGTAGCCGGCCTTCACCTCCAAACCAATATTGGTGGCCACAGAAAATCCACCTTCACCTAATTGATAATAATTTTTAGAATCATAAAACTTATCGTTCAATTCATAAAATAATTTCGGATCAAAACTTCCACGAGCCGCTTGTTCTGCAGCTTTTGCCGAC
>JBILVQ010000010.1:0-29673 GCA_044370375.1 Bacteroidia bacterium
AACCCTTGCAGTAGAAATATTTGCACTTGGCAAAGGAATTAAAGCACCACCGCTGGAAGGAGCTGCATATAAGCCAAAGCCCGGACCGTTGTTATTGTTAGCAGCATCTAAAAATCCTGAAGCAACCACTACTAGCGATTGACCGGCAAGATTTAAGGTAGATAAAGGAGCAATGTATTCAGCAACAACATCAGTTCCTGCAGCATTTCTGATTTGTACATTGTAATCGGCTGTAGGCAATTCTAAATAACTGCTGAATTCAGGGTAAGAAATATCATCAACCAATGTTCCGGCACCTACACCAACCACATCAACGGTGGGTGCATCTGTAGAACCATGCATCACAAGGATATCTGTATTGGTTGAAACGTTGGCTGCTTCTCTGGCACCCGGGAAAATTTCAAGGTTAAAGCCTGGTGCAGGATTGTATCCTGCAGGAATTACGATTCCGCTAGCTACCACTACATATTTTTCATTGGGTGTTAAATTCACAGTAAATCTGGCCAAGGCGTTTACGGTATCAACAGAATTTGAAGGTTGAATAGAAATGTCAATATCAACACCTGCGTCAACGTCAATAAAGTCAGTTGCAGTTCTGAAAACGAAATTGTCTAATGCAAGGGTGTTGTTCAACCAAACGTCAACGGTATCGGCATTTAAGTCAGCACAGTTATGAATGATTTGAACTCTAGCAGTACTAGGTCCGCCGGCAGATGGTAGTGGAATCAATGTACCTCCTGAAGCTAAGGCAGCATAAAGTCCAAAGGCAGGACCATTGCTATTTTGAGATGGGTCAAGAAAACCTGAGGCTAAAACTACCAATGCAGAATCCTGAAGATTCAAGGTTTGCAGCGGTGCAGAGTAAGTGGCTACAATGGTTGTTCCGGTTTGATCTCTAACTTCTAGGGTATAGTCAGCTGTTGGAAGCTCTAAATAATCACTTGAAAAGTTAGGAAAACTAATGTCATCTATGATAGAACCAACAGTAGATTCCCAAACGTCAACGGTTGGAGCATCTGTTGAACCATGCATTACCAATACATCCGTATTTCCTGCTGTAGAAGCAACTTCCCTACCAACAGGGAAAATTTCAAGGGTGAAAGGTTGCAAGGGGGTGTAACCGCTGGTGCTTACCAAACCGGATGCAACCACTACATAGGTAAGGCCATCGCTTAAGGTAATAGGAAAAGTGTCGAAAGCGTTAGCGGCTGAGCTACTGGTTTTGGGTGCTACGGCAACATTGAGAGGAACACCTGCCGGCAAACTAAGAAAGCCGGTTGCTTCTCTAAATCCGAAATTGTCTAAGGCGATGGATCCATTGACATAAATGTCAACTGAATCTGCCAAAGCGTCCGGACTATTGTGAATAATTTGCACCCTGGCAAACTGAGCAGAGGCCGAGGAAATTCCCAAACCCGCTACTAAAAGAAATACAGAAAATAACTTTTTCATCATAAGAATTAATTGGTTTAACGATGAATAAACCACAATAAAGGGTTATTGTTTATTCAATCGTAAAAAAAGACTAAACAAAATATGTTAAAAAAAATCCCGGAGGGTTGGTCCGGGATTTTTTTGATTAGAAACAATATTTGTTTTCTTCTATCAACCTGGCCGCTATCAGCCTTCTGGCGTCCTTTGTATTAAAAGGACTGGTTTTGGTAAATCGTTTTATGCCCATGAGCATCATTCGTTGTTCATCCCCGCTGGCAAAGCTGTTGATTGCATCTTTACCGTTCTTATGAATTCGGTCTGCCGCGTCATTGATAAAGACCTTCATTATTTGAATTTGGGGAGCAATATTGTTTTCTCCTTTCATGCCTGCCAGTTTTTCTACCCTTAGCTGAACTGATTCTGCCAAGTAAAGGTCAATCAGCATATCAGCAATGTTCATGAGAATTTCCTGTTCTTTGGAGAGTTCCATCATGAGCTTTTGAACGGCCGCTCCTGCAACCAACAAAACCGCCTTTTTGAAATTGGCAATGTATTTTTTTTCCTCGGCAAAGAATCCTTCACCGGCTTCGCCAAAGTCGGGAATACTCATAAGTTCTTTTGAAACAGCAGTAGCAGGGCCCATTAAATCCAATTCACCTTTCATGGCCCGTTTTAGGAGCATGTCAACGGTAAGCATCCGGTTAATTTCATTGGTACCTTCAAAAATTCTGTTGATTCTTGAATCACGGTAGGCTCTATCCATGGGGGCTTCGGCAGAGTAGCCCATACCTCCATAAATTTGCACACCTTCATCGGTCACAAAATCGAGGGCTTCTGAGCCGGCAACTTTCAAAATAGCAGCTTCAGCCGCAAATTGTTCAACTCCTTTTAAAAGGGCTTTTGCATGATCCATCCCTTTTTCAGCAAAGGCATGAATAGCATCTTCAATGTTTTGTGTGGCTCGGTAAAGGGCAGATTCAACGGTATAGAGGTAAATGGCTTGTTCTGCCAGTTTATGTCTGATGGCACCATATTTTGCAATGGGTCTTCCAAACTGGTTTCTTTCATTGGCATATTGAACGGAGTAGTCAGCTGTTCGTTTGGCCCCACCAATGGCTGCTGCAGCAAGTTTAATTCGGCCAACATTCAAGATATTTACGGCAATTTTAAATCCGTTTTGACGGTCGGAAAGAAGGTTCTCAACAGGAACCAGGCAATCGTTAAAGAAAACCTGACGGGTAGAGCTGCCCTTGATGCCCATTTTGTGTTCTTCAGGATTCAGACTAATTCCACCAAAAGATTTTTCAACGATAAATGCTGAAAGATTTTCATCATTATCAATTTTAGCAAAAACAGTAAAAATGTCAGCAAACCCACCGTTTGTAATCCACATTTTCTGACCGTTCAACACATAGTGTTTTCCATCTGGGGTAAGCACTGCTTTGGTTTTTCCGGAGTTGGCATCCGATCCGGAGCCCGGTTCAGTGAGGCAGTAGGCAGCTTTCCATTCGCCTGAAGCTAGTTTAGGAATATATTTTTGTTTTTGAGCCTCGTTGCCGTAGTAAAGAATGGGTAAAGTCCCTATTCCTGTATGAGCCGAAATGGAAACAGCAAAGGAATGTCCGGCCCCTAATACCTCTGTTGCCAGCATACCAGTCACGAAGTCCTTTTCGAATCCTCCATAAGATTCAGGGACATTGAGTCCGAGCAACCCTAACTCTGCGGCTTTATCGAGCAATGAAACCGTTAGTCCTTCTTCCTGGGCATCAATCCGATCAAGGTGAGGCCAAACTTCTCTGGCCAAAAAATCCTTGCAGGTATCGGCAATCATTCGTTGCTCTTCGTTGAATTGTTCAGGAATAAAAATATCGTTGGCTGCAGTTTCTTTGATTAAGAATTCACCACCTTTCAGTGCACTGTTGGTTTCGGTTGTTGACATAACATTAAATTGATGGGCTGAAATTAGTGGATTATTTCAAAAAAAAGCAATTTGCGAA
Organism: Bacteroidia bacterium; assembly: GCA_044370375.1. GTDB lineage: Bacteria > Bacteroidota > Bacteroidia > UBA4408 > UBA4408 > JBILVQ01. The sequence continues at coordinate 3,432 of JBILVQ010000010.1, forward strand.
ATAATTATCTTTCTAAAGTATTTGATTGATTTAGAAAAATAGCTTAGAAAACTTGAGTTTGTTGCCATTAAATCGTCCCATAAAAGGGTGACTCCATTAAATTTAACGACAAATTTTGAAAAATGATAGGAATGTTTTGTAAATTTGTCTAAACATTTCAAACAATGAAAACAAAATTATTTGCCATTAGCCTTTTGGCCCTAACCACCTTGGCCACCCTTTTTTCAGGATGTAAAGACACTGAAATTCCTATTAATTTCTCTTACAGTGGAGCAAGGGCTTATTTTGATGTGCCTGTAGTGAACCAACTAACCTACAGTACCGAAACAACCATAAAATTTAATGTTGATTCTTTAGCAAGCGCTTATAAGTTTGATAAAAAGAACTTAAAGTACATCAAAATGAAGAATTTCAAATTAACCATTGAGGATAAGGATGTAAATCCATATACCTACAACATCGTTAAGGATATTTTTGGCTACGCTATTGGAAACAATGTGTCTGAGGCAAAGTTTGTATCAAAAGAAAATATTGAACTTAATTCGGCAACTCAGGTAACCATGACGGTTTTGGATCAGGACATTCAACAATTCATCAATTCCAATCAATTCAGGGTTCGTTTGGATTTGGCTTTAAGGGATAGCATCAAACATCCGTTTCGTTTGATTGGTGATTTGGAATATACCATTGATGCAATTGGTTTTGAAAAATAAGCTTCTCGAAGGTTAAAAAAAAGGGCCCGTCATTATTTTTGACGGGCCCTTTTTATTTTAGTTATTTGAACGTATTTATAGTTTTCCTTTTAAATATTTTCCGGTGTAGGATGCTTTGCACTTGATGATTTCTTCCGGTGTACCTTCGAAAACAATGGTGCCTCCATTTTTTCCACCTTCAGGCCCTAAATCAATGATCCAATCTGCACATTTAATAACTTCTTGGTTGTGTTCAATGACTACCAGTGAATGGCCTTGCTCAATAAGAGCATTGAATGCATAAAGAAGTTTTTTAATATCATGGAAGTGCAAACCGGTGGTAGGCTCATCAAAAATAAACAAGGTTTTTTTCTCGGTACTTCCTTTCACCAAAAAGGAAGCTAATTTAATTCTCTGTGCTTCGCCTCCGCTGAGGGTACTTGAAGATTGCCCTAATTGAACATATCCCAGACCAACATCCATCAGTGGTTGTAGCTTATAAATGATTTTGTTTTCGATTCCTTTAACCTGGTCGTTTTGTGAAAAGAAGGAAATGGCTTCTTCAATCGTCATGGTTAGGATATCATGAACATTTTTTCCTTTGTATTCAATATCGAGAATTTCCTGTTTAAATCTTTTTCCTGCACAGGCTTCACATTCCAGTTTTATGTCGGCCATGAATTGCATCTCAATGGTAACTTCTCCTTCTCCCTGACACATGTCACATCTTCCGCCATCAACATTGAAGGAAAAAACCGTTGGCTTGAGTCCTCTTGTTTTGGCCTGCGGCTGGTCGCACATAAGCTGACGGATTTCATCCCAGGCCTTGATATAGGTAACAGGATTGCTGCGTGATGATTTTCCGATGGGGTTCTGGTCAATCATTTCCACGCCTTCAACTAATCGGTAAGAACCATTCAGTCGATCGAAAGATCCGGTTTGTTCTGCATAACCATCGTGAAGTTTTTTGATGGATGGATAAAGTATTTTTTTTACCAGTGAAGTTTTACCACTACCGGAAACGCCTGTAACCACTGTGAAAATATGCAGTGGAAACTTTACATTAATTCCTTTTAAATTGTTTTCCCTCGCTCCGTTTATTTCAATAAATTCTTTCCATTTTCTTCTTTGAGAGGGCACTGGAATTTCGTCTTTTCCTGTTAAATATCTAGCCGTTAAGCTTGATTCTTCCTTTAATATTTTTTCCCAATTACCTTGAAAAACCAATTGCCCACCGAGGGTACCCGAATAAGGACCAATATCAATGATTTGATCGGCAGCCCGCATCACTTCTTCATCGTGCTCAACAATGATGACGGTATTTCCCAAGCTTTTTAAAGATTTCAAAACCTCAATCAAACGCTCTGTATCTCTTGGATGAAGGCCAATGCTGGGTTCATCTAAAATATACATGGAACCAACCAAACTACTTCCAAGAGATGTAGCAAGGTTTATTCTTTGTGACTCACCGCCAGACAAGGTGCTGGACATTCTGCTGAGGGTTAAATAACCCAGACCTACCTGATCAAGATAGCTCAGGCGATTGTTGATTTCACGTAGTAATCTTTCAGAAATTTTTTGTTCATGATCGGGCAAGGAAATGGTTTGGAAAAACTGAAGTGCTTCTGCAACAGGCATTGAAATTATCTCGCCAATATTTTTTCCGGCCACCAAAACATAAAGGGCATCTTTTCTGATTCTGGTTCCTTTGCAATCCGGACAAGCGGTTTTACCCCTGTAACGAGAGAGCATAACCCTATATTGAATTTTGTAGGTCTGACTTTCAAGGAAGGTAAAGAAATCATCCAGCCCTTCAATTTTTGCATTACCTTTCCACAGCAAATCTTTTTCATCAGCGCTTAAATCAGCATAAGCACGATGTATGGGAAAATCGAATTTGGAGGCAGCACGAATGAATTTTTCTTTCCACTCCTTCATGGTTTCACCTTTCCAACAAACTACTGCTCCTTCATAAACGGATAAACTTTTATCAGGAACTACAAGGTCTTCATCAATACCGATGGTAGTTCCAAAACCGTCACATTTTCTGCAGGCACCTACCGGATTGTTGAAAGCAAAGAAATGAACACTGGGTTCTTCAAATTGAATTCCATCTTCTTCAAAGCGGTTACTGAACCATTCTTCCCCTTTTTCCTTGTCGTTATTCCACACTATTTTGGTGGTTCCACTTCCCTCAAAAAAGGCGGTTTGTACCGAGTCTGAAATTCTGGCAATCAAATCAGCATCTGTGGAATTGACAACCAAACGATCAATAACCAAATGGATTTCTGTGCCTGTTTTTTTATCAAGGTTTTTAACGCTTTTAGCATCTGCCAATAAGTCCTCTATTTTTAGCAGTTCATCCTTGACAATGATTCTCACAAATCCTTGCTGAAGCAATAACCCAAGTTTTCTTTCTGCCTTTTCTCCCTTTTGTATTTGCAGAGGGGCTGTGATAAAGACTTTTGTTTGGTCAGACAGTGAGGTAATAAAATCAACTACATTAGTTACTGTGTGCCTTTTGACTATTTTTCCAGAAATGGGGGAAACTGTTTTTCCTATTCTTGCATAAAGCAATTTTAGGTAATCGTAAATTTCAGTGGTGGTTCCCACGGTTGACCTGGGATTTTTTGAAATTACTTTTTGCTCAATGGCCACAGCCGGTGATATGCCTTTGATATATTCAACTTCCGGCTTATTTATCCTGCCTAGGAATTGACGGGCATAAGAAGAAAGACTTTCTACGTAGCGCCTTTGACCTTCGGCATAAAGCGTATCGAAAGCAAGGGTTGATTTCCCGGAGCCTGATAGTCCGGTAATGACCACCATTTTATTCCTGGGAATCGCAACATCAATATTTTTTAGGTTGTGAAGGCGGGCACCCTTTATCAGAATAAATTCTTTGGGGTTAAGGTCAGAGAAGGCTTTGGTCATAATAAAATCGGGGGCGTAAAATTACGCCATTTTAATTGACCCAATGCATAAAAAATGTTTTACTGTTATGGGTACAAAACCATTTAAAAGAGGGCACAAAGAAGACAAACCGGAATATTGAAGGAAAGTTGAACGATTTCATTTTTAGGTTAGATTGAATTTTAGTTACTAAAAATCAAGCAGTTGCAATTATTTTCATCCAAATTTATGCAAAAATGGAAATTTAAAGAAAATAAACTAAATTTGACCGTTCAAACCCCACACGCCTATCGCCTAACTCTACCTCACATTTTTATTTTCTTAACAGGGAGAGTTATGGTACGTTCACAATTAAATGATTCAGTTCTTATTGAATTATACATTTCCGGAGACGAGAAATGTTTGGAAGAATTAATCAACAGGCATAAGCGGCAAATTTTTTCTTTCATCTTAAAGCATGTCAAAGATCGTGCCTTAGCTGAGGACATCTTCCAAGATTCTTTTATCAGGGTCATCAGGACCTTGAAATCAGATAATTATCAGGAAGAAGGAAAATTCTTGCCTTGGGTGATGCGCATAGCCCATAATTTAGTGCACGACCATTTCAGGGCCAATAAGCGCAAGAAAAGTGTTTCTGTTGATAATGCCGATTATGATTTTTTTGAGCGCTTTGTGAGTCCCGATTCAACCGCCCAGGAGCGAATTCAGCATCTTCAGTTGCAAAAAGACATAAGGAAATGGGTTAATCAGTTGCCCTTTGAAATCAAGCAGGTGGTCATCATGCGAACCTTTTTGGATTTAAGTTTCAAGGAAATTGCTGAAATAACCAATGTTCCTATTAATACAGCCCTTGGTAGAATGAGAAACGGTGTAATTAAGCTAAGGAAAATGTACCAAAATGAGGAATGCAAGGCGGGAGGTGAATTAATTTTAAACGCTTCGCAATATTAGGCATTTCGTTTCGTTCTACTGAAGAACCAAACGTAATCTATGGCCAAAACCTCTACTCCTTTATTCATTAACAACACCGGAAAACAAACTGAATTTGATGCTGAGCCACGCACACACATCATAAAAAGTTTGCTCAGTTTTTCTAAAAGTCTGGAAGTCAAAAAAAGTTCCAAGGGCAGAAAAATTGAATGTTTTAATAACTAACCACGGTTGTTGATGGTTTTTATCCCGCCTCTTGGCGGGATTTTTTATTTTTGCACCATGCGTAATACCAACCAGCAGTCCTTAAAAGAGGTTATTGAACAGTTTCTGAAAGAATCCAAGCTTGACGGAGGGATTGCTGTTACCAGATTGAATGGCGTTTGGGACCAAATTGTGGGTCCGGATATAGCCGCCCATACCAAGAAATTGGAGTTAAAGAATGGGAGGTTGTTTATTCACCTCGACTCTTCTGTTGCAAGAAGCGAGCTTCATTATGCTAAGAGCGCCATCATTGAAAAGGTTAACGCCCATTTTACCAACCCTGTTGTAGAAACCATTATCTTGCTTTAAAATGTTAGTTTCCCTCATCATCACTTCCTACAATTACGCACGTTACCTTGAGCGAGCCATACGCAGCGCCATGAGTCAATCCATGGAAAACAATCAATACGAAATCATAGTGGTTGATGATTGTAGTACGGATGAGTCGGGCAGAGTATTAGAAAATTATTCCGATGAGGTTCGTGTTTTTCGGCTTGAAAAGAATGTAGGTTTGGCCGGTGCAAGAAATTTTGGCATCAAGAAGGCCAAAGGCCAGTACATTGTTTTTTTGGATGCCGATGATTATATCCAGGCAGATTTGCTAAAAGTTCAATCCATTTTTCTTACCGAGAATAAAAATTTAGATGCTGTTGCGGTAGATTATTATTTGGTCAATGAAAAAGGCGATCATCTGGAATGGGTTGAATCTGAAAAAAAACCAATTGCCTGTGGAATTATGTTCAGAAAAGACCTACTTTTCGATATAGGTTTGTATGATGAAAAATTCAGGGCCAGAGAGGAAGAAGATTTGCGTTTCAGATTTTTGAAGAACCACTCTATTTATCATTTGCCACTGCCTTTGTATAGATACAGAATGCATGATGCTAACCTTACCAAAAACCAAGAAGCCATGGAAGAGCATGCACGATTGTTGAGAGATAAACACAAGGAAGATTAAAATTCCACAATTCAGAAAAAATGGATAAAATTTATGTGATGATACCCGCAAGAGGTGGTTCAAAACGACTTTTGCGCAAGAATATTTTTCCTGTTTTAGGGAAGCCAATGCTGCTTTACACCATTGATGCGGCAAAAAAATCAAGGTTTATCAAGGAAGAAGATATTTATGTTTCTACCGAAGATCATGAAATTAAAATGCTGGCCGAAAAGCATTGTAAGGTTGTTGACAGGCCTGTTGAATTAGCAGGAGATAAAGTTTGGACCCAGGATGTGATTGATCATTTCATAGAAAAACTACAAATCAACGAAGAGGATATTGTTGTTGTTTTGCAGGCCAATTCGCCTGAAATTACGGCTGAAATAATCGATAGAGGAATTGAATTGTTATTGCAGCATAAATTGTGGCAAGTACATTCTGTTGATCAGGATTTTATTAACAATGGTGCCATACAAATCATGCGTTCAAAAGTTGGGAAACACCGTGGTAAACCCAATTATAATGGGGTTGTAATCACAGATTGGATTGACTTGCATACCCTTGAAGATGTGCAACAGGTAGAGGAGCGTTTAAAGCAAAAAGGTTATGGAGCTTAAACAAAGAATTGAAAATTATTTTGATCGCCTTTTTCCAATTTGCCGAAGTTTGAGTGGAAATGGGGTTAGAGAAACATTTGAAATTTTAAAGGAAATCATTCCGCTTCAGCTCCATGAAATACCTAGTGGCAAAAAAGTATTCGATTGGACGGTTCCTAAGGAATGGAATATCAAGGATGCCTATATTCTGGATGATCAAGGGAAGAAGTTTTGTGATTTTAAGGTGAATAATTTGCATGTGGTCAGTTATTCAACCCCTATTCATCAGGAAATGGATTGGTCAAGCCTTGAACCCCATCTTTTTACATTGCCTGAAATGCCCAATGCTATTCCCTATCGTACAACTTATTACAAAGAAAATTGGGGTTTTTGTATTTCCTATCATGATTTTATTGCGTTAAAGAAAAGTAAAAAATTTACAGTGGTCATTGATGCTACACTTCAAGAGGGTAGTATTACCTATGGTGATTATGTTATGCCGGGGAAGTCAAAAGATGAAATTCTTTTTACCACCTACACCTGTCATCCAAGTATGGCCAATAACGAGTTATCAGGTGTTTTGGTAACTGCTTTTTTATACGAAGCCATCAAAGCCATGCCGGAGAGGCACTATACTTATCGTTTTATTTTTGTTCCGGAAACCATTGGCAGCATTCATTATTTATTCCTTCATGGAGAGCATTTTCGCAAACATTTGAAAGGTGGTTATGTGGTTACCTGTGTTGGTGATGCTGCTAATTTTAATTTCAAGGTTGCAAGAGATGAAACTGCCATGATCAACCGCTTGTCGCAACATGTATTAACCGGGTTGGGTTACATTTACAAAGTACATGATTTCAGACCGCTGGGAAGTGATGAGCGTCAATATTGCTCGCCAGGGTTTAATTTGCCTGTATCTGTTTTGTCTCGTTCAATCTTTCATCAATACAAAGAGTATCATACCTCCTTGGATAACAAAGATTTTATTGATTTTGAGGCGATGGTTGAAACGATTGGCGTTTTTGCAAAATTTGCACAAGCCTTTGAGCTCAATCAATTTTATGTAAATCAAGAACCGTATTGTGAGCCTCAATTGGGTAAAAGGGGTTTATATCCTGAATTTGGCGGTATGAAGGATCATGAGAAGGAGCTGGTAAGAACCATGTATCTGCTGAATTACGCAGATGGAAAACACGACCTGTTAAGCATTGCCGAAAAGACCAATGATTTAGTTTTTGATTACCAAGCCTTGGTGAAAAAAGTAATGCAATCAGGATTGTTAACCGTTGCAGATTAAATCAAACCTTTTTGAATCATTAAAACAATATTCTCGATTTGTTTGTCCTCCCCGTCGGGGTCGTATTGCGTTTTAAGGTTCACATCGAAAATTCTACCCAATGATTGCCAGAAGAAAGCTGAAAAGCCGCCCCGGAACTCTTCAATCAGGTAATAAGAATTGTTGCCGGTTTCTCTATCAATCAATTTTAGTAAAATACGACCCTGATTAACGGTCATGTTTTCAATGTCTTTGGTGAATTCTTTTTTCAAACTATTTTCTGCCTCTTTCATCAGGCGCTTTTTTTCTGATTCAGATTTTCCTGCCAACAATAAGTTGTATTCCTTCATTTTTTTGCCGGCTGCCAAGGCGTAGGGATAAACCTTTTTTACATCACGAACGAGTTTTTTGTATTTGCTTTCCTCTTTTTTGCTTTTGAATACAATATCTTCCACAATCAAAACTGTAGGCAAATACAAGGTGGCAATGGTATCTGTTCCTTGAATTATAGCAGGATATTTTTTTCCTTTAGGGGTTTTAAGTTTTATAGGAGGTGCCTGGGTATCGCCAATCAATGCATCTTGCGCAAAGCAAGTTGCAGCGAACAGAAAAAGAGAGAAAAAGGCAATTAAAGGTTTCATGAAAAGGTAAATTTCAAGAAGTATGCCAAAGCATCAAGTAAAGATACCAAACTTTTTTTAAAAGAAAAAATTAAAAATAACTGTCTCTTTTTTTATTAAAAACCGAACATTTTACAGAAAAAAACGTAGCATTGAAGGTTAATATCATTTTCTGATGAAAAAATTTTTTACGCTCCTCTTTTTCGCTATCTTGGTTTGGAATGGTGCTTTTGCGCAAGGCTCCATACAATTGAATTATCCCAATGGAGGAGAAACCTTTACCCAAGGCTCTTTTGTTTGGGTTACCTGGCAGGGAGTTTTCAGTGATCCTGTTGATTTGTATTTTTCTGATGATAATGGAAATAATTGGAATGGAATTGAAAATAATATTTCGGGCAACGGTTATTACTGGGAGGTTCCTGTAATATTAAGTTCACAGTGTTTGTTGAAAGTTGAGTCTGGAAACCTTGAGGATGAAAGCAATGCAAGCTTTTCCATCATTGAGCCTTTGATCAATACCAATCAGTTGGTGATTGATTCTATTGTTCCGCCCATCATTTGTCAGCAGGATTCCTTCCAAGTATATTTTTCTGCTAATGGGACTTTTAATCCCGGCAACTCATTTGTTCTGCAATTGTCGGATATTAATGGTGATTTTACCAATGCTAATTTTTTAGGTATTAGTTTTGGTCAGGCTTCAGGTGCCATTACAGGCATTATCCCGGGCTTTGTTTTATCGGGTAACGGTTATCGGGTTAGGGTTATCGCCTCTGATTTGTACACTGAAGGTGCTGACAATGGCAGTGATCTTACGCTTAATGGTCCTTCCGTAGATTTTGAAGCAGATTCTACTTTTCTTTTACTCCCCAACGCAGGGGTTAACTTTTCGTTTATAGGCAACACGACCGGCATTGTTAATTATGTTTGGGATTTTGGTGATGGACCCGCAGGAATTAACAGTTCAACGGCTTTTCATAATTTTACGGAGGAGGAATACCATGATATTACATTAACGGTAGAAGCAAGCAATGGATGCGCCACTTCTCTTACCAAACATCATTACATCAGGGTGGAAGAAATGTTGCCATGCATTCCACTGCTTACGCAAACCACCGAAAATTTGGTGGCTGTGGGTTTTACCAACAACACCAATGGCTGTTTTGCCACTGAAACAGGAAATTGTCTTATTACCACCGATGGGGGCCAAAACTTTAGTATGGAACCAACCGGTATGTTTCAAATAAAGAGTGTTAGTCTGATTCCCGGTAGTTGGTTTTTGGCTGGAACCAACGGACTCATTAAGTATTCATCGGATATGGGTCAAAATTGGTCATCCCAAACCATTAATCCGGCTACAACGGCATCCTTTAATTCCATTTGTGTTAGCTCTTCCACTTCTGGCTATGCTGCCGGTGATGGTGGAATGATTTATAAGTTTGACGGGAATAGTTGGAATTCTGATGTTTCAGGAGTGCTCGAAGATATTAACTCGGTTTACACCATAACCAATCAAACCTATGCCGTTGGCAATTTAGGTACTATTCTGAAGAATGGAGGTGCTATGTGGGTTGCACAGAATTCTCCGGTTAGTACAAAATTAACGGGAGTTTGGTTTGTTAGTCCTGATTCGGGAATGATTTGTAGTACCGAAGGTCTCGTATTGGCAACCATAGATGGTGGTCTAAATTGGAATATTGTGCTTGATGGTGTAGAGCAGGATTTTAATGCTATCTCTGCTACAAGTGATACTTTTTATGTGGCGGGTAACTCAGGGGTAATTTATCGTACCTATGATTTTGGTGCTACTTGGAATCGATTTTCAACCGGTAACACGAATGCTGCGAATAGCGTTTATTTAAAGGCAAGAAGAGGTTGGGTGGCAGGTTCTGCCGGAAACGGTTTGAATTTTGGTCTTGCCGGCTTTGATCCTTCCGGAAAGGGCGAAATATTCAAGGCTTCTCATTTAATTGCTTCACCAAATCCTTTTGCTGAAACGCTATCCTTGTACACTCCTCAGCAGGAGTCGGGTTGGGCAAGCATTGAAATTTATGATATTGCAGGAAGAAGCGTTTTTTATAACCCACAACAGGCAATCAATAACGGCAAGTTGAACATTGATCTGCATGGGTTAAATGCAGGAAGTTATTTGTTAAAATTCCAAACTCAAGAAATTATACGAAGTTTGCAGGTTGTGAAGCATTAAATGCATTCAGCCCAAAGAAATGAGATTTTTTTTTCCTAGAAATTCTTTCGCTTTTTTTCTACTATTTGAAGTATTTTTTGGGTTTCGTGCTTTTTCATTTAACTCGAATCCCGGAAACTACTTTATTACCTCCTACAAGCCGGAGAACTATAAATCTCTGGCCCAAAATTGGGCGGTAAGGCAAGGAAAAGATGGCCTCATTTATATTGGCAATACCGAGGGTACCCTGGTATTTAATGGCAACCGATGGGAAACGGTGTTAAACGCCAATTCTACCATCAGCAGATCGATAGAGGTTGATACAGCCGGAACGGTTTATATTGGTGCTTCCGGAGATTTTGGAAAGTTAGTGAGAAATGCTCGCGGGGCAATGCATTTCGAATCTTTTGCGAATTTGTTACCTGAGCAGGAAAAAAATACGTTCACTGATGTTTGGAAAATACATTGTTTTGAAGGAAAAGTAATTTTCCAGGCATTTGAAAAGTTATTCGTACTGCAAGGAAAGAAACTCACAACGTATATTCCCGATAACAAATTTCATTTTTCCTTTTTATTCGGTAACTTTTTCGGGGTGGTTGATCGTGGTGTTGGTTTAAAATTTTTGAGAGATGGAAAGTTAAGCCTGCCTCGGGGCGGTGAGTTTTTTAAGGATAAAAGAATATATGCCGTTCTGCCTGCTGGCGAAAACGAGTATTTTGTGTACACGCGTGAATCCGGCATTTTCAAGGTCAGCACCGCAGAATTGACAACATCCAATTTTATAACGGTGGAGGATGTAGAACTGTCATATGAAAAGGAGTTAGTTGCGAATGAAGTTTATTGTGCTTCTAAAATCAGCGGATCTTTTTATGCAATAGGAACACTGAAGGGTGGTATTTATATTTTAGACTCACAGTTTAAACTGGTAGAGGTGGTTGGCAAAAGAAAAGGAATTTTAAACAATGCAGTAAAAGATATTTTTGTGGATGAACAAAAGGGCATTTGGTTAGCGCTCGATTATGGAATTTCGCGTGTAGAAATTCAGTTCCCCATGAAGAGGTCAGCGGTTGACGAGGCCTATGATTTGCAAATTGAAGATGCTATTAATTTTGAGGGTGATTTGATTTTTGCTACCCGATCAGGGGTGAAAAGGATTGTGCCGGGAGCTTCAAACATCGATACTCAATATAGAATTGAGGTGATTCCGGGAACAACCAATCAGTTTTTTTCTTTGTCAACAATTTTAATGGAAGGTAAGGAAACCCTTATGGCCACCGGAATTGAGGGTGTTTGTTTGATAAGAAACGGTAAAATCAAAAATATTCTTGAAGAATCGGCTTATTGTGCCATTCAGGATCAATACAGAGCAGATTTTTTCTGGGTGGGTTTTTTAGAAGGTTATGGTCTTTTTCAGTTAAAGAATAACAAGTTAACCGAGTTGGGATTTTTTGAAATACCCAATGGCGGTGTTAGAAGAATAGAGCAAGACAAAATGGGTAATACCTGGGTTGGCACTGCCTATAGTGGGATTTACAGAACTTATCTTAAATCAAGCCTTGATAAAGCAGAATTATCGTGGAGTGATTTTTCAACGATTCATTATGATCAAACAAAAGGGTTGCCTACCAAGTTTGCCAATCGGCCTTTTGTATGTGGTGATGAGGTTTTTGCAGGGACTTATTCCGGCATCTATAAGTTCGATCCGAAAAGTGAAAAATTTATTGCCTTAACAGAAGTCAATAAAAAGTATCAGTTGGATCAGCAGCAGATTTATAAAATTTACATCGACCCGCTTAAGAATTTCTGGATTGTCGGTTATCGGAAGGACCATCAATTGATTGGATTTTTTCCTGCCTCCGCAAACAAGGGGAAGGAGTTTTCTGAGTTTTACGAGCGGCCTTTCAAACCAATCGGTAACAAATTGGTTCAAACTATTTTTTTCGATAAGTCGGGCTTGATTTGGTTTGGTACCGATAACGGCTTTTACACCTTTGATGCCTGGGCGAATTACGATTATGAAAAGCAATTTACAACGCATTTAAATTTTGTAATTAGTGGAAATGATACTTTATTTTCGGGCTATCCTCTGCAGAAGGTGATAAGTTCTGAACTTCCCTACGAAAAAAATTCTTTGTTATTTGTTTTTTCCGGAACCCACTTTGGTTTTGAATCGGAGCTAAAGTTTTCTTATCAGCTGGAAAACTTTGATTCGGCCTGGTCTGCTTTTTCTTCTGAGAGTTCGAAAAGCTATACCAATTTACCCGAAGGCAATTATATTTTTAGGGTAAAAACCAAGAATATTTTTGGAAAAGTTAGTGAGGAGCGGGTTTACAAAATTGTAATACTCCCTCCCTGGTACCGAACAACCTACGCGTATTTCTTTTACATAATCTTGGGTGTTTTATTTTTTTATGGCTTGCTTCAAATCTCTGTTCAGCGTTTGAAAAGAGCCAAAACGCGATTGGAGAAAATGGTAAAGGAAAGAACCGCAGAGGTGGTGCGTCAACGTGATCAAGTGGAGTTGCAAAAATCTATTGTTGAATCCAAGAACAAGGATATCACAGACAGTATCAATTATGCTAGAAAAATTCAAGAAGCTATATTACCGGTTAGGGAAGATATTTCCAGGTTTTTGCCTCAATCTTTTGTTGTGTTTATGCCCAGGGATATCGTGAGCGGAGATTTTTATTGGTTTTCTCATTCAAGGTTCAGTGCTACAGGTGAGGTTTTTTTGGCCGCGGTAGATTGCACAGGACATGGTGTACCCGGGGCTTTTATGTCGATGATTGGCAATACCATGTTGAATGAAATTGTTAATGAGAAGAAGATTTATGACCCGGGAGAAATTTTAAGTCACCTGCATATGTCGGTTCGCTTGGCTTTACGCCAGAACGAGGAAAATGCAGAGGCTAACGATGGAATGGATATTTCATTGGTGCGGTTTAATACCAAAACCGGAGAATTGTGTTTTGCCGGGGCCAACCGACCACTTTGGATTTTAAGGATGGGTTCAGGAGTGCCGGTCATGGAGGAGGTGGTGCCAGATAAGTTTCCTATTGGTGGTTTACAATCGGAAAAACGCAGAATCTTTCAAACACATCAGCTGTTTATCGAGAAAGGGGATAAGTTTTTTGTTTTCACGGATGGGTACGCAGACCAATTTGGCGGTTCCAAAGGAAAGAAGTTCTTTGTTAAGCATTTTCGAAATTTATTGTTGAATCATGCCCACGATTCCATGGAAATGCTTGCCGGTAAAATTATTTTTAATCACCTGCAATGGCGTGGAGACCTTGAGCAGGTAGACGATATCCTGGTAATGGGAATAAGCCATTGATTTGGCGTTTTGGTCCTCGCAAAGGGGCGCATTATTTCTTAAAAATTCATGTTTTTTTAACGATTTAACCTTGTTTGGTTGAAAATCGAATTATTCTTTGTATCTTGGCATTGTGTACGCCAAGGAAATTTGCCAATAAATTAAGTTAAAGTCCAAACGTTGAGTTCAGGTGCATCATCCCCACTTTTTGAGGTTACTCCTATTGAGGAGAAACTGAATGAGGTAACCAATGACCAAGAAAAGGTGGATTTATTAAACAAACATTCCTGGGCCATTCGTCATTCTTTTCCCAATAAGGCGCTTGGTTACGCACTCAAAGCCCGCGAAATTTCTGTTAATTGCGACTACAAATCGGGTATCGCCTACAGCTTTCGATGTTCCGGTGCTGCCTATTCGCTGCTTTCACAATACCAAATAGGATTGGCCGATTTGCAGCGTGCTTTTGTTCTGTTTTTTGAACTGAACAATAAGCAATCCATTGCTACCACTTTGCGAAACATTGGAAACATTTATAAGTCGTTAAATCAATACGATAAAGCCCTTGAACATTATTATAATGGGTTGCGTTTTGCCAAAGAGGTAGATGACGAGCAAGGAATAGCCTATATCTACGGGCATATTGGCGAAACAAAATTTTTGAAAAATGAATTTGCCGGTGCTCTTGATTTTATGAACAAGGCCCTTGAGATTCATACCAGCCGCAACGATGATTTTGGCATGGCCAATGCTTTTGTTATCCTTGGAAATATTTTTCTGAGCACCGATCAGGCACAAAAGGCTTTTGGTGTGATTTTACAAGCTACAAAAATCAGTAACCGGATCAACCATTTAAAAGGAATGGCCTATTCCAATTCTGCGTTGGGCAATTTTTACAAGATTCAAAAGAACTATTCCAAGGCTTTGTATCAGCATCAAATAGCCATGGCCGCAGCGGCCGAGATGGGCGATAAAATGTTGATTTCGCAGATTTACAAGAATATTTCTGAGGTTTATAGCTTGTCAGGCAATTTCGAAAAAGCACTCGAAACTTATAAGCGATACGATGATGTGAAGAGCTGGGTGCAAAACATGAACAATGAAATAACCCTTCGCTCTTTGCAGGCTCAATTTGAGCTGGAACAGTCAGAAAAGGAAAAAGAAATTTACAAGTTTAAAAATCAGGAATTAGCCAAAGCCAATCGACTCATTGAGTCAAAGAACAAGGACATTACAGACAGTATTCGCTATGCGAAACATATCCAAGAGGCCATTTTGCCCGAACGAAGTTATCTTTCCAGTTACCTGAAGGATTTCTTTATTTTTTATAAGCCCAAGGATATTGTGAGTGGCGATTTTTATTGGTTCTTAGAGAAAAATGGTTTGCTTTACATGGCAGCCGTAGATTGTACAGGGCACGGTGTTCCGGGTGCTTTTATTTCCATTGTTGGTGGTAATTTGCTCAATCAGGTTGTAAAGGAAAATCACTTTACAGATGCAGCATCGGTGCTCAACGAAGTGAACCGCTTGTTTAACTTAACCATCCGTCAGACGTTTGAAGAATCGGCCGTTAAGGATGGCATGGACATGGCCTTGTGTGTTATTGATCCTCAAAACAATACCCTTGATTTTTGTGGAGCTTACAATCCCTTGTATTTGGTGAGAAACAAGGAACTCTTAATTTATAAAGGCAATAAATTTCCGATCGGTATTTTTATCGGAGATGATGTAAAGAAGTTTTCGGGCGTAAAAATCGATTTGCAAAAAGGAGACCAAGTGTATATCTTTTCGGATGGTTATATTGACCAATTCGGAGGGCCCGATAACAAGAAAATTATGCCCAAAAGATTTAGAGAAGTAATTTTGGACAATCAGCATTTGCCCATGAAATTACAACACTATCATTTTGAATCCTTTTTCGAAGATTGGAAAGGACCCAGAGAACAGGTGGATGACATTTTGCTGATTGGAATCAGAGTCTAATAATAAAATCAATGAAATTACTGGAAGGAAAAATTGCCCTAGTAACAGGGGCCTCTCGCGGAATTGGAAAAGGAATTGCCGAGGTATTGGTAAAACATGGAGCAACCGTTGCTTTTACCTATTTATCGAGTGTTGAAAAGGGACTTGAATTAGAGAATCATCTAAATGGACTGGGTGGTTCGGCAAAAGGTTACCGTTCTGATGCTTCAGATTTTAAGGCAGCGGATGAGTTAATTAATTCCATTGTATCGGAATTCGGAAGATTGGATATTGTAATTAATAATGCAGGCATTACCCGCGATGGATTATTGATGCGAATGACCGAGGAGCAATTTGATGAAGTAATTAAAACCAACCTGAAATCTGTTTTTAATATTACCAAGGCTTGCCAGCGGCCTATGTTGAAACAAAAGTCCGGTTCAATCATTAACATTAGTTCTGTGGTTGGCGTGAAGGGAAATGCGGGACAGGCGAATTACGCAGCCTCAAAGGCAGGAATGATTGGTTTTACCAAGTCAGTAGCCCTTGAATTGGGATCAAGAAATATCCGTTGCAATGCCATTGCCCCGGGTTTTATCGAAACTGAAATGACGGCCGCCCTTGATGAAAAGGTGGTAGAAGGTTGGAGGCAGGGCATTCCTTTGAAAAGAGGAGGTACGGCAGAAGATGTTGCTAATGCATGTTTGTTTCTTGCTTCTGATTTATCGGCTTATATTACCGGGCAAACCATCAATGTTTGTGGTGGAATGCTCACCTGATTTTGTTTATTTTTTTGAGAAAAGGCCGGCTTCCGGCCTTTTTTGTTTTATTTAAGAAAACAAGCAGCCAATTGGCCGCTTAGAATGACTATTTTTGGGCCCCAATTTATGGCATTAGTTACAGAATATTCTTGGTTTTTATGGCCCTTATGCCTGTTTGCAGGAGGTATAGCTGCTTGGTTCCTTTACAGAGGAAAAGGCAAAATCAGCGGAGCCTCTTTAATGGAGCACCGACTGATGTTGATAAGTCGTTTTTTTTCTGTCAGTCTCCTTTGCTTTTTGTTGTTGGCTCCAATGCTCAAAACCAGCCAAAAGCGGGTTGAAAATCCGGTTTTGGCTATCGCCATTGATCAAAGTAGTTCGGTGTTGGCAAAAACAGATTCCTTGGGCTTGGCTGCCGCAATCAATGCCGGTATAGAGGAGATAAAAACCGCTCTTGATGGAAAAATGGATGTAAGGGTTTATGGCTTCGGTAGTAGTTTTCAGGAGGGTTTCAAGGGAAAATTTGATGAAAAAGAAACAGATATTCAAGAGGTTTTTAATCAATTAGAAAATAGATTTTCAAACAGAAATCTTGGCGCAGCAGTTCTCATTAGTGATGGTATCTATAACAAAGGGGAAGATCCTTATTCGGTGGCCTCAGATTTAAAATTTCCGGTTTATACTGTTGGTTTGGGCGACACCACCTTTAAACCGGATTTGATGGTAAGAAAGGTCAATCATAATAAATCAGCCTACCTTGGAAATACTTATCCGGTTGAAATAATTCTGGAGTCTGTTGGCTTTCCCGGAAAGGTATCCACACTTTCTGTAAAGCGAGAGGAGGAGGTATTGTTCTCAGAGGAAGTTAATATTACTACTTCATCTTTTTTGAAAACAATTTCTTTGCAGGTCAATGCACATCAAAAAGGTTTACAACATTTAATCATTGAATGGAAACCGGTTGCAGGAGAGCTAACCACACAAAATAATACGGTGCATGTTTTTGTGGAAGTAATTGAAAATAAACAAAAGGTACTTATTTTATCTGCGGCCCCTCATCCGGATATCTCTGCCCTCCGTCAGGTGCTGGAGAGCGCGGGAACCATTGAAACCAACTATTTTCAATTTCGCGATTTTAACCAAAACCTGGATGCCTATAATTTAGTTATTCTTCATCGCTTGCCAACACCAGATGGTTCATCAAGAGCCTTGCTGACCAAATTATCCGAAAGTGAAATTCCACGATTAATCATTGCAGGCGAAGAGAGTGAGACCTCTTTGTTTAATAAACTGCAAAACGTATTGTTCTTTTCACCAATGCGCGGAAGAAGCAATGAAGCCCTTCCTTTGCTAAACAATTCGTTTTCTTTTTTTGGTTTAACCGAAGATAGTAAACAAGCCATTCCTTCGTGGAGTCCCTTGCATGCGCCCTATGGAAATTCGCGTTTATCCAATGGAGCCAATGTTTTGATGTACCAAAGAATTGGGATTGTAGATACCAAGGAGCCACTGGTTGCCTTTAATGAATTGAACGGGCTGCGCACAGGGGTTATTATGGGAGAGGGTATTTGGAAATGGCGGACCACCAATTTCGTGCGAACCGGGAACCACAATTTGTTTGATGATTTAATTCGAAAAATGGTTCAATATTTATCGGTTAAGTCGGGCAAAGATTATTTCAGGGTGGATACCCGTCCGGCATTTAAAGAGAACGAGGACATCCTTTTTCATGCAGTAGTTTTTGACCCCTCGTATCAACCGCTTCCCGCAATGGAGGTAAAATTAGAAATTGCCGACAAGGGCAAGAACCGCTTTAACTTTGTATTTTCACCCGATGGAGAACAATATAAATTGAATGCCGGAAGTCTTCCTGTAGGACAATATCAATATAATGCCAAAGTAAACACCGGAGAAAAAACCTTTCAGCAAAGTGGTGTTTTTACGGTCAATCAGGTGAACGTTGAATATTTGAATACAACAGCAAGACACAAAGAATTAAAGAGTTTAGCCCTGAGCAGTGGTGGAAAATATTTTGACCTAAGCCGGTTTTCAGCCTTGGCACAAGCGTTAAAGAACCGTGAGGATTTGGTTCCCGTATCCTACGTTGAAAAGAAAATGATTCCGTTAATCCATTTAAAAATTGTTTTTGCTCTTTTGTTGCTATTTTTAGCAACCGAATGGTTTTTAAGAAAAAGGTCGGGCGGATATTAGAAAAAATTAATTTTGAAAAGATTTTGACCAGAACTAAGTAAGCATGTTTGAGAATTTAAGCGAGAAATTTGACAGGGCCTTTAAGATATTAAAGGGGCAAGGACAGATTAGTGAAATCAATGTTGCAGAAACATTGAAAGAAGTAAGGAAAGCATTGTTGGATGCGGATGTTAACTTTAAAATTGCCAAACAATTTACCGAAACGGTTAAGGAAAAGGCGTTGGGAGAGAATGTACTGACGGCCATTTCGCCCGGACAATTGATGATTAAAATTGTTCACGATGAATTGGCCAATTTGATGGGAGGAAAGAAATCCGACCTTGAGTTAAAGAGCAGTCCTTCCATTATTCTAATGTCCGGTTTGCAAGGTTCCGGTAAAACCACTTTTTCGGGAAAGCTGGCCAATTATTTAAAAACGAAGAAGGGAAAGAAGCCCTTGCTTGTAGCCGGTGACGTTTATCGTCCTGCAGCGATTGACCAGTTGATGGTTTTGGCTGGACAAGTGGGTGTTGATGTATTTACCGATAAGGAAAGCAAAGATCCGGTTGACATTGCATTACGGGCCATCAAATTTGCACGCGAGAATGGTAACAATGTTGTCATTATCGATACTGCCGGTCGTTTGGCGGTTGATGAGGTGATGATGAAAGAAATTGAACAGGTTAAGAACGCGGTTAAGCCGGATGAAATTCTTTTCGTGGTAGATTCAATGACGGGCCAGGATGCAGTAAATACTGCAAAAACCTTTAACGAAAGACTTGATTTTAACGGAGTAGTTCTTACCAAATTAGACGGTGATACCCGCGGTGGAGCTGCCTTGTCGATTCGATATGTTGTTGATAAACCCATTAAGTTTATCGGTACTGGCGAAAAGATGGAAGCGCTGGATGTATTTTATCCGGAGCGAATGGCCGATAGAATTTTGGGAATGGGGGATGTGGTATCTCTTGTTGAAAGAGCACAGGAGCAATTCAATGTTGAAGAGGCCAGGAAGCTGCAAAAGAAAATTGCGAAGAACCAGTTCAGCTTTAATGATTTTCTTTCCCAATTACAGCAAATCAAGAAAATGGGTAATTTGAAGGATTTGGTGGGTATGATTCCTGGGATAGGAAAGGCATTAAAGGATGTAGATATTAATGATGATGCTTTTAAGGGAATTGAAGCCATCATTTACTCCATGACGCCACAGGAGCGTGAAAATCCGGAGATTTTGAATGGTAGCAGAAGAAAACGCATTGCAGATGGTGCAGGTACTACCATACAAGAGGTGAACAAATTGATTAAGCAATTTGATGATACCCGTAAGATGATGAAAATGTTCAGCAACAAAGATCAGATGGCAAAGATGATGCGAAATATGCCACCTCCAAAACGATAAACATGATTTTACTCGACGGAAAAGCTGTATCGGAAAAATTACTTCTTGAAATTAAACAAGAGGTACAATTGCTTACACAAAACGGAAGGCGGGCTCCGCATCTTGCCGCAATTTTGGTGGGCAATAATCCGGCCAGTATGGCTTACGTGGGTTCAAAAATTAAAGCCTGTGAGAAGGTTGGTTTTTCTAGCACCTTGGTGGAACTGCCATCGGATGCAAGTGAGGCAGATGTATTGAACGCAGTTGATTACTTGAACAAAGATGAAAGTATTGACGGGTTTATTGTTCAATTGCCATTGCCTTTAAATGTGGATGAGAAAAAGGTTGTTTTAAAGGTTTTACCCCAAAAGGATGTGGATGGTTTTCATCCCGAAAATTTGGGTCGGATGATGAGTGGTTTACCCTGTTTTTTGCCGGCAACACCCTTCGGAATTTTGAAGTTAATGGAACATTATTCCATTGAAACTGCGGGTAAAAATGTAGTAGTCTTGGGCCGGAGCAATATTGTTGGAACCCCCATTTCTATTATGCTTTCAAGGCCCGGTAAATCAGGTGATGCAACCGTAACCCTTTGTCACAGCAAAACCAGGGAGTTAAAAGAAGTTTGTTTAAAAGCAGATATAATTATTGCCGCCATAGGTCGGCCTTATTTTTTAAAGGCAGATATGGTGAAAAAAGGAGCGGTTGTTATTGATGTTGGCATCAACAGGGTAGAGGATAGCAGTCTTGGCAAAGGATATAAACTTGTTGGAGATGCTGACACAGAATCCTTGAAGGAAGTTTGTTCATCCATAACCCCTGTTCCGGGTGGAGTAGGCCCCATGACCATTGCAGGTTTATTGTTAAACACGCTGCAGGCCTATAAAAATCAAAACGTTTAGCCTAACTGTAAAAATTAGGTTCAAAGTCTTTTGAAAAAAACCTCGTAAGAATTATCCTAGGTTTTTCAATTCACTAACCAACTCAGTAAGTGCTTTTTTAGCATCACCAAAGAACATGCTTGCTTTGGGATCGTAGAAAAGCAAATTGTCGATTCCGGCATATCCGGCGCTCATCGACCTTTTGTTGATGATGATGTGTTTGGCTTTATTTACCTCAAGGATGGGCATTCCGTAAATAGGCGATGATGGGTCGGATTTTGCTGCAGGGTTAACAACATCATTCGCGCCAACAATGAGAACTACATCCGTTTGGTCAAATTCAGGATTAATATCATCCATTTCAACCAATTTATCATAACTAACATTACTTTCAGCCAGGAGTACATTCATGTGGCCGGGCATTCTCCCTGCTACCGGGTGAATGGCATACTTCACCTCCACACCTCTTTCTTCCAGTAACATCTCTAATTCATGAATCACGTGCTGGGCTTGGGCAACGGCTAAACCGTAACCCGGAACGATCACCACCTTTTTTGAATAATTCATTAGCACGGCAACATCGGTTGCAGAGATATCCTTTGTGCTTCCGCCCGTTGCAGTAGCACCCGCAGCCGCTGCAGAACCGGCACCAAATGCACCAAAAATCACATTGCTTAGCGGTCGGTTCATGGCTTTACACATCACAAAAGTTAATAAGGTACCGGCCGAACCTACAAGAATTCCACCGGTTAACATCACTTTGTTATCGTAAAGGAAACCACCGAAAGCAGCGGCCAATCCGGTAAATGAGTTGAGCAATGAAATAACCACCGGCATATCTGCACCTCCGATTGGAATGGTAAATAAAATACCATAAAGCAAAGCGGAAAGAAAGAGCGCATAGAGGATGGTCATGTTATCGGGAGAGGTGATTACCACCCAAGCACCGAAAGCAAGAACACCCACCATTACCAGATTATTGATCATGTTATAGGATGGAAGACGAACGGGTTTGTTCATGGTTCCGTTAAGTTTCAGATAGGCGATAATGGAACCTGAAAAAGAAACACTTCCTATGATTAGACCTGCAATAATGGCAATAAGGGCACCGGTTTGGTTGAGATTGTGGTGGTATTCCATTAGACCAATAAGGGCAGCACATGCACCGCCCATTCCATTGAATACAGAAACCAGTTCAGGCATTTTGGTCATCTGAACTTTCTTGGCTGTCATCCATCCAATAATGGTTCCAAGAAGAATAGCAGAAAAAATCAACCCGTAAATGAGCGTTGGAACATTGTCTTTTACCATGAAAATGGTTCCTAAAATGGCGAGGGTCATCCCTGCAGCGGCAATCAGGTTTCCATTTCTGGCAGATTTTGGATTACCCATCATTTTTAAACCGATTACAAAAGTTACTGAGGCAATCAGGTAAAAAATTTCAAGAAGATTAGACATTGGAAAAAATAGGAAAGATGATTAATAAAATAGGATTGGTTGGTTGGCTGGATGCTTTGGATTATTTTTTCTTAAACATTTCAAGCATGCGGTCGGTTACAACAAATCCTCCAACCACGTTAAGGGTACCCAGCAAAACAGCCAGAAAACCCAATGCCAATGCCAAATAATCAGATGGGTCAACGTGCAACAATACATAAATAGCACCCACAATGACAACACCGTGAATAGCGTTTGCTCCACTCATTAAGGGTGTATGCAAAACAGTGGGTACATTTCCAATTACTTCTACCCCAACGAAAATGGAAAGAATAACGAAATAAAACATTTCGCGATTTTCTCCGATAAAATTCAAAATTGTTTCCATGTTTACAGATGCGATTTTTATGCGTTAATTGTTGCTTTCGAAACCGAAGGATGAACCGCCACTCCATTGTGAACAATCAGGGATCCTTTGGTAATTTCCTCTTCCATTTCCCATTTAAAACCTTCTTTGGTAGCGAGGTGATTTAAGAAGGTAACCATGTTTCTGGCATAGAGGTCGCTGGCATTCATGGGTAACAAAGAAGGAATATTGCTTTCACCAATAATTGTTACGCCATTTTTAACAATGGTTTTATTGAGCTCGCTTCCCTGAACATTTCCACCTTGTTCAACGGCCATGTCGAGAATTACAGAGCCATAGCGCATACTGTTCACCATTTCTTCAGTAACCAACAATGGTGCTTTTTTTCCGGGAATAAGTGCGGTAGTAATAACAATATCAGCTTCGCGCACATGTTTGGCAACCGTTTCCTGTTGCTTTTTCAGGAAGTCGTCAGAAACACTTCGAATATAACCGCCTTCCACCTTAATGGTATTATCGGCCGGCACTTCAATAAATTTTCCGCCCAAAGATTCAACTTGTTCTTTGGTATCTGGGCGGATATCAGAAACTTCAACGATGGCCCCTAATCTTTTTGCTGTAGCAATGGCCTGCAAACCGGCTACTCCGGCTCCAAAAATCACCACCTTGGATGGACGAATGGTGCCAGCAGCTGTTGTCATCATTGGTAAAATTTTGCCCAAAGCGTTGGCGGTCATCAAAACTGATTTGTATCCCGCAAGGTTAGCTTGTGACGATAGGGCATCCATTTTTTGAGCCCTTGAGATTCTTGGCACTGCATCCATAGAAAAGGCAGAGATACCAGCCTTGGTGCAGGTTTCTACCAAGCCGGGACTGGAGGCAGCGAACATGAAGGAAATCAAAACAGCTCCTGATTTCATTTTTTCAATATCGTTGCTTGCAGGAGCATTAACACCGAGGAGGATATCAGCCCCTGAAAATAGTTGCTGACGATCGGTCAGAATATTTGCTCCGGCATTTTTATAAGCTTCGTTGGTAAAGTTAGAACCGATTCCTGCTTCATTTTCTACATTAACTGAGAATCCGGATTTAACAAGTTCTTTTACAACATCTGGTGTAATGGAAACTCGTTTTTCTCTTTCTTTGGTTTCTTTAGGGATGCCAATGATCATGGACAAAATTATTTTTCTTGTTTGTTTTGTTCAGAAAAAGTTTCTGATTTTTAAAACGGGGCTAAATGTAATAAAAAAAGTGCATCAGAACCATTTGCTCCATCATAGAATAAACTCATAGATTTGAGGAAAGTTTAGAGAATGGCAATGAAAGTTACGTTTTTAGGAACAGGAACTTCTCAAGGGGTACCATTAATAGCTTGCAATTGCCATGTTTGCAGGTCGGAAAGCCCCTTCGACAAGCGTTTGCGTACATCCGTGATGGTGGAGGAATCCGGTTTCAGGTTGGTCATTGATACGGGGCCTGATTTCAGACAGCAAATGTTAAGGGAGCAGGTTGAACGTTTGGATGCTGTGGTTTTTACGCATGAACACAAAGACCACATTGCCGGACTTGATGATATCAGGGCCTTTAATTTTTCTCAAAACAAGGCCATGGATGTTTATGCATCAGAAAGGGTACAGATTGCCTTGAGGCGCGAATTTTCCTATATTTTCGAGGATAACCCTTATCCGGGCATCCCAAAAATCAACTTACACAGCATTGAGGGACATCCTTTTGCACTGGGACCATGGTCCATCATTCCGATTGATGTTTTTCATTATAAGTTACCGGTATTGGGATTTAGAATCGGTGATTTCACCTATATCACTGATGCCAATGCCATTGAAGATGCCGAAAAGGAAAAAATTGCCGGTAGCAAAGTTTTGGTGTTGAATGCGCTAAGAAGAGAAAGTCATATCAGCCATTTTACGCTAGAGCAAGCCATTGCTTTATCTCGTGAGTTAAAGGTGGATAAAACTTATTTCACGCACATCAGTCATCAGTTAGGCCTGCACAAAGAGGTAGAAAAGGAATTGCCCGAAGGAATTTCGCTGGCTTATGACGGATTAACGATTTTGCTTTAGCGTGTAGTTTTCTAAATCTTCCTGAGAAAGATTTAAATAGGGTACTCTTTTTTCTACAAAGCCATTGTTTACAAGCAATAGGGCAGGAACAGCCACTCCTGTATTTTTTAAAAAACCTTCTTTGGTGGTCATATAAGAATAAGGAATATCTCCCAGTTTGGCGTATTCTTTAAAACTATTGAAATCGGCCACTTTTCCATTAAGGATAAAATAGATGGGGATATCGGGATTTTTTTGATGGATGATGCTGATTTTATAAGCTGCAATTTTGCAATGCTGACAAGTTAGACTAAAAAAACCAACCAACCATTTTCCTTTGGTAATGTCTTTGGTAAGCGGATAGGGGTGATTTGGATTTTGAAGCGGTTGAATTTCAAGTGGAAAACCTTTTTCCAGTTTATTGACAGTCGGTTCGCCTCCTGGTGTAAAAGGATTTAAAACAAAGGGCAGGGCCAATGCTGTTAAGGTTAGCAGGACCTGAATGGGGAGAAGGTATTTTTTGAAAAGGCTGCCCGGATGAACAGCCAATAAAATGAGCACTGAGGTGATAAGGACAATATTTTTGGCAATGGATTCCAAGGTAGAAAGTTCCCATAATTCGCCAAAGCATCCACAATTAGCTTCATTACCTCTTAAAATGAAAATAGCAAGCAGGTAAAGGGTTAAGACCAATAAAAAAGCCAGGGTTATTTTGAAAACGAAATGGTTTTTGCCGGTAATATTTAGGAGGAGGAGTGAGCCCAAAAGCCATTCGAAGCCAATAAAAAGCCGAGCAACAAAAGGGGATAAAGACCATGGAAGGATTCCAAGATCTACAAAAGTGTATTCAAATAGTTCAACGGGAAATAATTTGGCGTAAGCGGAGAATAGGAAAAGCACCCCCAAGAGGGACGCAATAACATAGGCGAGGATTTCTTTTTTCATTTTTGGGTATAAAAAAGGGGCTAACCGATGGAAAGCCCCTTTTGAAAGAAAAATCGTAATAGATTAGTCTAATTTGCAGGTAACACCAGTTTCATTTTCAGCATCACACCATTCTTCAGCATCTTTTTTAGTAGTGTTCTTTGTTTCAGAAACTGAACCAGAAACACCAGCGATGTCGAAAGTACAAGTACAAGTGTAATCTTTTTTACAAGATGTTAAGGTAACTGCAACGAATGCAATTCCAGCAAGGGTTAAGGCAATTTTTTTCATAATTGATTTTAGTTGTTGAGGCAAATTTATAGCAAATTTTTGGTTGATGAAAAAAAATGCAAAAAAAATGTCGCTTTTGTTAACATCGGGCGGTTAGAAAGCCAAAAATGTTGGCCAAGGCTGCTTTATAGCCTCAAACGGGACATTTTTATGGCCGTTACAGCTGCCTCATCGCCTTTGTTTCCATGTTTTCCGCCAGCACGGTCGATGGCTTGTTGCATGTTTTCTGGGGTTAAAACGCCAAAAATAACGGGTTTTCCCCACTCCAGGT
>JBILVQ010000379.1:0-2570 GCA_044370375.1 Bacteroidia bacterium
ATTGGTTAAATCGGGTGTTTTTTTGGATGTGTTAGACCTTAGCGCCAACTTCAAATTAAAGGCCGAAGATTTGCTTGTTCTAAAAGATCTGTGTGATGCCGGGAAGCTTAAAACGGTTATTGATAAAATCTATCCCTTTGAGCAAATGATAGAGGCTCATCGCTATGTGGAGAAAGGGCACAAAAAGGGACATGTGGTTATTCAGGTTTGACCAGTTTGTAATAACAATTTTGGTTTGCCTACCTAGGCTGCTTTTTTGTTTTCTAAACACCCTCCAGCAAAATTAATTCTATAAAACGAGGTGATTCTAATTGGAAACGTATCTTTAAAGTTTTATTTTTGGTTGCAATAATGGAGTAAAGCATTTTTCGTTTTAATGTTCAATGTCCATTATTGGATTTGGTTTATGGAATCTTTAATAAACACCATTCATAAAATTGAGGAATCCTATAGGCAACAGCGGGGATACTTGAGGAATTTAAAGTTGACTGCCATTTTTTTTGGTGCCTTTGCAGTTTTTTTTGCAGCAATCAAACTTACAAATGAGCTAATGGAAAGTAGCTTGGATTTTATGGAAATTATTTCCTTGGAATTCTGTTTGTTTTTAATGGTCATTATTCCAATTATATTTACTCCATTGTATCGTTTTTTTTCGGATAAGATTCTAGCCTCTTTTAATTGGGAAATAAAGAGATCTATATTTCAATCTATATTGGAAGGGTATAAGATACAGTGCGAAATAAATATGAAAACATCCTTGCCAAATTCAGATATTAAGAATCTTGGCTTTGAGAAGGGATTGTTGCATTTTTCATATGGTGATGATTTGATTTACGGATTACATAATGGTTTTAAGTTTAGAATGGCTGAAATGCACTCTACTTCACTTTTTAGGCCGTTGTTTGATGGTCTTGTTGGAGTAATTGTATTTCCTGAACCACTCGGTGTTACAAATTATCTTAAAGGTCTGTCTGATGTAAATACGGATGAAATGAAAATTTTCCAACGGGACAATAAAATCTATTTTCTGTTAAAAGGAGAAAAGGACCATTTCGAGTTTAAATTTGTAGGAAATGTTATAAATCGTGAAAAGTTGATATCGGATTATCATTTTTTTGATAAGTTGGTGAGAACAATGTTTAAAATTTAGAAACCGCTTTTATCCCCTTAACTTCAGTGGAATTTTATTTCTGGTATTTATTTAAATCGTTTATTTCATTAGATTTTCCTATAGAGGAAAGAGGACTTTTTTTTATTTCATTGTAAGGCTCTTTAATTAGTGTTATTTTTGTCTGTAATCCATAGCAGGAACATTTGCATTATCGTTGTTTATGAATAACACTCCTTACCAATGAAGCCAATCCATCAGATGTACAGACTAATAATCTTTTTTCATTCAGTTTTTGGTCTGATTATGGTTTACACTACCACCCTCAAAGCCCAAGTAACCCCCGGAACCAATAGCATAGGTTTGGATGTAAGTACTTTTGCAGAGAACCCTAGTTTTAATTATGATTCTTGTTTTGCTATTGGGCAAAATTTGGGAATGGGAAGTGTAGGTCTTTTTCGAAACTGGACCGGCATTGAAACTTCACCCAATACTTTTGATTTGACCATATTTGATATTGCCAATTATTACTATCCCTTGTATAATATGCCGGTTGATTTAACCATTACGCCTATTCATACCAATAACCTCGAGGTCCCTGCTGATTTGACAACCACGGCTTTCAATGATCCAATCCTTATTAATCGTTTTAAAACGTTGTTGGATAGTGTTAAAGTCCATTTGCCCAACCTAACTTTGTCTTCCTTGGTGATCGGCTCCGAACAGGACGTCTATCTGGGAGGAAATCCAACCTTGTGGTCTCATTATACTACGTTTTATGATTCCGTTGCTTCTCATGCAAGAAGTCTGTGGCCGGGGGTAAAAATTGCAACTGAATTAACTTTTAACGGAATCACCACCTATAATACCTATGCACAAGTGCTGAATACCAATAGTGATTATATTGGCGTTTCGTATTATCCTATCAATACTGATTTTACTGTTCAACCTGTACCAGTGCTTGCCACCGATTTTGCAAACCTTGTTGGTTTATATCCTTCCAAGCCTTTGTGTTTTTATCAGTATGGTTATCCTTCTAGTCCGGTCTGCAATAGCTCAGAGAATCTGCAAGCCCAATTTATTACCGAAACATTTAACGTTTGGGATACTTACGCCTCCAATATTCGCTACATCGATTTTACTTGGTTGCATGATTTAGATTCAGCAGCCGTTAATTTTTATGGATCCTATTATGGCATCAACGATCCTGTTTTTTTAGCCTTTTTGCAATCTTTAGGACTAAGAACTTGGAATGGAAGCGGTGCGCATAAGGCAGCCCTTATAGAACTTGAGTGCCAGACCAGACAAAGGGGTTTTAACAACTTGAGCACCAATTGTACAACCGGCAATTTTGCATTGAATGGCAAGCAGTAACCATCTATACTGATTTATCCTAATCCTGCACATGAACGATTGACCATTCACATCGCCCATGAGCTAAATATCGCCAGGGTTGAATTGT
>JBILVQ010000121.1:0-9377 GCA_044370375.1 Bacteroidia bacterium
CCCTGTCGGGAACTCCGGCAAACTTTTCTGTTTTTTGCCATGTTTTTCCACCATCGGTTGTTACTTGAATAAGACCATCATCGGTTCCTGCAACAATTAAATTTTCATCGGTGAAAGATTCGGCAAGAGCAGTAATGTTACCATAAATAGAGGTCGATTGATTTTTGGCAATGGCATCCACGTATTTCCGCGGTCATCGCTTCTGAATACTTTTTGGGCTGCAAAATAAAGTCTTGTATTGGCCGCATGGCTGATGATGAGGGGAGCATCCCAGTTGAAACGGTATGCAGGCTCATCGCCTTTTTCCTGAGGTTTGATATCAAGAGCTTCTCCTGTTTTTTTGTCGTAACGAACCAGTCCTCCATACTGCCATTGAGAGTAAACAATGTTAGGGTCTTTGGGGTCGATGGCCGGTTCAAACCCATCACCACCAACGGTTACAAACCAATCGGCATTGGTAATTCCACTGGCACTGATGGTTCTTGACGGACCACCAAGGGTATTGTTATCTTGCGTTCCGCCATACACATTGTAAAAGGGCAAGGCGTTATCAACGGCAACCCGGTAGAATTGGGTAATGGGGAGATTCGACTTGAAGTTCCAGGTTGCAGCCCCATCAAAGCTTTCATACAATCCTCCATCGCAACCCATTAACAGGTGGGCCGTATTTTTAGGATTAATCCATAAGGAGTGATTGTCAACATGCTTATTTTTTTCACCAACTTTTTTGAAGTTTTTACCACCATCGGTAGTGACCATGGCCCAAGTATCCATGCTGTAAACTTTATCAGCATTCACAGGGTCGGCAAAAATTTCAATGTAGTAATTGCCTGCAGTGCTATGACCGGAGCGTTTCTCCCAACTGGCCCCACGATTGACAGAGCGGTAGAAGCCTTTTTCATCCTCGTTTCCTTCTATAATGGCATAAACATAATCAGGGTTCACCGGGCTAACCGCCAGACTGGCTCTTCCCATATCGGATTTGGGCAGGCCACTGCTGAGTTTATTCCAAGTTTCACCGCCATCGGTGCTTTTATAAATGGCAGAACCGGGTCCTCCGCTAATGTAAGTCCATTCATGTCTTCTGCGCTGATGAGCACAGGCATATAATACGTTGGGGTCGCGCGGGTCAAAGTGAACCTCATTGAAACCGGTGTTTTCATCTACAAATAAAACTTGTTTCCAGTTTTTACCGCCATCATTGCTGCGATAAATGCCTCTATCGCCTCCGGCCGACCACAAAGGACCATAGGCAGCAACAAAAATATTGTTGGAGTTTTTGGGGTCGATGATGATTTTACCGATGTGTTCTGACTTTTTCAGACCCATGTTTTTCCAGGATTTACCGCCATCTTCCGATTTGTAAATTCCATCACCATAGGCCACACTTCGTTGATTGTTGTTTTCACCGGTGCCCACCCAAAGGGTATATGGATTGGAAGGGTCGATGGTGATGCAGCCAATAGAGTAGGAGCCTTGTTGATCAAAGATGGGATAAAAGGTGGTTCCGGCATTGTCGGTTTTCCACACACCGCCTGATGCTGCGGCAATATACCATTGAGAAAAGTTGTTGGGGTTAACCGCAATATCTCCCACACGGCCCGAGGTTACAGCAGGACCAATGCTTCTGAATTTGAAGGATTGGTAGGTTTCGGGAGCATGAATGGGCTCGGGTTTGGGTGCTTCTGCCGCTTTGGTTTGGGCTGAAAGCTGGCCATTGAACAGAAAAAGTGATAGGGCAAGAAGGGGGTAAAGTTTCTTCATAAGGGGTTTTTTACTGCCCCAAATGTATAAAGTAGTGTCAATGCTGCCCATAGGGCCGTGTTAAAATGCCTTAATAAGGTGGTTTTGCGCAATTTTTAACGATTGAAGTTGGGAAGGGAAGGTTAAAAATTAGAAAAAATACGATTAATGAAAATAAATATGAAGATTTTTGTCGGTAGTGTCAAAAATTGTTTTACTTTTACCCCTGTATTAATTTTTTTTCATCCAAAATGAACCTTTACATTGGAAATCTTGATTACACAATCAAGGAACAGAATCTTCGCGAATTATTTGAACAAGTAGGAGAAGTATCCTCAGTGAAAATTATCAGCGACAAAATGACCGGCAGAAGCAAAGGCTTTGCCTTTGTTGAAATGCCAAATGATGAGGAAGCGAACAACGCTATCCAAAATTTTCACGGGCAACCTCTGAAAAACAGAAACATTACTGTTAACGAAGCTAGACCAAGACCGGAAGGTGGAGGTGGTGGCCGCGATAATGGTGGTTACAACAACAGAAGGTCATACTAATTCTTTGTTCCGGATTTATTCCGGAAAGAATTTCAAGGCGGGTTCATCCCCGCCTTTTTTTTTGTCCTAATTTCAAACTATCTTCACGCCACTTATTCAACTCATGAAATCAAAAATTTTAGCACTTTTTCTTTTGCTTGCCTTGGTTGGCAACAATTGTCAGGCCCAGTTGGCCAACATTACTTTTGGCGCTTCCGGCAAGGAAACCAAATTCAATTTTTATCCCTTTTTTCTGGGTTCAGATGAAACCGGATATTATGTAATGCGCATGAAGAAAACCGGTGTTCCCGGTATCAAAGTATTTAAAGGTGGCGATTCAAAATCCAAAATGGCATTAATGCTGTTGGGTTTCGCCAAATTTAGAAGCGATGCTAAATTGGTAAATCCATCCAGCTATATGTCGCCTTATGCAGAGTATTATCTCGAAAAATACGACAACAATCTGGCGCTTTCTTATCAAAAGGATATCATTTTGCCTGATGTAAAGAACGAAGATTTTCTGGTGAAGAATGCCTTCTTTGCCGGAGGAAAAATTTATTTGTTCAGCACCACCTGGTATAGCAAACTCAATAAAACCGTAGCACGAATTCATGAAATTGATCGTGATGGTAAATTTGGTAAAGCCACAGAAGTTGGGACCATTGAGGGGAAAACCAAAAACAATGAATCGGACGACAATACTTTTGAATGCAAGTTGTCGGCCAATGGTAAGCACATTATTGTTTTCAACACCCAAATGGATGATGAGAAAAAACCAAAAACGATGACAGCCATGTTGTTGGATCCCTCCTTAGCCATCATCTGGAAAAACACTTTTGAAATTGACCCTAAAGATGATTTGGATGTAATGGATATTACCCTTGACGATAAAGGTCATTTGTATGCAACTTGTCAGGTATTTTATCCTGAAAAAGAAGCAAAAAACTACAGTCAGAAGTTTTTTTACAAAGTGTTTTATTTGCCCGGTACACAAGGAACACAAAAATCGTATGAATTAAACCTGGGTGCCGATGTTTACGTGTCGGATTTGAAGATTGTTTGGGATGATAACGGAAACCCCGTTATTACCGGCTTTTACTCAGAAAAATCGGCCAATAAAATCAAAGGCTTTTACAGCAAAACCCTCGATCCGGTAAGCTTTACAGAAACCGGCAAGGTAATGGCTGATTTTGATACCCGTTTTCAAATTGAAATGGAAGGTGCCAAGAAAGGAGCCAAAGGGAAAGAAATCAGTGACCTTCACATTCGTAAAATGTTCCCCAATGCCGATGGCACCATCACTTTTGTGGCTGAAAAATACTGGATTGAAGCTCACGATAACAACAATAACTCCATGCTGGGTGCAGCACTGGGTAGCTACAATTTTTATTACAATTATGAAGACATTTTATTGTTTAACATGACCATTGACGGGAAAATGAATTGGGTAAAAAAGGTGTTGAAATACCAAAGAACCTACAACGATGGTGGCTTGTTCAACTCCTTTATTGCAACCAAAAAAGGAGACGATATCTTTTTGGTTTACAATGCCAACAGAAACGATCCGGACGATATCATGATTAACCCAAACAAGGCCGTGGCCTATGTTTCAAAGGTGGATAAGAATGGTAAGTCGGTTACCGAAAAACTGTTTAATGCCAAAGAAGCAGAGGTTATCATGACCCCGCGCATTCACTACAAAGCCAACGACAGCAAGGTTATTATTCACAACATCAAAAACTCAGAATACAAGTATGCTGAGGTTAATTTTCAATAATCCGGTTTTTAAACAAATCTAAACTTCAATAGCAATGAAGAAAGTTTTCGCCATCGGTTTTTTTCTTGCCCTCTTCATGCAAATGATGAGTCCGCAAGGGTATGTTGCTACTGCCGGTCCCGGTGATACAGTGGTAGTGCGTACCTTTAATTTCGACACCAACATGCGTGCCGGTGTTTTCCAATTCCCCGACGATACCACCAAAACTTGGGAAAAAATTACCATGTTGTACAGCATGCGTTGCAAGAATGGATTGGTTTCTACCGGTTCCAATACCAATCTTGGATGCGGAGAATGGGATTACAATTGCTATACCTACTTAGTAGATTCTACTCAAACCGATTCCTTGAAATTAACCCATCCCAATTATTTGGTGAGTAATTTTTCAGGCAACACTTTTTACTTTACTTCCAATCCGGTTTATAATTACACCCAAACCCAACAACAGGTAGTAAATTATTTAAGTGTAATTACAGAAGATACTACCGTTTTGGGAAATGGAACCATGGCCCTGAATCATCCATTGAATCCCTCTAGTTTAGTTTCAAGAACACAATATTTGTGGACTGCAACTGAATTGTTGGCAGGTGGATTAACCGCAGGTGACATTACCGGTTTAAGACTTGACTTAAGTGGCATCGCCGGATATACACTTTCTAATTTTAGCATTCGGATAAAGGCAACCGCAAGTGATTCATTGCAAGCGGGTGCCCCTGATTTGGATGGATTTAGTAGTGTTTACTTTTCTAATACTTTTTTTCCTTCAACAGGTATTCAGGCTTTTCCCTTCCTTAGTGCATTTAATTGGGATGGTATTGCCAACCTGATTGTGGAGTTTTCTTTTACCAATGCCACCTCTTTGAGTTTGGCCGCTACCGTTCAAGGCGATATGGCCACCGCAGGAAAATCTTTGCAAAGCAATACGGATGATAGTTTCCTGTGGTTAAATCACAATGGTCAGTTTATTGATGTTCCCGATACTGCTTTTTCGTCCATCAACAATGAGATTACGCTGGCTTTTTGGGTGTACGGAAATCCAGCCTCTTTACCAGCAAATACAACCATTATTGAAGGTGTTGATCAAAACAATCAACGTCAATTAAATCTACATCTACCTTGGAGCGACTCAAATATTTATTTTGATTGTGGCAATGTTGGAGGTGTTTATGACAGAATCAACCTTGCAGCCAACAATGCTGATATTGAAGGAAAATGGAATTTTTGGACCTTTACCAAAAACGCAGTAACCGGGATAATGAGAATTTATTTGAACGGAGCCCTTTGGCACACTGGTACCGGTAAAACCAAACCCATTACCATGACTGATTTAAAAATTGGTACCAGTTCCAATGGCGGTTTGGGGTATTATGGCGGACTCAATGAGCTTAGTTTGTGGAACAAGGAATTGTCCCTGTCGTCTATCCGCCTGCTAATGCACCAAAGCATTCAGCCTTCGCACCCTGATTACGCCTTTTTAACAGCGTATTATCCATTGAATGAAGGCAGTGGTTCAAGCATTACAGACAATTCGCCAATCCTGGCCAATACACAAGTAATCAATCCCTCTTGGAGAAGTATTCGTGGTGCGGATTTGTACATGAATTTTAGCGATTTAGGTCAGCGTCCTAATTTGTTGCTTATTCAAGGAAGCTACACCGATACAGTGATTACAACAACTGTATTGGATTCTGTGCTGAGTTCAGGTGTTTCTGTGTCTTCTTATCAGGTTATCAGTAACAACCTGGTTGCGATAGACACGGTTTATGGTTGGCAGGCCGGCAATAATTTTGTTTACAACACGGCCGGAGCTGTGGTGGATACCCTGTTTACGAACCCTACAGATACGTTCAACATTAGCCAAATGAACTATTACCGCAAACGTCCGATGCGTGTAGAGTTAATCAACTTTATCACTCCCTATGGAATTAATCTCAACATGAACGGATTAATCGGAAAAACATGGGAGTTTGATGTAACGGATTACGCCCCCATTTTGAAAGGGAAACGTTTTATGGCCATGGAAGACGGAGCTTATCAGGAAGACAATGACATCAAGTTTGTTTTTACCGAAGGAACTCCACCACGCGATGTAATGAGTTTACAACAAATATGGCCTAGTGGCAGCTGGGTTTTTCCGTCTTACAATGATATCGTTAATAACGTACATTTTGAGCCAAGAACACTTCCTCTCTCTGCCAATGCTGCCCAATTTAAAATCAGAAGTGCAATTTCCGGTCACGGACAGGAGGGAGAATTTATACCACGAAATCATACCATTCGCGTTAACAACTCGGTTGATTTAACCCGTCAGGTGTGGAAATTCTGTGGCGATAATCCTATTTATCCGCAAGGTGGAACTTGGGTGTATGATCGTGCCGGTTGGTGCCCTGGTGCTGCGGTAGATGTAGCGGAGTATGAATTAGATGGAATTGCTACACCGGGCCAGGCCTTGCCCATCGACTATACTTTGCCCCCAGTTGGTAATCCCGGATCTTCCAATTATCGGGTCAACAATCAACTCGTAGCCTATGGTCCAGCTAATTTTACTTCTGATGCGGCTATTGATTTTATCACCAAGCCTTCTCGCAGAACCGAATTCGGCCGCCTGAATCCTTTGTGCGATAAGCCCTTAATCACCATAAAAAATACCGGATCAACCACCCTTACTTCTTTAACAATTGTTTATGGTCGTGTTGGAGGTACCATGTCAACCTATACCTGGAATGGTAATCTTGAGTTTATGAAAACCACACAGGTTGAACTTCCTACGCCCAATTGGCAAAGCAGCAATCAACCGCAGTTTATTGCCTATGTAAAGAATCCGAACGGTGCAGCTGATCAGTACGCGTATAATGACACGCTGCGCAGTGATTTTGAAGGAACGCCATATTATCCTTCTAAATTGATTTTCGAATTAAAAACCAACAATTACGGATATGAGACGGAGTTTACCTTAAAAGACTCTGTAGGATTACCCATTCTTCAACGTACAGGTTTGCAGGCGAATACCACCTACCGCGATACCCTTACTTTGGGAACCGGTTGCTATACCGTTTACCTAACAGATCAAGGGAATGATGGTCTTTCTTTTTGGGCGAATAGCGCGCAGGGAAGCGGATTTTTCCGTATCAGGGATGCCTCCACCAATCAATTGATTAAAACCTTCAATGGCGATTTCGGACATAATATTTACCAGCAGTTTACTGTCAACTATATTTTGCCGGTTGAAGAAATTCAAGGCAATGCCGCACAAGGTTTGACCTTGTATCCTAATCCGGCAAGTGACGAGTTTTCGTTGCCTTATTTGTCGCAAGCTGAGATTACATTGGTTAATTTGCTTGGCGAGACCGTTAAGCAGGAGAGTTTGCGTGTTACAAACGACACCGAAAAAATTAATATCAATACTTCTGATCTACCCGCAGGTGTTTATTTGTTCAGTGTTAGAAGCAATGACCAACTGATGGTAAAAAGGATTCAGATTACCAGATAGTACATTGTCCTAAAAGATGATGAAGAAAGAGCCCGCCTCCATTCCTGTTCATTCCAATCCTGAGCAAGAACAAACAGGTGGGTTCTTTCGTTTGGTTCCGCTTGAGCTTAAAACAGGTTACGACACTTCCGTTCCACATCGCCACCGTTACTATGAGATTTTTCTTTTTCCAAAAGGAGGAGGTGTACACGAAATAGATTTTAATCACTATCCCATAAAAGAATTAAGTGTACACTTTGTTTCTCCCGGCCAGGTGCACAAAGTAAGTCGTGGTTTGGGTACTTATGGCTATGTAATTTTATTCAATGATGAATACTGGACTGGTAAGTCAATCCAGGCCGATTTGCTCATCGGGCTTCCCTTTCTTAACAACAATGAAGGATTGCCTGTTTTGGAGTTAAACCATTCTTCTTTCGATACGGTTTTTAAATTGGTAAAAAGCATTGAACAGGAATTTAATCAAGAGAATTCACTCTCTCATGATATCATTCAATCTTATTTGAATGTATTGCTTTTACATTGCCTCCAATTTTACCGATTGCAACAACCCGCTCAACACAAAGAATCCAATTCCACCCTTTACCGCGACTTCAAGCGATTGCTGGAAAAGAATTTTTTAATCATCCATAAGGTAAAAGAATATGCTGCATTGCTCAATATTACTGAGAAGCATTTGAACGAGGTTTGTAAAAAATTTTGTGCCAAAACGGCCAGTGAAATGATTTTCGATAGGCTGATATTAGAAGCCAAACGACTTTTGCATCATTCTGATTTAACCATTAAGGAAATTGCCTTTCAGCTAAACTTTACTGATCCTTCTCATTTTTCGAAATTCTTTAAAACGCACACAGGATTGGCCACCAAAGACTTCAGGAAACAGGCCTAAAGTTACCTGGTGGCTTCTATTGGTTCCTAAAAAGACTTGGTGATGATAGCGTTTGCAGAAAGCAGGTATTAACAGATGAATTTTACCATTTTAATGCCGAATTTTACATCCTTCTTTCCTAATGCCAACCTAACTTTGCTTTTAAAATAATCACCATGAAAAATTTAATTTCTTTTTTCGCATTGAGCAACAGGGCCCTTGCCTTGCTGCTAGTGCTTGCGCTGCTTGGTAACAGTAGTTTGCAGGCACAAATCATTAACGGAAGCTTTGAAAGCAATAGTACCGGAGCACCGGCGGGCTGGTCGCTTGGCGGACAATTTGGTTCAGGCATTGATACCAACGTGGCCCGAACCGGAAGTAATTCACTTTCTGTTTGGAATTGGTATTACTATTCACCGGGAATTGCAGTGAATGGGAACCTCCCTTTGTTTTCAACCGAGTACCATTTGGCGGGAACTCCTGTTAGCGGCAAGCCGGTAAGTTTGGATGGTTATTACTTGTACGATACCACGAATACCAACACAAGCGTTGACTCTGCCATAGTTTGGGTATTGCTCAAAAAGTTTAATGTTGCACTGCACAAGGTAGATACTGTTGGATTTGGCACCAAGCGGCTTGGTCCTGCATCCGCTGCCTTTGAACCCTTTCAGGTCTTGATTCAAGATCTTATGCCGGGGGTTATGCCGGATAGCGTGGTTATCTTTTTTAAATCTTCAGGCAATGGTTTTTGTTCGAACGCAAGCACAGGAGATTGCTTATACCTGAATGTTGACGATTTGGCTTTTGACACACCCGCTGCCTTAACAGAACAACAGGATGATTCACAGTTGTTTTCGGTTTTCCCTAATCCTGTTAATGACCTATTAACCGTACAAAATTTTTCAAGCCAATCTTGTCAGCTTCGTTTGATGAATGCTGCCGGTTTGGTGGTGTGGCAAAAGGAGTTGGCAG
>JBILVQ010000380.1:0-2562 GCA_044370375.1 Bacteroidia bacterium
CTACGTTCTTCATTTATGGCGTTAAATTTGCTTCGTTCTTCTTCACTAATATCTGAGGTTCTTTTCAAAGGTGCAGCTTTATAGTGAAGCTCAGGAGCGTCAACACCTTGTAGTCTTATGGTTATGGTTTTCGTCCCGTCCCTTTTACTCGTTTTGATAACAGGCTTATTGCCTTGTCCTTTTGAAATTGCATCATTAAATGCAAAAGTTTTCGAGAATATATTTTCATTTTCTTCTTTGTACTCAAATGCTTCTTCGCCCACAATAAGCTTAATTTTCGTGGTATCAGCATCTGCTGATCCATTTGGCCAAAATTGATTGATATCAATCGTTCCGTAAATTCTTAGTGTTCCCATGAAATTTGTTTTTTTTAATTACTATTTGTTTACCCATTGAAATTGTTTGTGATTGCTGTTGGCTTACTGCAATAAAAATTTATAGGAACCGTTTTTGCAACCTTCTCTTTCACTCCTCCCTCCCTCTCCTAACAATTCCTTAACACACCCAGCCCACTTAACACCCCCATCCCCCTTATCAACCATCAACAAAGCTCTCCAATATTTGCTTGCTTCTACACCTTGTAAGGCCTGCAATGACAGCACTTTTGGCGCTTTCCGCTGAAGGATATTTGTAGCAAGCAGACTCATCTCTTTTTTGTTGTACCAAAGGTCAAGAAATTTTTTTTAGAAATTTTAGGCGCGAATTGAAAAAATCAAGATATTTGAAAAATAGTCGTACTTAAACGTTTCTTAAACGTCTCTGGGACGACTAATTAGTTTTCTCGTCTTTTATCCTTTATTCGAAATTATTCAGTTATGAATAGGAATTGTAAAGCTTGCAATGCAGCCATCGTTGGTAGAACCGATAAATTGTTCTGCTCCTCTACCTGTAAATCTTCTTTTCACAAGAGACTTACCAAAGAGTCCACCGAAACCATCCTCAAAATCGATAAGGTCCTCCACCGCAATCGAACCATCCTGCTCGATCTGCTCGGTACCAACAGCCTCTCCAAGAAGGTCCCGAAACATTGGCTCGATGAAAGTAAGTTTAATGCTTCCTTCATGACCGCCTACCATTTTAATACCCAAAACGAATTGGTCCATTTCGTTTATGATGTTTCCTGGAGACGCTCCTCCGATCAAGAGGTGCTTATCGAAAGAGTCAATATTTTTTCTGACGCTGATTAATCCATAATTGTCAACTTCCTGTAGTTTTTTTTCTGTTTGCCACACATCTTTTCCAGCCAACTCTTTCTTGCGCTAAGCGCCCAACATTTTTTTCTTCGCCAGCTTGGGACATCCCTCATTGCCCTTTGCCATTCTGCAACCTGTCAACCCATAAAAAAAAATCGCACCAATTGCTTGATGCGATTATTTTTTCTAAAGTGTCGTTTTATTTAGAACTCTTCCTCTTCTTCGTCTCGTTGGTTCCTGCCCGATGAACGTTCTTTCTTCCCATCACCATACAGTCCATCACAATCTACACAACGCAAACCCGTTTCTCCCATGATCCATCTACGGTTAATCATGTCACCATCATAGGTGTTGGTGATATTCTCAATATCGTAAATGATGTTCTCTGCACTCGGGTCCAAATAGACCATTTTTCCTTGCGGTACCTTTAAGGTAAGCTTTACTTTTTGTCCGCGGTATTTTTCATCCGCTGCTACCGTAAAATAGGGGTTCAACAACAGGGTAGAGTCTCTTTGCTCTAAGGAGTAGCCTATCTGATCCGCCCTGATGCCCGCTATCTTTTGTCCCCTGGCCATCGCCCCTTTCCGAATGATCAACTGAAAGGAATCGGTTTCGCTTTTCTCTATGTTGATGGTAGGATAGTAGATTTTCATTTCCATGTTGTCTTCCATCTCTACATGCCATCTTCCGCGGTGGTCATCTTCGTCCCAAACATCGTAGTTCACCGCCAATGATTTCAAATAAAGCGTGTTGCCCGGAGGGATGTTGAGGTTCACCACTTGCCGCTTTACACCTCTTTCGCGGAATTCATCTTTCATGTCGGCAACCACCTGTATCAATATCACCAAACCTACCACCCACAATATGGCCGTGCTGATGCCTAACCAACGCTGACGGTGTTTTACTTTAAACAGTATCCTGATGCCCTGGTAAGCCAACAGCAGCATGGGTACGCCTACCAACAATACCAGACTAATTTTGGCCCACATTATTTGGTCTGTATTGATGAAGAATTTATTGAGTATTTCATCGAGCGTAAACTGCCCGGCCATCCAATCGTTCACGGTAATTAATCCTTTACCGCCAAATGCAATGGAGATGATGGAACCTACAAACACGCCTCCAATAATGATAAAGGCAATGCCGATGATTTTCAAAAAGGCCCTTCCGGCATAAGCCACCAAGGTGATGAACAAATCTATCACTTTTTCAAAGAAGCCCCGCACGCCCGGTTGGTAACGGTTTTTGGTTTCTCTGCCCTCATTCGAAAAATTGTTGAAACGTTGTTTCAGTGATTCCAATTCTTCTTTGATGTTTTTCTCAATGTTGCTAACGTTCACCGGTTCTCCGCGCATCTCCAATTTTTCGG
>JBILVQ010000122.1:0-9371 GCA_044370375.1 Bacteroidia bacterium
ATAATTCTAAAAAAAAATTTTACGTTTGTCAAAAACAAATCAACCATGAACTTCCCCGAAAATTTAAAATACACCAAAGACCACGAATGGATTAAACTTGACGGAAACACTGCCATTATCGGAATTACAGAGTTTGCTCAAGGCGAATTGGGAGATATTGTTTACGTAGATATTTCTACCATTGGTCAGCATGTCAATCATGAAGAAATTTTCGGAACCGTAGAAGCTGTAAAAACAGTTTCTGATTTGTTCATGCCTGTTTCAGGAAAGGTTTTGGAATTTAATGCTGCCCTTGAGTCTGCGCCAGAAAACGTTAACAAAGACCCATACGGAGAAGGCTGGATGATAAAGGTGGAAGTAGATAACGCAGCCGATGTTAATGGTTTGTTGTCTGCCGCAGATTACAAAGCCCTAATAGGACACTAAACCTGTTCTTTGGTTCCGGCTTTGCGCCTGACTTCCTTCATTCTTCAACAACACAGGGTATTCTTTTTCCTTTGGTGTTGGGTTATTGTACTGGTCTATTTCTGGCCCGGAGATAAAATACCCGGTGGCGGTTTTTTGGGCCAATACCACATCGATAAAATCATTCACTTTACTTTGTTTTTTGTTTGGGTGCTTTTGTTCTATTGGAGCGCTAGCCTTAAGCCCTGGGCAAAAAAAACAGAAAACTTTGCCCTGCTTTTATTCCTTATTCCGGCTGCTTCCTTTGAAATTTTGCAACCCTATTGGGCAGCACATCGCAGCTTTGACCCAGCAGACCTTTTAACCAACCTAACAGGAATAGGCTTAGCTCATTACCACAGAAAAAAAATAGTTGCGACTATCTCAAAAAGAATACAATAACCCCAGGTTAGGGGTATATCCCAGCTGGGGGTGAAAACTTGCAGCCAAATCAATCCTCACCTTTTTCCATTGCAGTCCGAAACCGGCGGCATTAAGTGCTGGATTACTGGCAACACCAGCCCTGATGTAAAGAAAATTAACCGGAAAATATTCCAAAGCAGCCCTAACAACCGGCTTGTTAATCAAATCCTTTTCAACCTCCATTAAAACATGGATTTTGGCCGATACCAAATAAGCCAGGCCGAGCTTTGCAATGGTTGGAATTTTTTCCTTGTTATAATCGGCCAGGCTGGCTTTTGTAGGATTAAACAAATGAAAACCCATTTTTAATTTGGGCGTTAATTCTGCTAGCAAGGAAACCTCTGCCGCAATGCTTCCTCTTGTTCCGTAATTTTCACCGATATAGGTCGACAAATAATCTAGCTGAATAGCAGCAGAAAACTTGGGTCCGAAAGATCTGGCAAACGCTAAGCCCACTTTTGAATCGCGGTAAAGCTTGTAGCCCATTCTGTTGAATGAGAGTGCCAAAACGCCAAACTTTTTAGGAACGGCAACGGCAAAGGCAGCTCTGCTTAATTCTTTAACCATAAAGGGCTGAGCCAAAAAAACTCCGGCCTGTGTTTTTTCCAATCCTGTAAGGGCCGCCTGGTTGGTTTGTACCGCCCACAAGTCGCTGATGCACATTCCTCCTCCTGCCAAACCCGCCTGACGGGCACCCAGCAAAAGATTTTCATTTCCTCCGAATGTTTCGGCAGAAAGCGTTAAAAGACAGAGAAAAAAAACAAGGATTGATTTCATGATTAGAAATTTCCGGTAGCGTTTTTCGAGTTCTTTAAAACATCCTTCAGGTCGTGGTTCATTTGCTGAACCTGTTGCTTTTGCTGCTGTTTAAATTGCTGTAGTGCTTTTGTTAATGAAGCATCCTGAAGGGCCAATATTTGCAAAGCAAGCAGCCCTGCATTGTAGGCAGCATTTACAGCCACCGTTGCTACCGGTACACCTTTGGGCATTTGAACAATAGACAATAAAGAATCCCAACCATCCAAAGAATTTGAAGACTTTACCGGCACGCCAATAACAGGCAACACTGTTGAGGCAGCAACCATACCGGGCAAATGAGCTGCGCCACCGGCACCGGCAATAATAACCTTCAAACCCCGATCTGCTGCGCTCTGAGCATATTGCATCATGGAATCTGGCGTTCTGTGGGCCGAAACAATGTTTACTTCACAAGAGACAT
Organism: Bacteroidia bacterium; assembly: GCA_044370375.1. Taxonomy (GTDB): domain Bacteria; phylum Bacteroidota; class Bacteroidia; order UBA4408; family UBA4408; genus JBILVQ01. Next base: position 2,087 of record JBILVQ010000122.1, read on the forward strand.
TGAATTCCTCCAAGGCCTTTACGGCAAGTTCCATCACATCCCAATCGGAAAAACTACCCATTATTATTCCAACAGAAAAACTCATGCTATTTTCGTTTATGCGGTAAAGATGAAAAAATTATTCTTTTTCTATCCTTTTTTAACCTTCGCTTATCATTTTCTTTACCATAAAAACCTTTTCCAAAATATTTTCGTTTGGCAAGGCAATTAAAGTAAGATGGCCCATTTTTCTTCCGGGTTTCATTTCTTTCTTTCCGTACAAATGGATGTACATCCCCGGTATCCGGGCCAATTCCTTAAGGCCTTTATATTTTGGAGGGCCCATGTATCCAGGTTCTCCCAATAAGTTAATCATGGCCGCAGAAAACAGCATGGTAGGGTCGCCGGGGGATAGCCCAGCCATAATTCGAACATGTTGTTCAAATTGAGAAGTTATAGCCGCCTCAATTCCTGCATGACCACTGTTGTGGGTGCGTGGGGCGACTTCATTCACCAACAACTCATTATCCGAGGTTAAAAACATTTCCACGGCCAACAAACCGCATAGGTTTAACGATTGGGATAACTTTAGGGCCAGGCTTTTGGCCCTATCCAGAATGGTTGCATCAAGACTCGAGGGATAAACCAAATAGTCAACCAAATTGGCTTCCTGATCGAACACCATTTCTACTGGTTCATAAACTTTATAATCTCCTGAACCATCTGATGCCACCAAAACCCCGAGTTCTTTTTTAATCCTCACCAGGCTTTCGATAACCGAAGGGCCATTTAGGGCATTTTGAGGCCACTCTGGCGCGCTTTTTACCAACAACACCCCTTTGCCGTCATAGCCCCCCTTTCGCGTCTTCTGAACGAAAGGAAATGCGTTTTTTTGCGGTGCAAACGTTTGGGGATCATCCACTAGCTCAAAGGGAGCTGTAGGAATTTGATTTTTTTGATAAAACAATTTCTGTAAACCCTTGTCCTGAATCATTTCTAGGATTTCCGGATCAGGAACCACCTTAATGCCTTTGGCTTTAAGCGCTTTAAGGGCCTCAATATTCACATGCTCGATTTCGATGGTAACAGGATGGCCGGGTTCACAAAAGCGCAAAACCGTTTCCTCATCCTGAAAAGAACCACAAACAAATTCATGGGCATAAGAGGCGCAGGGACAGTTTGGGTCGGGATCCAGTACACGGACCTTTAGGTCGTAACGCATGGCCTCAGCAATAAACATTTTACCAAGCTGACCGCCACCCAACATAGAAACCCAACCGGGTTGATATTCATTCTTCATTTGGAGAGTATGTATAGTTGACTGCTATAACCCTTTTCCGGATGATTAGACGCAAAGAGATTGCTGCTAAGCCCTGCGAAAAAGGCCCTTACCGGAGCCATGGAATGTTTCAAATATTGTTCGCTGAGCCAAGAAATATAAAACGCGTCCATTTTCATTGGAAGTATCTCTACGTTAGCGAAACCCACCCTTCTCCCTATGCTCTTGATATTCAATGAGTTAAAGTGGAACAGGTGCCTTGGCACATCGTAAGCAGCCCAGGCTCCTCGATATTTTTGTGCATCCTGACTAAGATGATTGGGAAGGGCCAGAATAAGCTTTCCTCCTGGTTTCAACAAACGGAAAAATTCTTTACAGGCTACCATCGGTTCCGGAACATGCTCCAGAACGTGCCATAGTGTTATCACATCATAGCTGGACTCTTTGAATCCTTGCATCTGTTCAGGAGTAAAAATTTCCTGGTTATTCCTTTTGGCTGCAATTCTTCTTGCCCCATCATCAGGCTCTATTCCGTTGGTTTTCCAACCATCATCGGACATGGCTTTTAAAAAGGCCCCGGTACCGCAACCATAGTCTAGTAATTGCCCTTTCGCTGAAAAGCGTTCATTGATGATTTTTTTCTTCCTGCTAAGAGCAATTCTTCTGGCCAACAAATAAATCCTATTGATGAGTCCCCTTTGTGTTTCAGTATGCGAAATATAATCTTCCGAGGCATAATAAGCACCCAGGGAATTCAAATCAGGACGAGGGGAGGTAACCACCAGGCTACAGCTTGAACATTGCACCAACCTGAATATCTCCCCGCTTACGGTAAAGTCCTTACAGTCGAGATAATGTGCAAAACCATCCGAATTACAAATTGGACAATTGTTTACTTTTTCTGTTTTTTTCATGATGTTTCACGTGAAACAATTAGCGGCCAATATACACCATTAAAACCGAAATATCAGATGGAGATACACCGCTGATTCGGGCGGCCTGACCTAATGTTTGGGGTTGAACTGAACTTAACTTTTGTCGCGCCTCAGCACTTAAGGATGTCATTAATTGATATTCCAAGTTAGCCGGAAGCTTAACATTCTCTAATCTTTTGGTCTTGTCTGCCTGATCCTTTTCTCGCTTAATGTAGCCTTCGTATTTCATCAGAATCTCTGCTTGTTCTACAAACTCGTCTTCGAAAGACAACAGATCAATAGAAACCTTCTGAATCCGTTGGCGGATTTCAGGAAGTGAAATACCCGGTCGACTCAAAACAGAAAACAACTTAACCTTTTGGTTTAGCAAGGCGCTATCTTTTTCTTCTAGCAAAGGATTCATCTCGAGTGGGTCAACACTCTCCTCCTTAAAATACTTAACTATTTCATTGGCTGCATTGACCTTTTCCTCTACACGTTTCAAACGCTCAGCAGAAGCAAGCCCTATTCGGTTGGAAAGCGGAGTAAGTCTTAAATCGGCATTATCTTGCCGCAAAAGAATTCTATATTCCGCACGACTGGTAAACATACGGTAGGGCTCATCGGTACCCTTGGTAACCAAATCGTCAATTAAAACACCAATGTATGCCTCACTTCTATCCAGTATCAATGGCTCTTTCTGATGAACCAATAAGTGCGCATTAATTCCAGCCATCAAACCTTGGCAGGCAGCTTCTTCGTATCCGGTTGTGCCGTTTATCTGACCGGCAAAAAACAATCCTTTTACATCCTTGGTTTCAAGACTAAGCTTCAATTGGGTGGGTGGAAAAAAATCGTATTCAATGGCATATCCGGGTCTGAAAACCCTAGCCTTCTCTAACCCCGGTATTTGCTGCAGGGCTTTCAATTGAACATCCTCCGGTAAGCTTGTTGAGAAACCATTCAGGTAAATTTCAATCGTTCTCCATCCCTCAGGTTCAACGAATAATTGGTGTCGCTCCCTCTCTGAAAATCTTACAATCTTGTCCTCAATCGAAGGACAATACCTCGGACCAAGTCCTGAAATACGTCCCTGAAACATAGGAGATTTTTCGAAACCGGTTTGCAAAATTTCATGTACCAAGGCGTTGGTATAGGTGATATGACAATCGAGCTGTTTGCTCAATTTCGGAATTTCAGGTAAATAAGAAAAGCGTTCTGGCTGTTCATCGCCAGGCTGTGCTTCCATTTTGGAATAATCTAAAGACCTACCATCGATTCGAGGAGGGGTTCCTGTCTTCATCCTTCCGGCATGGAAACCTAAACTAACAAGTTGCTCGGTAATGCCAGTACTTGCCTTTTCTCCTGATCTACCACCACCAAACTGCTTTTCTCCAATATGGATAATTCCATTCAAAAATGTTCCGGAGGTAAGAATCACGGTTGAGCCATTAACCATTAATCCCATCCCCGTTTTAACTCCGGTGGTTTGATAATTTTCAATCAATATTTCACTAACCGTGTCTTGAAGAAAGTGAACGTTGGGTGTTTGTTCAAGCATTATTCTCCACTCCTCGGCAAACAACATACGGTCGTTTTGTGTTCGAGGACTCCACATAGCAGGACCCTTACTACGGTTTAGCATCCTGAATTGGATAGCAGAGCGGTCAGAAACGATACCACTATAACCACCCATGGCATCAATTTCTCTAACAATCTGACCCTTGGCAATACCTCCCATGGCGGGATTACAACTCATTTGGGCAATGTTCTGCATGTTCATGGTAATTAACAAAACCATGGATCCCATGTTGGCGGCTGCAGCAGCGGCTTCACAACCGGCATGACCAGCACCAACAACAATTACATCATATTTAATCATTTCAAATTTACATTTGTTCCACGTGGAACATTATCAAGGTTGATATCTTCATCACCCGAACGGTAAGGCAGTGCAGAGATAATAAACTGGAACATCTCATCAGTGGTACGCATACTTCCGGCACGTTCACTAACAATTTGGGGCGGATGAAAAGGATTGTTGGGATTATTGATCGTATTGTCAAACAAACCCTCCATTCTTATCTTGGTTCCTTTTTCAAGAACAACCGGCTTTTGGAAAGTATAGAAAAACTGCCAATTAAAATCCCACTTGGGGATCCGTATCAAGGGAATTGTATCACCGGATAAACTTACCGCATAAGCCAAAAAGGACACACCCAATTTATGCATGTGCGGATTAATTGTTATCAGGGAAAGTTTTTGAGGCACGATATACTCGGAATAAAAAGTCTTCTTATCACCAGGCTTCAAATACAAAGGGGGAACAATATCCGTTATGCCCAGTGTACCCATTTGAATTTCCACAAAAGGCCTGTAATCTTGCTCTGGTCCAAAATAAAAATTAACGAAAGAACTATCGCTGGTATCTCGATAACTGGGTCCGTAATGAATGTCTCTAAACAAGACATAGCCAATTTTTCTTAACTTAAACCCTCCAATACCATCAGGGTAATTTCTTGACATAACACCCGGTAAATAATTCACCACACTTTGGGTAAGCATAGGAAAACTAGCGTCATCGTTCTGAACTTTTAATTGAGAATAAACCTCATGAGCTTCGGCCATTGTATCGCTGGCCAAATAGTATGGCTTTTGAAATAAATCCTTTTTTGCCCCATGATCGTACTGGATAATATGACCATTGACATGATGCACCAACTTCGAATTACCTGGAACAAATTCTATCATCTTCACAAATGTGTCAGTTGGAAATTCAAATGGTATTTTAACTAGAAAAAAATCATCCAATCCATCTCCTTTCAAAGGAATTTTTTCTTTAAATGAGATAGAAAAATCGGGTTGGCCAAAACTTGAATTGGATGATGAAAATGCAGGAATTTTTAATTGATCCAACGGACCGGCCAGCATTCCTTCATTGATCCAAATCCTAAGGCTATCAATCTCTCCTTTTCGAAGAAACAATTCACCAACAAATCTTGAATAGGTTGGATCGGCCGGCCAAGGGGGCATGTATCCTGATTCCATCACCCTCAACAACAACTTAGCTCTTTTCTTTATTTCTTCATAGCGGATTAGTTCAATAGGACCCACCTGACCCTTGTGATGACAAGGAGCACACTTCTGGTGAAAAATTGGACCAATATGTTCGGCAAAATTTATCTTATTTTCCTTGTAATCATTTGATTTACAAGAACATAAAATAAAAATCAACCAATAGAAAAGAAAAATTCTCATGATTCATATCCCTTTCCTTTCTTTCCACAGCTGATTGAATGATTTTGCAGAAACTTCAGGTAAATTTCTTTGGTCGCCCCAACTTTTTCGAAAAAACTGACGCAACATAAAATTCTTCAACTTAGAACCCCCTTTCTCCAATTTACTGCGCTTTTCCATTCCGCTTTTCCAAAAGAAATAAACTAATTTCTCTGTCTTAGAAGGCCGTTCTAAAACAAATTTTTGTTTAGAATAATGGAGGATTTCGGTCAAGGGTATATTAACCGGACAAACATCCTGACATTTTCCACAGGAAGTGGTTGCAAGGACTTGATCTTGGTAATACTCGTTTTCTAAATATTTCGGGTTGAAAATAGCACCAATAGGGCCTTTATAAGGTGATTGCCATGCCTCATCTCCAATGGTCTGTCCAACAGGACAAACCTCGAAACAAGCTTGACAATTGATACACTTCAAAGATGGCCTTAAACGTGCATCTTCCATCAACGCTGTTCGGTTATTATCGATAAAAACCACCCAATTTTCGGCCGCGGGAGAAATAAATGATTGGTAGGGAAAACCGGCAATTCCACGTGTGTGAATTGCTTGGAAAGAAGTTAACAATTCAATATCCGTTAGTTGTTGCACAAAATGGTTAATGGGCAATAAAAAAATATTGAGTTTGGCATTGCCACGTTCTCTTAATCCGCCTTGATTCCATTCATTAACAGACAGCAATCCTGAATCAACAACGGCCCAATCAGCCATTTGTATGGTAACATCACAATTCAATTCAACTTCCTGCTCAATTCGTTGCAGAGAAAGCCCTTCATTCCTAAGTGTAGAAACTATCGAAGTTTCTTGTAAAAGGGAGGAATCTGAATAGCCCAGATTTCTAAAACCATGTTGTACAATCAGGTTTTTAATTTCCTCTGCAAAATGAGCATTATCAACTGTCCACAAGCATTTTCCTCCTAATTTGATCCAAAGTGACTCAAAATCAAGAATTAAGCGATCTGCATTTTCTATAGCCCTGGAACGAACAAAAGAAACCCTGTTTTTAGCCAGCTCATATTTATCGATGTAGGTTTTTCCAAAAGAAAGTTTCTTCTCTTCTTTTTGAATTCTTTGTAATAAAACCTCCCTTATTCCTTTATCTTTGGCATAATGGGAAGATTGTTGAAAAAAGTTTTCGCTCTTGTTCATCAATTAAAAAATAGAAATTTTATCCACTCTTTTCTGATGTCTCCCTCCTTCAAAATCGGTTGAAAGAAAAGTAATAATCATTTCTGAGGCTTCATCGGTGCTAATAAACCTTGCCGGAATACAAAGAACATTGGCATCATTGTGCATCCTAGAAAGGGAGGTAATTTCCTTATTCCAACACAACGCAGCCCTAATCCCTAAATGTTTATTGGCAGCAATGGCTACACCATTACCACTGCCACAAAAAAGAATTCCAACGGTAGCTTCACCAATTTCAACAGATTTAGCCACAGGATGAACAAAATCTGGATAATCAACACTTTCTTCAGAAAAACAACCAAAATCCAGGCAATCATGGCCCATTTCCCTAATAAGTTGCAAAAAATGTTGTTTCATTCCAAAACCTGCATGATCAGACCCAAATGCAATTGTTTTTGATTTCATGGTACAAAAGTAAAAAGACTTGTTATTAAACTTCTTTACAACCTGTTAATTTCTTGCCTAAATTATGTTGAAAACCTGTAAAAAAGAAAAAAAAGAATCTAAATTGATTCAAAATGGTCAAAAAAGAAAAAGTTTCAAGAATAATTAGGAGGTGCTATCAACAAAACGAAAGGTTCAACGTTAATAAATGAGGAAGAAAAGATTTGTGGGTAATGGTTTATCAACA
>JBILVQ010000381.1:0-2553 GCA_044370375.1 Bacteroidia bacterium
TCAATCGTTTTGACCAGATCCATCCAGCGAGATTAAGGTTTTTCGTTTCAATTAAATCTTTCAAAAATAAGGAATGTATGCAGATTATGCAAAAAGAGAAAGAGAAGACAAAGGATGGGAAAGACCTTTGTACTGAAAGGAAATTTTAAAAAAGGTTCGCCTCCAAGGAGCCAAAGGCCCCATAACCAAAGAATGGGTGTATAGGCCGGAGCCATAATACCCGGCAGCGATTGGCTCCATGCACTTTGTGGCATTTTCATTAAAAGCAGCCAAGAAAGCCAATAAACAATGAGTCCGCTAAGGTAAATGCCCCAGGCTTTTTTGTTCTTTGCAGCGGACAAATTCAAAGGCATCAGGAAGGTGAAAGCAAAAAGTGCTATCCTGCTGACATTCTCTAACATCGAAAGCAGGGGAGGGATGTCCTTCCAAAAGTTCTCCTCCTGAAACAAGGGTGGCAAATGTTTAGCGAAAACGATATTCCATACAAGCACAGGCAAGATGAGCCATGAACAATTCACGACATATTTTATTCGCCCAAAAGAGAGATTCATGATGGTCTGAAATTTCGCAATGGCCCTATTTCATAGGACCAGTAAAGCTAAGAAATTTCATTCGCTGATGGGTCTTTACCTTAGCTGCAAACCATTTAATTTGCCCTTTATTTGCTATTCTAATTTTTCAGAAGATCATTGTCTCAATTCTTTTTTAGCTGTTGCCGAGTACCTTCAGAATTGCTTGAGGTATTTGTTCTTGGCTTTTGCATCCAGTCGGTCGAAGTTGCTGACTTTACCATCAATATGCAGGAAGTGGTTTGGCTTTCTTTTCAAGGGTTTGGATTTTACTTTAAATCCTGACACAAATATGGCATAACCAAGGGTTGCACCCAGTCCAATTTGGTTCATGGTTCCTAATAAATCGGTGGTTTGCCATTCTTGAACAAGCTTGCCATCAACTATTTTGCGTTGAAATATTCCGGTAACCGTGATGTTTTTTTGGTTGGCCGGTGAACCCATAAAACTACCGGTATTCACCACTTTCGAACTGAATCGAATAGAACAAAAATCATTTTCTGTGATGGTTTTCTCTAGTGTCATTTCAAAGTTTGAAAATGCTCCTCGCATGTCTTGCATGAAGGCAATGTATTCGTCTTTGCTAAAATGATAGGCATCACCGGTATAGGTAAATTTGGGGTCTAGCAATCCATCCAATTTTTCCCAATCGGCCATGAGGATGGCCTTTGAAACCGCATAGGCCGTTTGTGCGATCGGTGATGCTTGTTCGTCTGTAATTAAGAGTTTTGCTTCTTTCATTGCGTTTATTTTAGACCACAAAACTAGGTGCTTAAGGTCTAGCACAGGAGTTACTTACCGAAAAGGAAGTGCTATCTTTTTGGTAAGTGATTTTCTCTTGCTTTACTTTGTAAAAAATTAAGGCAAATGAAAAGATATAAACTAAACGGAGCTTTCTATTATTGCCCGGTGGACCTTACCCTTCAAATTGTAGGTGGACGATGGAAAGGCATTGTTATTTGGAATTTACGGGAAGGTAAATTGCGTTTCGGGGAATTGAAAAAAGTCCTCGTGAGCATAAATGATAAAATGTTGTCGCAGGTCTTGCGCGAACTGGAAGAACAAGGGGTTGTGAACCGCAAGGTATTTGATGTAATGCCACCAAAAGTTGAGTATAGCTTGAGTCGTGAAGGTAAAAAACTCTTGCCCATCATGCAGGCCATGAGCGATTATGGGCAAGGCTTTGAGGTGTAAGCCCGGTAAGAATCTTTCCTTTATTCAAAGACTTTTCTACCCCAAATGGTTTTCAAGAAAATTAAAACTATCGCAAATGAAAGGAAATAGGCAAAGCCAGACATACTCTTTTTCCCTCTCCTTTTGATTGTGCCGGATTCTTAAATTTGAGTTTCCTGATAACCCTCACCGCTTCTTTATCCAATAAAATATGTTTGCCTCTTAATACAACCACGTTTTCCACTTCTCCCTTTTCCGTCAGCGTAAATCCTATGAACACTCGTCCCATAATGCCCTGATCTTTGGCTTCTGCAGGGTAAACAATGTGTTTTACAATAAATTTCATCAGGTCTATTCCTTCTTCCAACACCGGAGCCACAAATTGTAAACTATCATTGTTGCTAGAAAAGTCTTTTATCCCGGGAATGCTGTCGCGGCAATGTTTTTCTTGATATTTTAATTCGAAGGAATAATCTAATTCATCGGTGCTATTGCCTCTGCTGTAAATCCATTTCCCAACCGGTTCTTCTCCTTTGTAGGTCTTACTGTCTATAATTTCACCGGTCTTTAAATTCTTAATTTCACGGGTTACACTACTGTCAGGACGATCAATAATGCTAAGCGAGAATTTTGCTTTTTTCTCCGGAACCTCACGACTCAACCACTCATTGTTATAATATTTTACCTCCCTGATTTGCGCGTAGCTTGAATAGGAGCAGAGCAATATCAACCAGCATAGAACCTGTTTTTTCATGTCGGAAAATTTTTCCCGACCAAGGTAGTTTTTTTTAAGATGCCTCCCTATTCTTCA
>JBILVQ010000382.1:0-2540 GCA_044370375.1 Bacteroidia bacterium
AAAAACGGCAGTGCCTTCAAAACCGCCACAAACGTAAATATTGTCGTTGGCATCAATGCTGATACCGTAGGCGGTAATATCGAAACCGGATAAACTTGACTCAATGGTCTTTACCCATTGCAAAGCCCCGGCAGCGTTGTATTTGGCCACGGCTCCCCAAATAGCATTGCCGGTATTGAATGTTACACCGCTGAAATTAACGGCCCCACTTACCGTACCTGTCCAGTAAACATTGCCCTGGCTATCTGAATCGATGTGATAGCATTGGTCGGTATTACCGCCACCACCGGCCATGGTGGCCCAATTCCATTGTTGGGCGAGCAAAAGATTTTGGTTGAACAAAAAAACAACCGCAAGAAGGGGAAGAAAAAATTTTAGTTTCATGGGGTAAATGATTTGCGAATTTAAATAAAATTATACCTTTGATAAAAAATAACCCCTATGAAAAAGTTCTTATTGGGATTGAGTTTTGTAATTCTGCAGCAATTTACAAGCTCAGCGCAAAGCAATTATTCAGTATCCAGCATAGCTTATAATCCGGATCCATTTACGGCCGGTGATACGGTCGGGCCGTTGCTTGACGATATTTTTTCAGGCGCAATTCCCATAGGCTTTACATTCGATTTTTTTGGCAGACCCTATGATAGCCTTACGGTTGGATCTAATGGTGTAATTTCTTTTAACCTTTCTACTGCAGGGACCTATAATACTTGGACCTTTGTTGGAAACGCACCCAATTGCTTTATAGGTACTGAAGTTAACAATTGTATTTTAGCACCATGGCAGGACCTTAATCCTTCGCAGGGCGGGCAAATAAAAAGCACTCTGAATGGAACAGCTCCCTTCAGAAGATTCGTGATTTCCTATTACGAGGTACCAATGTTTACCTGCAATACACTTACTTTTTCTCAGCAAATAATTTTATATGAAACCACCAATATTATCGAAACCCATATTTTAAACAAACCCTTATGTTTAAGCTGGGCTAATTCAAAAGCCATTCACGGCTTGGTTGATACTGCGGTCACGAATTTTGTAATCATTCCCGGTAGAAATGGTTATTCACCCCCTTGGGCCGTTCAATATGACTCTTGGCGTTTCGATCCAAGCAATAGTCAATTTGTTAACAATGTTGTCAGCGGAAAAGTGTATCAGGATTTGAATGGCAATTGTGTTCCTGATACCAATGAATTAGGGATTCCGAATCGCCCCATTTTAGCCAATGGCGGTGACTTTTATACTTATACCGATTCCTTGGGAAATTACTCCATGCATGTGGATACCGGCACATATATAATTACAGAGACTCCCCCACTTTATTACAATGTTTCATGTCCGACAGATGGAAGCTACACCCTGAATTTTCCCGGGCAGTTTAATACCATTGGCAACAACAACTTCAGCGATTCCATCCTTGTTTACTGTAGCGATTTGATGGTTGATATTGGTACCACGAACCTATCCTCGTGCATGACGGAATGGGTTGGTGTTACCTATTGCAATCAAGGAACAGTAAGCGATTCTAACGTAGTTATTAACCTGCTGCTGCATGATTCCTTGCAGGTAATTGTTCCAGACACTTCGATGATTTTGGTTGGACCGCAACAATATCAGGTGAATGCCGGTTTGTTAGGACCCGGACAATGTGGCAACTTTAGTTTTCAAGTTTCGGTGGGTTGCGATACCGTTGGCACCATCTATTGCATGAGCGCTAGCATTAGCGGAGGCATTGCCAACGATTGCGATACCCTAAACAACGCTGCCCAGGACTGTCATGCTTTGATTGGCTCCTTTGACCCGAATGATATGCACGTTTTGCATCAAAATGGGCAAGGTTTTGGTTTTGTGATGGAGGATTTTATTGATGACAATGATGAATTAACCTACAGGATTCGCTTCCAGAATACCGGAAATGATACGGCTTACACGGTAAGAATAAAAAGTCCTGTTCCTGCTGAACTAAATGCCAATTCCATTATACCCGGTGCCTCCAGTCATAGCTACAATTGGCAAGTATTGAACGGAGAATTGATATTCGATTTTCTTCAAATTCACCTGCCCGATAGTACTACCAATCCTGCCGGCAGTGAAGGTTTTGTAAAATTCAGGATACAACAAAATCCGGGCAATTTGCCGGGCACCGACATTGTTAATCAGGCAAGAATTTATTTTGACTTCAACCCACCCATTTACACCAACCAAACCCACAACATCATTCCTATTCCAACAGGAATTATCGCCAAAGGAAAGCAAGGAAGCACCCTTTATCCCAATCCCACCGATGGAATGCTGACGATAGAATTAGGCGATGGACAGGCCAGCAGAAAAGTTGAAATCATTGATTTCTCGGGCAGGGTTTTGGAAAGCAAATGGATGAATGGCGGCAAACAAAATTTGGAGTGCAGACAATTGGCCGCCGGCAGTTATTTCATCAAAATTACGCATCCGGAAAAAGGCATAGAAACCATTCGTTTCCAGAAAAAATAATTCAAAGTATCCATCAAAACAAAAGGGAAAATGGCAGGGCTATTTTCCCTTTT
>JBILVQ010000011.1:0-29155 GCA_044370375.1 Bacteroidia bacterium
ATAAACCAGGGTTCCCACAATCAAAAAAAGCAGTTCAGAGGAAACCGAAAAACGTATTTGATTAGGCTTGATTTTATCTGCAATCATTACCGAAGCCAATCCAATAATGACAATTCCAATTCCCATATTTATGTCGGCAAAGCCTTGTATTTGCACCATCAGAAAACCACTTAGGGCGCTTAGTCCATTAGCAAAACCAAGTCCGATAATTTTATTGAGGGATGTGTTTATTCCATAAGTACGAGCCATTAACTCATTGCTTCCTGTGGCTCTCATGCTAAGTCCAAAATCTGTTCTTAATAAATAAAAAAACAGTAAAAAAAATGCAGCAACAAGTGATAATAGTATTGCAATATTTTTCCAACTTTCTGCGAGATAGGCTGGGTCACCCAACAAACCTTCGTGGTTCATCAGCGAAATGTTAGGTTTTCCCATTATGGCAAGATTAATTGAGAAAAGGGCGGTCATTACAATGATTCCCGACAACAAGGCATTCACACTAAGTTTTGTATGGATTAAACCGGTAAAGGTTCCCGCCAAAAAACCAGCAAATAAAATGATGGGAAGCACCAACAAGGGGGTAAATCCGCCTTCAATGAGTACCGCACTGATACAAGCTCCTAATACAAAACTTCCGTCGGTTGTAATATCAGGAACAGAATAAATTTTCAAGGAAAGATAAACGCCAAGGCTAAGCGGCAAAAAACAAACGCCAAGTAGAAGGCTGCTGATAAAAAATGCAATCATGGAACTATTTCAAAACTTGCATCAAATGGTTCAAGATGGAAATTTTTTCCCGCCTTTGCGTTCCACATTTTGTTTCTTTTTTCTACAATTTGAAGGGCAGGTAAGTTGCTGGTTGGGTTCTTTAAATAAGATGCAGCCATTAAGCCTGATTGATAGCCCCAAGCGTATATATCAGCCCCATAGGCGCACAATGCTCCTCTACTCACCAAGCCCGCCTCACTGGTGAAAATTGGAATTCCTGCTTTCGAACAAATTTTTTCTATTATTTCAAAAGAGGCAAACACGGTATTGTCCGGCATGGCGAAAAAAGCTACAATGCCTTTTTGTAGAAGGCTTTCCACTGCACTTTTGGTTTCTGAAGAATTATTTACCGAAACGCCAACCGGAACTAATTGCAACTTTTGGCAAATGGCTGTTAGCCTATCAAATGCTTTTTTAGATTGTGGTTCAGATTGATTGTACAGAATTCCGATTTTCGCCCCATCGGAAAAATATTTTCTTACAAAGGAAATACTGGTGTCTATATAACCTAAGTCTTCAAAAACTCCGCTGAGGTTGGTTTGTGTTTTTCCGTTCGCATCTGAAAGACCAGATAAGGCAGGGCTTGGTGCAACCATCATGAAAATTGGAATATCCTTTGTCTTTTTTGCTGCGGTAATGGTTGATAAGGTTGAATTGGTTGCCAATAGGTCAACTTTACGGGAAACCAATAGATCGCAGGATTGTTGCAGCATAACAAAGTCATTTTGTGCATTTTTGTAGGCAACAGTTATGGTTCCTTCCTTTTCTGAGAAGCCTTCTTTATTTAAAGCATCAAAAAAGCCCTTTTTTGCTTGTTTTAATGTTTCATCTTCAAAGGCATCCAAAAAACCAACCACCGGAACCCGGGTTTTGGATTTTTGCTTTTCGTTTCCACAAAAAACGAATAAAAGGGCCATGATCCCGAGGAAAGTAACTACTACAATTTTTCTCATTGTACCAAGTTAAACAAAAAACGTCCGGTTTTGTGCCGGACGTTCATGGTTTTTTTTGCGTTAAATTTATTGTGCCGGAGCAGGGGCCGGAGCCGGGCTTGCAGGTTTGGCAGCATCTTTGGCCGCGCCTGGTACATTTTTAAGAGGTTGAGCGGTTTTCGCCTTTTCCAATTCTTCACGTAACTCAGTGTCCTTTGGTCCCGTGTTACCTGTTGATTTCAGCGAAAACGATAAGGCCAAACATAGCACGAAGATGGCGATTACTAGCCCCCAAGTTATTTTTTCAATTACTTCCGAGGTCTTTTTTACTCCCATCACCTGGTTTGAGGAGGAGAATTGCGAGGATAATCCACCGCCTTTTGAGTTTTGAACCAAAACTACCAGGATTAAGATTAAACTGGCAATAATGATCAATATGGTAAGAAGTTCGCTCATTTGTTCTTGCTTAAATGTTCTTTTTTAATTTTTTCAATTTGGGCTGCAAAGAAAAGCTTTTTTTCAGGATTTTTCAAACTTAATGTTTCGTATATTCTGATTGCCTTCGAAAAATTACCTTGTTTGAGGTAAATTTTGGCAAGCGTTTCGGTTACAAAGTCCTCTTTCTCAACAACACTTTGCTTGGCCATGTTAACAGGAGAGTAAAAAGGTGCCGGCTCAGGTTTTATCCTTTCCGGTTCCTTTTGAATAAATTCTTCGATGAGCGAATTGGCAGCCTCTTTCGAAACTTTGCCGGCCCCCTCTTTGTTAAATTGAATGGTTTGGGTCTTGCCGGAAACATTTTTCAGCCATTCAGAAAAACTCATTGATTTCGCGCTTTGCACGCCCTCCGGCCTTTCTTCCGGCTTTGGCTCGTCTTTTTCACTTCTTTTTTTTCTGGGCTGAACAATGATGGAGGCCTGGGCTGCGGCAATCATAATCTCCCTTTCCAACAAATCCTCCAGTGGACCCTCAGGTTCTGAAGGCAAGGTGGTATTTAAATCCTTGCTCAAAGTGTCTAACAGAGGGGTTTGAACCAAAGGTTCCGCAGGAAGGGGTTCCTCGATAGTTTTTTGCGAAGAAGTTGGGGTTTCCTTTTCTTTTTCCTCGGCTATAAATTCTTGTGTTTTATTAAAATCAACAAAATTATTAATGCTTGATTTTTCCAGAGATGCCGGGTTTTTCGCATCTTCCAGCCAACTTTGCAAAATCCAACGATGCACTGCTCCCGCGGCCGCACGTTTTAACTGCCTGTCGGATAGCGCGTTATCGTTTTTTTGATAACCCAAACTCAATAAGGCCTGACCAGCCTGAAAAGCCGGAAACTCTTTGCAAATGGCTTCCAGGATAGGTAAATCCCCTACAGAAATCGTACTGGGGTTGGATAAGATTTTATTGAATTCCTCCTTGTTTACCATATTGGTTTACCAGTTTGCAACCGTCCTGTTAAAAATATCTTGCACCAATTGCGTGTTGATTTCGTTGATTAATCGGTCTTCCTCTGCGGCCAGGGAAGAGGTGCTCGGAAAATCTGCAAAGCGGCTAAAGGTATTTTCAAAGTTTTGCCTTTCATCTTTCAAATTTACAAATTTTACGTTCACCGTCATGGTTAGGCGGTTGCTGGCAGCAGCATTTATTCCGTTGGCGCTGGTTCCCTGAATGGCAACCGGAGTGGTAACATAATTGGTAATGGAACCTTCAATTTGCAAATCGCCACCTTTGTTGATGAGCTTTAGGTTGGTTTGACTTAAATAAACATCCTTTAAAGACTCAGTAAATAGCTGTCCAACCGAAGGTTTGGCCAAGGGTGCAAAGTTTTGAAAATACTGTATAGAAATGGTCTTTACATCCGGTGAAATGGATGCCCCTGTAAAGCTATAATTCACTTTGCAGGAATTGGAAAAAACCGAAACGCAAAGACAAAGCAAAGTCAATAAAAAACGAAACTTATTTTTTGATATTGTACTCATTAATCTTTCTGTAGAGCGTTCTTTCCGAAATTCCTAATTCTTTGGCGGCAATTTTTCTCTTTCCTTTGGTTTTATCAAGGGCTTTCGAAATCAAATCCTTTTCCCGCTCCTCCAGTGAAAGAGACTCTTCAATTTCCGGTTGGTTTATATGAATCGTTTCTTTGGGATGAATGGTAGCAACACCTATGGGCTGATCTTCATTGTCGGGCCCGATTTCATGATAAATTTTATTGAAATATTGAATGCTTTCGTGATTAAATCGTTCCGGACTACCATCCTGGTTGACAATTTCAATGACTAACTTTTTTAAATCGGTAAGGTCCTTTTTCATGTCAAACAAAACCTTGTACAAAATTTCCCGCTCCGAAAACTCACTGTCTGTTTTTTCTCCGCGAATCAACACCGGAAGATTTTTTGAGGATTCAGGCAAATATTTTTGAAGCATGAATTCATCAATGTCTCTGCTTTTTTCAATCACCGAGATTTGCTCCGCAATGTTCTTCAATTGTCGTACGTTGCCTGGCCATGGGTAGTTTTCCAATATTGCCTTGGCGTTCTCTGTTAGTTTAACCGAGGGCATCCTGTATTTTCCGGCAAAATCAGCACAGAACTTTCTGAACAGCAAATGAATATCATCTTTTCTATTCCTTAAGGACGGAATGGTTATTGGTACCGTATTAAGTCGGTAAAACAAATCCTCCCTGAACTTTCCCTTTTCGATGGCAGCCGGTAATTGAACATTGGTGGCAGCAATCACCCTCACATCGGTTTTTAAAACTTTGGATGATCCAACTTTAATGAATTCTCCGCTTTCTAGCACTCTTAATAACCGGGCCTGGGTTGACAATGGTAATTCTCCCACTTCATCAAGGAAGATTGTTCCTTGATTGGCCACCTCAAAATAACCTTTTCTGGCCTCATGAGCCCCGGTAAAGGAACCTTTTTCATGGCCGAACAACTCAGAATCTATGGTTCCTTCAGGTATTGCCCCGCAGTTAACAGCAAAATAGGGCCCAAATTTACGGGAGCTTAATTGATGAATGATTTGCGGAAAAACCTCTTTTCCTGTTCCGCTTTCTCCGGTAATCAGTACCGATAGGTCTGTATTGGCCACCTGTATCGCAATCTCAATGCATCTGTCGAGCAACGGAGAATTACCGATAATGCCAAACCTGTTTTTTAAGTCTTGTAAATTCATGCTTTTGAAATGGCTTTTCCCTGAAGGGTTGCTGCGGTGCAACGGTCCACAAAAACGTTAACGTAATCACCTGGTTGATAATTTTCTTTATCGAAAACCACTACTGCATTTTGGCTATTTCTTCCCATCCATTGTGCAGAAGATTTTTTTGAATCACCTTCAATTAACACCTTATGAATTTTTCCTACCTGAAGGGCAGTTTTTTCAGCCGAACAAACCAGTTGGGTAGCTACAACTTCTTTTAATCTTCTTGATTTTACCGATTCCGGTACATCGTCTTTGTATTTCCGCTCCGCAAGGGTTTTGGGCCTTTCTGAGTAGGAGAACATATAGGCAAAATCATAATTCACCCATTTCATTAATGCCAAAGTTTCCTGATGGTCGTCCTCAGTTTCTCCACAAAAACCGGTAATAATATCGGTTGAAATACCACATTCGGGAACAATTCTCCTGATAGCGTTGATTCGTTCACGGTACCATTCGTTGGTATAACCGCGGTTCATCCTTTCGAGCACCACACTGCTTCCCGATTGAACCGGCAAGTGAATGTACTTACAAATGTTTTCGTATTTCGCTACCATTTCTAATACTTCATCGGTCATGTCTTTCGGATGAGAGGTGCTGAATCTTACCCTCAATTCCGGGCTTACCTTCGCCACCATTTCAAGCAGTTGGGCAAACGAAACCGCTGATTTTTCTTCCTCCTCGCTTAACTTGTATTTTTTTAAGCCTCCTCCTGTCCACCTGTAAGAATCAACATTTTGTCCCAAAAGTGTGACTTCTTTATACCCTTTTTCGAAAAGGTCTTTGGCCTCATGTACAATACTTTCAGGTGCCCTGCTTCTTTCACGCCCACGGGTAAATGGAACCACACAAAAGGAACACATATTGTCGCATCCCCTGGTAATACTGATAAAAGCCGTTACTCCATTGGAATGCAGTCGAACAGGAGCAATGTCTCCGTAGGTTTCCTCTTTCGATAAAATTACGTTGACCGCCTTTTGGCCTGTTTCAACAGTTTCTATTAATTGCGGGAGATCTCGGTATGCGTCTGGGCCAACTACAATATCAACCAGTTTTTCCTCTTCCAATAATTGAGATTTTAAACGCTCGGCCATGCATCCTAGCACACCAATGGTAAGTTCAGGTTTTTGTGCCTTGATTTTTTTGAAATCATGCAACCGCTGCCTTACCCTTAATTCAGCGTTTTCACGAATGGAGCAGGTATTCACCAAAATCAGGTCAGCCTCTTCCGGGCTTTCAACAGTTTTATAACCCTGTTCAAAAAGAATTGAGGCAACAATTTCACTATCTGAAAAATTCATTGCGCAACCATAACTTTCAAGGAAAAGATTTTTTTCGCCTACTGAGCCTGTAATCGGTCTAGCCGGAAATGCTTCTCCCTGTCTGCTTTCATCATGACTTTTTAAGTCATTTGCTTCCATATTTTTCATCTTGCAAAGGTAGCATTTTAGGACAATTCTGCCAAAATGACATGAAATATTTGTATTGTGTTGATTTTGAGCAACAAAACACCTTGTTTGTGATAAAAGGTACCAGCCTGTTCATCAAATGCTCTTAAACTTTTCCTTTCTTTGCCCCCCATCAGAAATTTGTATGGCAAAAAATTTAGTAATAGTTGAGTCACCTGCCAAGGCTAAAACCATCGAGGGTTTTTTGGGGAAGGATTACATCGTAAAATCAAGTTTCGGCCATGTTCGTGATCTTGTGAAAAAAGGAATGGGGGTAGATCCATTGCAGAATTTTGAACCGAACTATGAAATTTCGGAGGATAAAAAAAAGGTTATTGGTGAGTTGACCAAAATAGTGAAGGGGGCAGAAGTGGTTTGGTTAGCAACGGACGAGGACCGCGAAGGAGAAGCTATTTCATGGCATCTGTTTGAAACCTTAGGATTAAAAAAGGCGGCCACCAAAAGAATCGTTTTTCATGAAATAACACCCAAAGCCATCAAGGAGGCAATTGCTACACCGCGCGAGATTGATATGAACCTGGTAAATGCACAACAAGCCAGAAGAATATTAGACAGATTGGTGGGTTTTGAGTTGTCCCCGGTATTATGGAAAAAAATTAAACCCTCCCTTTCTGCCGGAAGAGTGCAGTCAGTAACTGTTCGGCTAATTGTTGAGCGGGAGCGCGAAATTCAGAATTTTCAGTCGGAGTCCTATTTCAAAGTGGTTGGCTTTTTCACCACCCCAAAGGGAGAAGTGATTCAGGCTGATTTATCCAAAAGGATAAAACTGACCCAAGAAATTATGGACTTGCTGGAGCGCTGCAAATCGGCCAATTTTAAGGTAGATGATTTGGCCATTACTCCGGCTAAAAGGACACCCTCGGCTCCTTTTACAACCTCCACGCTGCAGCAAGAAGCCAGCCGGAAGCTAAGTTTTAGTGTGGCACAAACCATGTCGGTGGCCCAAAGATTATACGAGTCAGGAAAAATAACCTATATGAGGACTGACTCCGTTAATTTGTCGGAGTTTGCCCTTGATGCTGCCGCCAATGAAATTAAGGCCGTGTTTGGTGAAAAGTACCATCAACCCCGTCAATTCAAAACCAAATCCAAATCGGCACAGGAAGCGCACGAGGCTATCAGGCCAACTTACATGAATGTTCACAAGATTGATGGCGATTCACAAGAGCAACGCCTGTACGATTTAATCTGGAAAAGAACCCTGGCCTCCCAGATGAGTGATGCTCAATTAGAAAAAACCACCATTACCATTGGTAGTTCCCACGTGGGGGATAGGTTTGTTGCCACCGGTGAAGTTATTCGGTTTGACGGCTTTCTGAAATTGTACATTGAATCTAGTGATGATGAAAATGCTCAGGAAGAAAACTCAGGATTGCTTCCTGCAGTTAAAATAGGTGAAGACCTAGGCATGAATGAGATCAAGGCCACTCAAAAATTCACTTACCATCCTGCACGTTACACGGAAGCAAGTTTGGTAAAAAAATTAGAGGAGCTTGGAATTGGCCGACCTTCCACCTATGCGCCTACCATCTCTACGGTGCAAAAAAGAGGATATGTTGTAAAAGAAGATAGAGATGGCGTAAAAAAAGAGTATTTGGTTTTGGGTCTGAAGAATAATCAAATCAGTAAAAAAACCGAAACAATAAATTTTGGAGCAGAAAAGTCAAAGCTTTTTCCAACAGATATTGGGATGGTGGTGACCGATTTTTTGATGCAACATTTTGTTGAAATCATGGATTTCAATTTTACAGCAAATGTTGAAAAGGAGTTCGATGAAATTGCAGAAGGAAATATTGAGTGGCAAAAGATGATTTCCGCTTTTTATACCCCTTTTC
Source organism: Bacteroidia bacterium (assembly GCA_044370375.1). GTDB lineage: Bacteria > Bacteroidota > Bacteroidia > UBA4408 > UBA4408 > JBILVQ01. The sequence goes on from JBILVQ010000011.1 coordinate 8,194, forward strand.
ATACGCATGTTGAATCAACAACCCAAAACTCAGAACGTGCCTCCGGTGAGCGGATGCTGGGAGTTGACCCTGCCTCCGGATTGCCCCTTTTTGCAAGAATCGGAAGGTATGGTCCTTTGATTCAGATGGGAGAGTCGGAAGCAGAAGTGAAACCCAGGTATGCCAACCTCAAAAAAGATCAACGAATTGAAAGTATTACCCTCGAAAATGCTCTTGAGTTGTTTCGCTTACCAAGGAATTTAGGTGATTTTGAGGGAACAGCCATGACGGTTGGAGAAGGAAGATTTGGTCCTTATGTTAAACATGGAAGTGCTTTTTATTCTATCCCTAAAACCGATGATCCCCTGGAAATAGCCTCAGAGCGCGCCATCGAACTGATCTTAGCGAAACGAAAAAGGGATGCAGAAAGATTGATAAAAGTATTTCCTGAAAATCCTGATTACCAATTATTGAATGGCCGATGGGGACCCTATTTGGCAGTAGGCAAACAAAATTTTAAGATTCCGAAAGGAACAGAGCCCTCAGCATTGTCCTATGAGGATTGCCTGAAAATAACCGGTGGCTTGATTGAAGCAGTTGCAAAAACTGCGGCATCAAAGAAAACAACCCCTGTTAAAAAAGCTGCTGCTAAAAAATCCGAAACACCTGCAAAAAAGGCTGCCGCTAAAAAATCACCTGCAAAAAAGGCCCCGGCAAAGAAAACAGCCGCTTCCAAAAAACCTGCACCCAAAAAGAGTAAATAAAATAAATTACCCCAATGGCGAGTGATTTGTTAGAAATTCTACCTTTTTTTCATCCGGTTCAATTGGATATCCTTGAACCTGGTGCCGTCTATGCTGCAAACCAGATTGGCAGTATGGTTTCTCTCATCAGCGCCCATCATCCGCCCGATTCGGAAAGGAAACAGGAAATTGTATTGTTGGGCGTTTGCGATGGTCGCGGGTCATGGATCAATGAAGGCTGTGAAAATGCACCGGATATGGTGAGAAGGTATTTTTACAAATTATTTGCAGATCGAAATCAACTAAAAATTTCGGATTTAGGAAACATTCAGAAGGGCCACCAAATTGAAGATACCTGGTTCGTTTTAAGCAAGGCGGTAAACGCGCTCATTCGCACCGGTAAAATTCCCGTGGTCATTGGCGGAGGACAAGAATTAACCTATGCCATTTATAAAGCCTATGAACAGCTGGAACAAGTGGTCAACCTTGTAACCATAGATCCAACCTTTGATTTGGGCAATGTTAATCAAGAAAATGAAAGTGATTCTTTTTTGGGTAGAATTATCCTCCATCAACCCAATTTTCTGTTTAATTATAGTAATTTGGGATACCAAACTTATTTGGTAGATCCTGAGGGTATTGCTCTTATGGGGAAACTATTTTTTGATGCATACCGTTTGGGTTGGGTAAGAGATAATATGGAGCAGGTTGAACCCATTGTAAGGAATGCCGATGTGGTTAGTCTTGATATTTCTTGCGTTAGGTATGGGGAGGCACCAGGTAACACCAATGCCGGGCCCAATGGTTTTTATGGGGAAGAGATCTGTCAGATTGCCCGCTATGCCGGACTAAGTGATAAATTATCTTGTTTTGGCTTATTTGAGGTAAATCCTGAATTCGACATCAGGGGCCAAACCGCCCAGCTTGCCGCTCAAATCCTCTGGTGCTTTTGTGAAGGAGTGCTAAACAGAAAGAATGATTTTCCACATCCCAATTCAGAAGGTCATATTAAATACAGGGTATTTTTGCCCGAAAGCAAGCATGAAATTATTTTTTATAAAAGTAAAAAGAGCGATCGGTGGTGGATGGCGGTTCCATTTCCTGCCTCCAAAAGGTCGCGATACGAGCGTCATCACCTTGTTCCCTGCCATTATTTAGATTATCAACTTGCTTGCGATGCCGGAATGCCCGACCGTTGGTGGCAAACTTTTCAAAAGCTGGTTTAAGATTTAACACCTTTCCAACAAGGAAATGTTAAAAAGATTTGGAAATTAAAATCTTGTTTTGTTATTTTACCCGCTGATTTCCCCTAAACATAAAAAAGTAGCGAGAAACGTGTACCTAAGACCTATGAAAAAACTCTTCACAGTTGCCCTGACAGCCTTGTCTTTACTGGCTTTTGGCCAACAAGACCCTCAGTTTAGCCAAAACCCTTATACCCGATTAATGGTTAATCCGGGTTATGCAGGTGCCTCTGACTTCCTTTGCGGAACCATCATGAATCGCCAGCAATGGGTTGGAATGGACGGAAGGCCAAAAACAACCATGCTAACTTTTGATTCTCCCATTAAAATTGGAGAAGCCAAACCGGTAGGGGTTGGTTTAACCTTTGTTCAGGATGCTTTAGGATTTGATAAAACATCCATGATTAAATTAGCAGGTGCTTACAGAACCAACGCAATCGGCCCAGGTAATTTGGGTATCGGTTTGGAATTTGGTTTGTTAAGCAAGTCCATTAACGGAACATGGAAAGCCATTGACGACTACACTCAGGATGCAAGTATCCCCGGAGCAGCCATCTCTGACAATGTTTTAGATTTAGGTTTTGGTATTCACTACCATGTTCCCGGTGTATTTAATGTTGGTATTTCTGCCACCCACTTAAATGCCGGTAAATTGAAGGGAGGAACCAACAACTTTACCTTTACCATGGCTCGCCATTATTACATCACCGGTGGTTATGAGTATGCTTTGAACGATAAAATTACTTTGCGTCCTAATTTGTGGGTAAAAACAGATTTCGCCTCTACACAGGTAGATATCAATGTTAATGCTCTTTATAACAACATGTTCTGGGGTGGATTATCTTATCGTTTACAAGATGCCATTGTTCCTATGTTCGGCTATCAAGGCACTTTGGCCAATGGAAAAGGGAATTATAGAATTGGTTACTCCTATGATGTAACCACCTCCGCATTAAGATCTTACAGCAGTGGTTCTCACGAGCTGATGCTTGGTTTTTGCTACGATATCATGCCTAAACCAAAAACTACAAGGTACAGAAATGTACGATTCCTGTAATTTTTTTAAAAAAATTGAAACCTTGAGAAAAGTGCACCGTACAAGACCCATTACAACCATTACCGTTTCTGTTGGGTCAAAATTTACTCAAAACTTTTCTCTCTGTATTCATGCTTAAATCGATTACCGGGAACCCCTTCAGTCCAATCAACATGAAAAAACTGTTTTTGCTCATAGCACTGGCTAGCGTTATTTTTACCTCTTGTAAGAATGAAGGCAACGGCCAGTTGGTCGGTGTACAAGGCCGTCCGGCTTGGTATGATCTTGATCCATTTGGAATGTTGTACATTCCGATGGGTAATTTTACCATGGGTCCATCTGATCAGGATGTTCCGTTTTCTCAAACGGCACAAACCCGAATGGTTTCTGTTCAGGCCTTTTATATGGATGAAACAGAGATCACCAATAATGAATATCGTCAGTTTGTTTACTGGGTTAGAGACTCCATTGCCCGCAGAACACTTGGTGAGGCTGGCAATGATGCCTTTTTAATTTCCCAGGATATTTATGGGGAAGATATTACCAATCCCGGTCCACAAATTAATTGGGAGGAACGCCTTAAATGGACCTCACCTGAAGCAAGAGAGGGTTTAGTGGAGATGTTCTTGCCTGAGAATGAAAGATTTTACAGAAGAAAAGAGATTGATACTAGAAAGTTGATGTTTGAGTATTATTGGATAGATATGAGGGAAGCGGCACGCAGGGACAACCGCCCTCAAGGTTTGGTTGACCGTTCCGTGTTTATAAAAAAGGATGTAATTAATGTTTATCCTGATACCCTTGCCTGGATTCACGATTTTACCTATTCCTTTAATGAGCCAATGACCAATATGTACTTTTGGCATCCGGCCTATGATGAATATCCTGTTGTTGGTGTTACCTGGAAGCAGGCAAGAGCTTTTTGTATTTGGCGTTCGCAATTATTGAATAGCTTCCTTGCGAATGTTGACGTTCCCATTGTACAAGATTTCAGATTACCCACCGAAAGTGAATGGGAATATGCTGCCAGAGGCGGTCTAGATTTATCACCCTATCCTTGGGGAGGGCCTTATATCAGAAACAACAGAGGTTGCTTTTTGGCCAACTTCAAACCCATGCGTGGAGACTATACCGATGATGGTGGATTTCATACTGTAAAAGTAGGTACCTACAATCCCAACAACTTTGGCCTTTACGAAATGGCAGGTAACGTTGCGGAATGGACCAATAACGCTTATGATGAGTCGGCTTACAATTTTTCCCATGATTTAAATCCCGACTATCAATATGATGCCGGCGAGAATGATCTTCCTGCTTTGAAGCGAAAGGTTATCCGCGGTGGCTCATGGAAAGATATTTCTTACTTTACCCAGGTTGGAAGCAGAACCTACGAATACCAAGACACGGCCAAGTGTTATATCGGTTTTCGTTGTGTAATGTCTTATTTGGGCAGAGGAAAAGGAATGGATGTTGCAAACCAATAATTTTTTTTATTGCTTTGCTCCTCGAAACAATTTTTTCTCAAACAACAACAAACTAATTAAAAACCAATTAATCACCTTCTACTATGGGACTTATTCAGGCTCTGCATTCAAAAAAGGGTAAAAAATTTATGGGCTATCTTTACGGATGGGGTGCCTCAATCGTAATTATTGGAGCTATGTTTAAAATTCAACACTGGCCTGGTGCAGGTCCGATGTTGGTTGGCGGGCTTTCGATTGAAGCGATTATCTTCTTCTTTTCAGCATTTGAACCGATTCATGAAGAAACTGATTGGAGTTTGGTATACCCCGAATTAAGAGGAATGCATGATGAAGATGGAGGTGGACACGGACATGGAGCTGCGCATAAAATTTCAAAGTCTGACCCTGTTGCACAAGAATTGGACAAGATGCTTGCCGAAGCCAAAATAGGTCCGGAATTAATTGAAAGCCTTGGCTCAGGAATGAAAAGCCTAAGTGAGCAGGCTGCCAAAATGAATAACATTACTGATGCTTCTGTTGCAACACAAGGATTTGTTGAAACTGTGAAGGATGCAACCAAAAATATGAGCGATATGAGTCAGGGCTATATTAAAGCTACTGCTTCTTTGAGCGAATTGGCTATTTCAAATGTTGACGGCCAGTCTTATGGCGAGCAATTGAAGCAGGTTTCTAAAAACCTTGGTGCCCTTAATGCAGTTTATGAGTTGCAATTGCAAAGCTCAAGTGAGCACATGAAAGCTACCAGTCGTTTGTTTGACGGAATTGAAAGTATGGTTCAAAATCTTCAGGATTCAGTGAATGATACTGCACGTTACAAAGACGAAATTGGTAAGTTGGCCCATAACCTTGGTGCATTGAACACCATTTATGGTAACATGCTTTCTGCCATGAATTTTAACAGATAAGATTCGGTTTACTAAGTATTAATTAATCACAATTTAAAAAACTGAATCATGGCAGGTGGCAAATTACCCCCACGTCAGAAGATGATTGGTATGATGTACCTGGTGTTAACGGCATTGCTTGCGATGAACGTTTCCAAGGACATCCTTACCGCCTTCGTTATCGTGAACGAGGGACTTGAACGAACAAACACCAATTTTGGTGTAAAAAACAACAAATCTTACACAGATTTCAAAGCTGCTTTAGATAAAGATCAGGCTAAAACGAAACCTTACTACGACAAGGCAATGCAAGTAAAAAAACTTGCTACCGAGTTAGTAGAGCACATTGAAAAGCTGAAGAAGCATTTGATCAAGGAAACCGATAAAATTGAGGAGCAAGCCAAAGCCGACACCATGACATTGGAGTACGTTGAGGCTAAGGATAATTACGATATTCCTACCGAGGTTTTAATTGGAAGTGAACCCGCAACTCCAAAAACCGGAGAATTCACGGCCTTGGAATTGAAAGGAAAGATTGAAGCTTACCGCAGCGCCTTGGTGAAATTGTTTGATGACGAAAAATTATTCCTGGGAGGAGTAAAGAAAGAAATGGAAGGTAAAATCATGTCCGGATTGGCTTTGCCCGACGGAGATGAGAATGGTGTACCAACCAAATGGGAAATCATCAATTTTTATCACTTGCCCATTGCCGGTGTTGTAACAAACTTATCCGCCATTCAGGCCAGTGTTAGAAACGCTGAATCTGAAGCGGTTCAAACGCTTCTTAATGCGGTTAAGGGTAAGGACTTTACCTTTGATAAATTGACTGCAAAAGTTATCGCTCCTTCAAGTCTATTGACCCAAGGTGATGAGTACAAAGCTGATGTATTGTTGGTTGCCTATAACTCAACCAGCAGTCCAAAGATTTATTTGTGCCCAGTTGATACTACCAAAAACGAGGATACTGATCCAAGAATCAATAAAGGCGATCCTGGAAAAGAGTTGCCCGTTGAATCAGGAATGGGAAAATACAAGCAAACCAGTTCAGGAATTGGTGAGCAAAAATGGTCTGGTGTTATTCAGGTTGAGAAGCCGGGAGGAGGATTTAAATACTATCCTTTCGCCCAATCCTACATGGTTCAGCCACCAGCCCTTGTGGTATCTCCAACAAAAATGAATGTATTTTACATTGGTGTAGATAACCCTGTAGATATTTCTGTTCCGGGTTATGGTCCTGAAAGTTTGGTGGCCACAATTTCGGCTGGTACCATAAGCCCTGACCCAGCCAAGAAAGGATCCTATATTGTAAAGGTTCCTACCGGCACCAAGGAAGCAACCATTAATGTTGCTGTTAAGCAAGCAAAAGGCACAAAGCAAATGGGTCAAGGAATTAAATTCAGGGTAAAAACCATCCCTAATCCTATTGCAAAAGTGCAAGGAAAGGTGAATGGAGAATCAGCTCCAAAGGGCCTATTAACCATGGCTGATGGTGGACTTGCTGCGGTTATGGAGAATTTTGACTTTGAATTAAATCCTAAGCCAACCGTTGTTTCTTTCAAAGTTGCCGTTGTGGTATCAGGAGAGTTTAAAGACAAGGCCGTTTCTGGTAACAAATTTGGTTCGGATGTTGCTAACCTACTTAAAAACGTAAAGGCAGGAGCCCGTGTAAGTTTCGAGGAGGTGAAAATCAGAATGCCTGATGGGACCATCAGAAATGCCGGAACCGTTACGCTCAAAGTAAGCTAAAAACAATTAATATGAATCCAGTTTCAAAATCATCGTTATTGCGTGCACTGTTGTTGGTTATGCTCTTTCCGGCAGCAAACGTTTTTGCCCAAAGTAATGTGTTGGATGGGGTTTATGTAAAAGAGCATATTGCTGAACGTAAAATAATTCCTTATGCCCATTTGCGTGAAGCGGATGTGATGTGGTCGAAAAGAGTTTGGCGAATAATCGATCTAAAGGAAAAGCTAAACCATGATTTGTATTATCCAGAAACTCCCCAAAACGGAAGGAAGAGTTTAATGCAAGTGATTTGGGATGGTGTAACCAAAGACGGAACCATTACCGCTTATGAAGACTTAGCAGGTCCGGCAGCGGGTGATTTCGAACAATCCCCTGTTCTTCCCAAAGCCGCAATCGATACCATGTTCAATAAGGTTGAAAGGACCGAAATTCCAAATCCTGACAATCCTGATGAAATGATTCCGAGAGAAGTTCCAATTCCTTTTGAACCCTTGATGGTTAAATCTTATCGTATTAAGGAGGATTGGTTTTTCGACAAGCAAAGGTCGGTAATGGACGTTAGAATTATTGGTATTGCTCCTGTAATCGAGAAAAAACTTGAGGATGGAACCACAGCCCCCCAAACAATGTTTTGGATCTATTATCCTGAAATTAGGTTTACCCTTGTTGGAGCTGAGGTTTATAACAAGTTCAACGACTCCGAAAGACGTTCATATGAAGACATTTTTTGGAAGCGAAAATTCAGTTCTTACATCTATAAAGAGTCAAACGTATTTGATCGAAGAATCATTGAGTATGCCACCGGATTGGCGGCACTTCTTGAGGCCGAAAGGATAAAGGATGAAATGAGAAATTTCGAACACGATCTCTGGGAGTATTAAGATTATTCCATCGAGTCATTCAAAAGCCCTTGCAAAACTGCAAGGGCTTTTTTTTTGCTTTTTTTCGCCAGTGCGCTTATTGATACTTGCCACGAGGTTCTTGCTTGTTCTTGTCAAGCTGGCTGCCTAGCGCATAAACTTTGATGCTTCCAGGCCTCCATCTTTCCTATTCGAAAGGTATTGAAAATCAGATTCTCCACTTTTCTCCACCGATTCTGAATTTTGGCCTCTTTTTTTCCGTTTGTTTTTCATTTTTATTGAAACCGAAAAGCGTGTATCTTCGTAAAGCTTAATATTGCTGCAATAGAAAGTTTTCAACAATTGTGGTAATAAATGGGTTTATGTGGGATTTAATTTTTTATTTTTACCCGTCTTTTTAACCAAAGCTTGAAAATGGCCTCATTTATTGGCGAATACATCTGTAAAATTGACGAGAAGGGCAGAATTGCCCTGCCGGCCGGTTTGAGACGCCAATTAGCGCCTGAGGCTAAAGATCGCTTTGTTGTAAACAGAGGTTTTGAAAAGCATTTGAACCTTTATCCCGGTAATGAATGGAACGCGATTTCCAATCAATTAAATCAGTTGAATTTGTTCGTGAAGAGGAATCGTGAATTCCTCAGGAAATTCAACAACGGGGCTACTGAATTAGAACTGGATGCGGCCGGTAGAATACTATTGCCGAAGTCGTTGCTGGTTTATGCAGGTATCAACAAGGAAGTAGTGCTTTTCGCCTATGCCAATAGAGTAGAATTGTGGAATCGTGCAGATTATGAAGCATCGCTTGAAACGCACGATGAAGATTTTGCTGATTTGGCAGAGGAGGTTATGGGAAAAATAACAAAAGATCACACAAAACCCAATGATGCTGAATTATCATGAACCGGTAATGCTTAGGGAGAGTCTCGAACAACTTGGGATTCAATCCCGGGGTGTTTATGTTGACGCTACCTATGGGGGAGGTGGTCACGCCCGTGGTATTTTAGGATTATTGGGAGAGGAAGGAAAGCTTTATGCCTTTGATCAAGATAAAGATGCCTTACAAAATCTTTCCCCCGATGCACGCCTGATTTTCATTCAAAGCAATTTCAGTAACCTTCAGCGTTACATGGAGTTTTATGGAGTAAAAGAGGTTGATGGAATTCTGGCCGATTTGGGTGTTTCCTCGCATCAGTTTGATGAAGCAGAAAGAGGATTTTCCATTCGATTTGAAGGACCGCTTGATATGCGTATGAATACTGAAGCACCCTTGACTGCTGCCGATATTCTGAATCAATATCCTATTGAAAAATTGAGTTTTATTTTCAGAGAATACGGTGATATAAAACAGACCGGAAGACTTGTCTTTGGAATAGAAAAAAAGAGAGAGACATCTTTGTTTGAAACAACCCAGCAATTGATTCAGTTGGCTGAAGGGCTTTGCAAACCACAAGAAAAAAATCAGTTTTTAAGTAAGGTATTTCAAGCGCTTAGGATTGAAGTTAATCAGGAATTAGTTGTCTTAAAACAATTCCTTGCGCAAGCTTGCCATTGTTTAAAGCCGGGCGGTAAACTAGTGGTGATAAGTTATCACTCAGGCGAGGATCGTTTGGTAAAGAACTTTTTTGCAAGCGGAAACTTCGAGGGTGTTCTGGAAAAGGATTTATACGGAAATATTATTAGGCCACTCCATCCTGTATTAAGAAAACCAATGGTTCCGGGCGAGCTGGAATTGCAAAAAAACAACAGATCACGAAGCGCGAAGTTAAGGGTTGCCCAAAAGAATATTGCTGCATGAAAACAACAGAAGAAAACGAAATAATTGAAACTGTTGAGGCCAAAACTCCGACGAAGGGCAAGGAGATCAATTGGAAGCGCTCTGCTTTGGATGTAATTAATGGAAATTTTTTAGCTAGAGAATACAGCATCCGACAGGCGCCTTATGTTTTCTTTCTTGCCTTGATGACTTTGTTGTATATCAGTAACAACTATTTCGCGGAAAGTAAAATTCGTGAAATAAGTAAGATCAACAGCGAATTGAAAGAGCTCCGGTCTGAATACATAACGTCAAAATCAAAATTGATGTTTATGACCAAGCAATCTGAGATTGCCATTATGGCGGAAGAAATGGGCATTGGCATTAAGCCCGCCACTACAGCGCCCAAAAAGATAATCGTTCACAGCGCTTTGGAGGAAAAGGATTAGAAGAAATGGTTAACGAGAAAAAAGACATATTATGGCGAATCTATTTGATGTATGTTTTCATACTTCTATTTGGCCTTGCTATTCTCTTTAAGGTTGGAACCATTGTATTTGTAGAAGGAGAACACTGGCGAGAGCTAGAGCGAGAGCTTACCTTTAAGTATTTTAATATTGAAGCATCGCGTGGAAATATCTTTTCTGAAGAGGGGAACTTGTTGGCTACCTCGGTTCCCATTTTCGACTTGAGAATGGATGTGGTCAGTGACCCAATTACGGATAAAATATTTTACGCAAATGTTGATTCGCTGGCTTGGCATTTAAGTGTACAATTCGGAGATAAAACACAGAAAGAGTATCGGGATCGGTTGATTAAGGCCAGAAAAAGGAAAGACAGGTACTTGTTGATTCAATCAAAGGTTGACTACCCAACGTTGAAAAAGGTTAGAAAATTTCCCATTTTCAGAATGGGTAAATACAAAGGCGGCTTGCTGATAGAACAAAAGAGCAGACGAGAGTTACCACTGAAAAATTTAGCCCAAAGAACCATTGGATATGATCGGGAGAGTAAGAATCCGCTTGGCATTGAAGGAGCTTATAACGATTATTTGAAAGGAATAAGCGGCAAGCGTTTAATGCAAAAAATTGCCGGTGGTGTTTGGAAACCGGTGAATGCAGAAAATGAAATTGATCCGCAGGACGGGTGTGATATTATCTCTACAATTGATGCCGGAATCCAGGATGTTGCCCACCATGCACTAGAGAAGCAATTGATTGCGCAAAATGCACATCATGGTTGTGCTGCTTTAATGGAGGTTAGTACTGGAGAAATTAGAGCCATTGTTAACCTTGCCAGGATTGATACCGGTGTATATCGCGAGAGTTTTAATTATGTAATTGGAGAGAGTGCGGAACCTGGTTCAACTTTTAAGTTGCCTGCGCTAATGGCAGCCATTGAGGATGGCTATGCTAAGCTGGACGAAATAGTGGATACAGAAAACGGTACAAAAAAGTATTACAGTTATGTCATGAAAGACTCCCATGAAGGAGGTTACGGAAAGATATCCTTAAAAGAAGTTTTTGAGAAATCTTCGAATGTAGGGACTTCGAAAATTATTGTGAAGCATTACGGGAAAAATCCTGAGAAATTTATTGAAAGGCTTGATGCATTTGGATTGCGCGACCCATTAGGGATTGAGCTTCCGGGTGAGGCAAACCCTTACATCAAGGACACCAAATCAAAATCCTGGTCAGGTTTATCATTGCCCTTGATGTCGATAGGTTATGAAGAAAAATTGGCACCTATTCATACCCTTACTTTTTACAATGCAGTGGCCAATAACGGAAAAATGGTTCGCCCAAGATTTGTAAAAGAAATTCGAAGACGGGGAGAAGTGATTGACTTGAAAGAACCTGAAGTTTTGCGCGAAAAAATATGTTCTTCAGAAACCTTGCGGATGGCCCGTGAAATGCTGGAAGCGGTGGTTAGTAAAGGAACCGCCACATCATTGAGAACCGCACCCTATTCTATTGCGGCCAAAACGGGTACAGCGCAAATTGCTCAGGATAACAAAGGTTATAAGGTTGGCAATAAAATTAGTTATCAAGCATCCTTGTGTGGCTATTTTCCGGCGGATAATCCTTTGTATTCTATCATTGTAATCGTTTATGGACCCTCAAATCGTTTGTTTTACGGCAATGATGTTGCAGGTCCGGTCTTTAGAGAAATTGCTGATAAGGTTTACTCTATGAGTACCTCATTTCATAAGCCCATTCAAAAAGATACAGCAAGTTTTATTTCTCATGTGCCTTTGGTTTCGGTTGGAAACAGTGATGACATTTCTTTGATTTCACGACAACTGAACATAAGAAGAATGAATGAACTGGTAACGGACGCACCGCTTGTGTTTGTTGATGCAGGTCAGGATTTATGGAAAGTAAGTTCAAAATCTATGAAAAGTGGTGTTGTTCCAGATGTTCAAGGTTTGGGATTAAAGGATGCCTTATCGATTTTGGAAAACAATCATCTGGTTGTAAAGGTGAAAGGAAAGGGAAAGGTAAAAAGGCAATCGCTACCGGCTGGAAAACCATTTGTAAAAGGATCAGAAATTGTTCTTGAATTATCATTGACATGAAATTGCTAAGTGAAATAGTATATAAAGCAGGAATTGAGGAGGTGTCTGGTTCAATGCATCTTGCCATTTCTTCTATTGCCTTTGATTCAAGAAAAGCTGAGCGGCTGGGATTGTTTATTGCAGTAAAAGGAATTGGTAACGATGGTCATGATTTTATTGAGAAGGCCATCGATTCGGGATGCTGCGCCATTGTATGCGAGGTTATGCCGGCCAATTTGCGTGAAGGAATTACTTACGTTCGGGTGAAAAATTCAGCGGTTTCTTTGGGCGTAATTGCCTCAAACTTTTATGGAAGTCCTTCACAGAAGTTAAAGGTGATTGGTATAACAGGAACCAATGGAAAAACCACCACCGTTACCCTGTTGTATCAATTGTTCAAATTGATGGGATTTCAGTGTGGTTTGCTTTCAACGGTTCGGTATATGGTAGGCGATGAAGAAATCCCTTCAACGCATACAACACCTGATCCAATTACCATTCATCAATTGATGAGCAAAATGGTTGAAGCAGGCTGCACCTATTGTTGTATGGAAGTAAGTTCTCATGCAGTTGTTCAGCATAGAATTTCAGGGATAGATTTTACCATTGCAGGTTTTACGAATATCACCCATGATCATTTAGATTATCATCTTACTTTTCAGAATTATCTGGATGCTAAGAAAGGTTTTTTTGACGGTTTAAATTCAGGCGCAAGAGCTATCGTAAACAAAGATGATCGTCATTCAGCCTATCTGGTTCAGAATTCAAGGGCAGGTGTTCATACCTATGGATTAAAAATTGCAGCCGATTACAAAGCGAAAATAATTGAATCACATATTTCAGGCAATCTTTTGAGTATTGATGGAACTGAGGTATGGACTAAGCTCAGCGGGAATTTTAACGTTTATAATCTTTTATTGGTTTATTCGGCTGCCTTATTATGCGGACAGGATAAACACCAGGTATTAACTGCCATTAGTTTACTTCAGCCTGTTGATGGCCGATTTCAGTTGGTAAAAAGCGAAGCAGGAATTACAGGAATTGTAGATTATGCACACACACCGGATGCGCTGGAGAATGTTTTAAAAACGATTCAGGAGTTAAGAACCGGCAATGAAAAGCTAATTACCATCGTAGGTTGCGGAGGTGACAGGGACAGGGCTAAGCGTCCTGTTATGGCTTCGATAGCTTGTAAATTCAGTACCCAGGTAATATTAACTTCCGACAATCCCAGAAGTGAAGACCCTGAGGAAATTCTGAAGGAAATGCTTACAGGAGTTGAATTACCGGCAAGAAATAAAACGTTGTGCATTACTGAAAGAAGACAGGCAATCAAAACTGCTGTGATGCTGGCCACTAAAGGCGATATTATTTTATTGGCCGGCAAGGGGCATGAAAAGTACCAGGAAATTAAAGGTGTTAAGCACCCTTTTGATGATCTGGAGGAAATAACGGAGTTACTAAAAGAAATAAGAACCATTTAGGATGCTGTACTATTTGTTTAATTACCTGCATGAAGAATTGAATTTTCCCGGAGCAAGGGTTTTTCAATATATTTCATTTCGATCTGCACTCGCCATAATTATTTCCTTGTTGATTTCTATGGTGTTTGGTAAGCGAATAATTCAATTGCTCCACCGTAAACAGGTTGGCGAAACGGTTAGAGACCTAGGGCTTCAGGGCCAGTTACAAAAACAAGGTACACCCACCATGGGTGGATTAATAATTCTTGCAGCAATTTTGATTCCAACACTTTTGCTTTCCAAATTGCATAATGTATATGTGCTTTTATTGATTGTTTCAACCATTTGGTTAGGAATGATTGGTTTTTTAGATGACTATATAAAAGTTTTTAAGAAAGATAAAGCCGGATTAAAGGGAATCTTTAAAGTGATTGGACAAATCGGCCTTGGATTAATTGTTGGTGCAACCTTGTTTTTTAATGATGATGTGGTTGTAAAGGAGAAAATAAAAAACAGCAAAGAAGTTGTTATAGAAGGTAACTTTTTAGAAGGAAATTCTGAGGTAAAAAATTTACCCCGCTATTCTAAGATTGAAACAAAAAGTACCAAAACCACTATTCCTTTTGTAAAAGATAATGAATTTGATTATTCCTCCATTTTGAGATTTATGGGCGAGGGATACAGAGATTATGCGTGGTTAATATTTATTCCCATAGTAATATTTATTATCACAGCAGTATCCAATGGAGCCAATATTACTGATGGTCTTGATGGACTGGCAACAGGTACTTCCGGTATAATTGGTGTTACCCTTGGTGTTTTTGCCTATGTAAGTGGTAATACTGTTTTTGCCAATTATCTCAACATTATGTACATTCCTAATGTAGGAGAATTGGTGGTTTTTGCTTCAGCATTTGTAGGAGCCTGTGTAGGATTTATGTGGTATAATTCCTATCCGGCCCAAGTTTTTATGGGAGATACCGGAAGTTTGTCTCTTGGAGGAATTATTGCCGTTTTCGCTATTGCTGTTCGGAAAGAATTATTAATCCCCATTCTGTGCGGAGTGTTTCTGGTTGAAAATTTATCGGTTATGCTTCAGGTTGGATATTTTAAGTACACGAAGAAAAAGTATGGAGAGGGAATCAGAATATTGAAAATGGCTCCTCTTCATCATCACTACCAAAAACTTGGTTTTCATGAATCGAAGATTGTAACCAGGTTTTGGATTATAGGCATTATGCTGGCCGTACTAACCATTGTAACCTTAAAGCTGCGGTAATGGAGAAGCAGGTACAAAAAATAGTAATTGTTGGTGCCGCTGAAAGCGGTGTTGGCGCTGCTTTATTGGCTAAAGCAAAGGGTTTTGACGTTTTCGTTACAGATTTCGGCATTATCAAGGAATCCTTTAAAAAAGATTTGCTGCAGCATGAAATTCCCTTCGAAGAAGGTGGACACAACATGGACAAAGTGCTGTCTTACGATTTAATGATTAAGAGTCCCGGAGTTAAAGAAACAGCACCTTTGGTGAAGTCTTTTTCAGCAACAGGCAAAAGCATAATTTCTGAAATTGAATTTGCCGCCAGGTTTACAAAGGCGAAATTAATTGGCATCACCGGTACAAATGGAAAAAGTACCACGACCCTATTAATTTATCATTTGTTACAAAAGGCCGGATATAACGTTGGTTTGGGCGGTAATATCGGTAAGAGTTTTGCGAGGTTAGTTCTTGAAAACGATTTTGATTATTACGTTCTTGAACTGAGTTCCTTTCAACTTGACGGGATGTACAAAACCAGGTTGCATGTTTCTATTTTGCTGAATATAACACCTGATCATTTAGACCGATATAATTACGATTTAAATCAGTATGTATTATCTAAGATGAAAATATTGAATAATCAGGAACAAGCTGATTATTTTATTTACAACGCAGACGATTCCCTAATCGCCAATGCGATGAAAAATTACGGGGGGGCGGTTCAAAAAATTCCCTTTTCACTGAACCCAATTTTGACGGAGCCATCGGCCTCCATCCAAGACGCATCTATTCACTTCAACCTTACCAATACCTCATTTACCATGTCAATCCACGACCTAGCCTTACAGGGCAAACACAATGCTTACAATTCGATGGCTGCCGGAGTTGCAGCTAGAGTTTTAGAAATCCGAAAGGAGATCATCCGCGAAAGTCTTTCTGATTTTGTGAACATTGAACATCGTTTAGAAACCGTAACCAAAGTTCATGGCATTGAATTTATTAATGACTCCAAAGCCACCAATGTTAACTCTACCTGGTACGCACTTGAGAGTATGAATTCTCCGGTGGTATGGATTGTTGGCGGACAGGATAAAGGAAATGATTATGAAATGTTGACCGCTCTTGTTAAGGACAAGGTTAAGGCCATTGTGTGCCTGGGTGTTGATAATTCTAAAATTGTTAAGGCCTTTAAGGGTATCGTTGACCAAATTGAAGAATCAGGGTCGGCCGAAGAAGCAGTAAAAAAGGCTTACAGATTGGCCAAAAAAGGCGATATCGTTTTGCTTTCTCCTGCCTGCGCTAGTTTTGATTTGTTTGAGAATTACGAAGATCGAGGTCATCAGTTTAAACAAGCTGTTAGATCTCTTTAAAAACCTGAGATGGAAAAGAAGCAAAAACCCGGTCAGCAAAGCGATAGTGTTAAAAGAGCTACATCGCTTGAAAGGATGATTAGAATTCGTCAGAATTTTGTTAAGGATCGACTTAGTAAATATGAGAACGCTAACGATGAACATTACATGGAGTCATGCGGTGTAATGAACGGGGTAAAGGTGATTAATAATTCGGGATCTGTTGATGTTGACAGTACATGGTATGCTTTGGAGCGAATAGATAAACCATGCATCTGGATTACAGGCGGTGTTGATAAAGGAGAAGATTTTTCGGTGTTAGAGGATTTGGTTTCAGAAAAGGTAAAGGCCATTGTGTGTTTGGGCGCAAGTGCATGGAGACTTATTAGGCAGTTTGAGCATAAAGGTCCTGTTTTGTTGGTCAATGCAACTACCATTGAGGAAGCGGTTCAACATGCAGCAGTTGTAGCAAGGCCAGGAGAGACTATTTTGTTTTCACCGGCCTGTCCGAGCTATGACTTGTTTGAGAACTTTGAGCACAGAGGTGAGGCATTTAAGAAAGCAGTGAATAAATTTTACAATGCTTGAATATTTAAGAAATAATATCAAGGGCGATCGCGTTATTTGGGCGGTTGTAATTGTATTGTCTATTATTTCGTTGTTGGTGGTTTACAGTTCTACCGGTACCCTTGCTTACAAGTATCAAAAAGGGAATACCGAGTATTATTTGATAAAGCATGGCATGATTGTTTTATTCGGTTTGTTTTTAATAATCATTACCCATAAAATTAAGTTCACCTATTTTTCAAGAATATCGCAAATAGCCATATTTTTTGCAGCACCGCTGTTGCTTTTAACGCTGGTCAAAGGAGCCAATTTGAATGAAGCAAGCAGGTGGCTTGCTCTTCCCGGAACCAGCCTAACTTTTCAAACCTCCGATTTTGCCAAGATTGCTCTAATTGCCTATTTGGCAAGGATACTTTCCCATAAACAGGAAAGCATAAAGGATTTTAAATCGGGCTTTATTCCGGTAATGATTCCGGTGTTATTGATTTGCGGATTAATATTACCTGCCAATTTTTCAACGGCAGCAGTTCTTTTTGCCACTTCGGTTGTAATGATGTTTATAGGAAGAGTGAATTTAAAATACATTGCAAGTTTATTGGGAATTGGTATCGTATTGCTTGGTGTTTTTATTGCCATTGTTATTAACTCAAACAACACCGGAAGGGTGGGGACCTGGAAGAAGAGGATTGAGAATTTTTCTTCAGGCGACAGTAAGGGCAATTACCAGGTAGAGCAAGCTAAAATTGCTATTGCAACAGGAGGGATGGTTGGTAAGGGCCCGGGAAAAAGTTCTCAAAGAAATTTTTTGCCTCATCCTTATTCCGATTTTATTTATGCCATTATTATCGAAGAATATGGGATTGTATTCGCATTTTTGATAATTCTCCTCTATCTTATTTTATTGTTCCGAGGCATTAGGATTGCAGTTAAAACAGAAAAGTTGTTCGGTTCTTTGCTTGCTTTTGGCTGTGCATTTATGCTTGTGTTTCAGGCCATGATCAATATGGCCGTGGCGGTAAATTTGTTTCCGGTGACCGGTCAGCCCTTACCCATGTTAAGCATGGGTGGTACTTCCATTTGGTTTACCTGTATCACAATTGGTGTAATACTTAGTGTCAGCAGAGCCATTGAACCCAACGAAAAATTAGCAACAGCCTGATATGATAAAAGTAATGATAAGCGGAGGTGGAACCGGAGGACATATTTTTCCGGCCTTGGCCATTGCCAATGCCATCAAAGAAAAATATGCCGGCAGCGAGTTTTTGTTTGTTGGGGCCATTGGAAAAATGGAGATGGAAAAAGTACCTGCTGCCGGATATAAGATAATTGGTTTACCAATTACAGGAATTGCGCGCAGCTTAAGTTTTAAAAATCTGGTTTTTCCTTTCAAGTTGTTGAAGAGTATTCGAATTTCGAAAAGACTCATTCGCGAATTTAAGCCTGATGTTGTAGTTGGTGTGGGAGGTTTCGCCAGCGGGCCTTTGTTATATGCCGCGTCAAAAATGGGAATACCTACTTTGATACAAGAGCAAAATTCTTATCCTGGAATTACCAATAAGATTCTTGCAAAACGAGTTGATAAGGTTTGTGTTGCGTATGATGGAATGGATCGTTTTTTTCCGAAAGAGAAAATAAGATTTACCGGTAACCCGATCAGGAAAGATATTACCAGCCTATCAGGAAAGCGGGAGCGGGGTTTGGAGCAATTTGGTTTTGACGGCAGCAAAAAGATAATTTTTGTAACAGGAGGAAGTCTTGGATCAAAAACACTGAATGAAAGTGCTGCGGCCGCGTTGAGAAGTTTGGAGGAAAAAGGAATACAATTGCTTTGGCAAACAGGTTTAGCTTATTCGGCACAGGCACAGGAAATGTTAAAGCATTTTCCGCAATTGAAGGCATTAAGTCTTCCATTTATTAAGGAAATGGATTATGCTTATGCCATTGCAGATGTAGTGATATCGCGAGCCGGTGCCGGTGCTCTTTCAGAATTGTGCATGGTTCAAAAAGCAAGTATTTTGGTTCCATATCCTTTTGCAGCAGAGGACCATCAAACAAAGAATGCTCAAGCCTTGGTAACCCATAAGGCTGCGCTCATGATTGCGGATCAGGAAGCACAGGAAAAATTGTTTGCAATGGCCATTGCCCTGGTGACCAATGATGAGGAACGTCAAAAGTTGGAAATGAATATCAGCAAACTGGCGGTTTACGATGCAGCAGAAACCATTGCTAGTGAAGTTTACAATTTGGCAGGAGTGAGAAGATGAAAAAATCTCTGAGCGATATTGATTTTATTTATTTTCTCGGAATTGGAGGAATTGGCATGAGTGCTATTGCTCGCTATTTTTTAAGCAAAGGAAAAGCCGTTGCCGGCTATGATAAAACCAATACGGTTCTTACGGAAAATTTACAGAAAGAAGGAGCTCAGATTCACTTCGATGATTCAATTGAGTTGGTGGTTCAACAGATGAAAGACTACCCAACAGAAAGAATGTTGTTTGTTTACACACCGGCAGTTCCACAAAGCAGCAACATCTATCAATATTTATTGAAAGAGGGTTTTCGCTTGTTTAAACGTTCAGAAATTTTGGGTTTGATTACCAATGACACCTACACTGCAGCCGTTGCAGGTACCCATGGAAAAACTACCACTTCTACCATGCTTGCCCATTTGCTGATTGAGGCCGGTTATCACTGTACGGCCTTTTTGGGAGGGATTTCAGGGAATTATGGAAGTAATTTTTTGTCGGAAGAAGGTGGGCCAAGATTCATCACGCACGATAAGTTTTATCCTACGGTTGTTGAAGCAGATGAATTTGACCGCTCTTTTTTACAATTAACGCCCGATATTGCTGCAATAACTTCTGTTGATCCTGATCATTTGGATATTTATGGGAACGGGGAGGAATTAATTCATTCTTTTCAAGATTTTTCTTCGTGTATTAAACCAGGTGGGGTCTTAATTTCCAGAAAGGGATTAAACTATCATCCAGCTGTGCAGAAGGGGGTTGAGGTAATGACTTACTCTATTCATGAGCCGGCGGATTTTTATGCAAACGACATTCGAATACTGAATGGAAAGTATCAGTTTACGCTGCAAAGTAACATTGAAAATATCGAAGACATTCGCGTTGGGCTCCCGGGATTACACAATGTAGAGAATGCTACTGCAGCAGCTGCAATGGCCCAAAAAATGGGACTTTCAGCCGAGAGCATCAAAAAGGGTTTGCAATCTTTCAAAGGGGTAAAGCGAAGATTTGAATATATTTTCGAGGCGGGAGGAAAAGTATATATTGATGATTATGCTCATCACCCGCGCGAATTAGAAGCCTGTATTCAGTCGCTCCGTCAATTGTTTCCCGAAAGAAAGATTACCGGTATTTTTCAGCCTCATTTATTTTCCAGAACCAGAGATTTTGCAGAAGGTTTTGCAGAAAGTCTGGGGTTGTTGGATGAGCTAATGCTGATGGAAATATATCCGGCCAGAGAACTGCCGATTCCGGGAATTAATTCGACCTATTTATTGGAATTGGTAGCAATAGAAAACAAAAAACTACTTGATGCCACTCAGGTAATACAGGCCTTAGAATCGGAGTCCCTTGAGGTACTTGTAACGCTTGGAGCAGGTGATATTGACCAGTTGGTTGAGCCCATCAAGCACAAATTGCAGGAGCTTTGGAAATGAAGGGAAGAATAAAAAAAATATTGTTTGGATTTTTTATTTTGCTTTCGCTAAGTTTATTAGTGGCATTTGCCAATAGTACAGCAAATTCAGCCTTGTGCAACAAAGTTGAGATTAATTTGGAGGGAAATGAAAACGATCCGTTTATTGACCCAACGGATATAAAAACCTTAATGATGGAACAAGGAAAACCGATTGAGGGCAATTACCTGAGTTCAATTTCAAGTGATCAATTGGAGCGGACGTTTGATAATCATTCGCACATTTTAAAGTCGGAAGTAACGAAGAATTATGATGGCACTTTGGAGGTGACTGTAACCACAAGGCGACCCATTGCCCGGATTATTAACTTTAAAGGAG
>JBILVQ010000123.1:0-9218 GCA_044370375.1 Bacteroidia bacterium
CTTCAATTTTTTTGTCGCTGTTTTCAACCTGAAAAAATACAGAGGCTCCGCTCGATTTGCCAATCCAGTTGCGCTGCGCCTCCTTGATGCTTTCGGTCCAGTCAATTCCTTCCAAATCATTCAGCAACCTATCGGC
This sequence comes from Bacteroidia bacterium, assembly GCA_044370375.1. Taxonomy (GTDB): domain Bacteria; phylum Bacteroidota; class Bacteroidia; order UBA4408; family UBA4408; genus JBILVQ01. The sequence continues at coordinate 137 of JBILVQ010000123.1, forward strand.
ATAAGCAGTGATGCGCAAACTCCATTGCTTCATTAATTTTCTTTCTACCGGAAAACCGCCTCTTTCTGAAACTCCGTCTTTTACCTCTTCATTGGCCAAGACGGTTCCTAATTGCGGACACCAATTCACCATGGTTTCGCTGAGATAGGCCAAACGGAATTTTTGCAAAACCTGCTCTTTGGTCGCTTCAGAAAATTCTTTCCATTCCTGAGCGGTAAATCCGTTATGATAAATTTCTAAATCACCTGTTAAGACATCATCCGTTGAACCACTCCAGCCCTTGTTATCAAAATCGCTGATTAAGCTTTGAATGGGCTCTGCTTTGTTTGTTTTCGGATTATACCAGGAATGAAACAATTGAATAAAAATCCATTGTGTCCAACGATAATAATCCGGGTCAGAGGTTCTTACCTCGCGGCCCCAATCGAAAGAGAAGCCAATTTTATCGAGCTGACTGCGGTAACGAGCAATGTTTTCTTTAGTGGTAATGGCAGGGTGTTGACCCGTTTGAATGGCATATTGTTCAGCCGGCAAGCCAAAAGAATCGTAGCCCATGGGGTGAAGCACATTAAATCCTTTATGTCGTTTGTAGCGAGCATAGATATCGGAAGCAATATAACCAAGTGGATGACCAACATGTAATCCCGCTCCGGATGGATAGGGAAACATATCGAGCACATAATATTTTGGAAGACTGTTATCTTGTTTTGCAGCAAATGTTTTTTGACTGGCCCAGTAACTTTGCCAGCGAGCCTCAATTTCGGAAGGAATATATTCAATCATCATGGGGCAAAAATACCCAAAAAAGGCGAAGGTTTTATTTAGTTAATGGTCATGCTTCCATCTGATCACAAAAAGAGAGATAAATTTCAACAGGTAGTCCTTTGAAAATTAAATCTTTTTGGCATTCCGGCCTTACTTTTTTCTTAATTTTGCCCCCCAATGGCCGAAAACAACCTTAAAAAGTCCGAAAAAAGTATTCAAACAGGCAAGATTTCTATTCTGATTAGTCTTTCCTTGGTGCTGTTTATGGTTGGCCTGCTTGCCCTGGTGCTTATTAACACGCGAAAGGTTTCTAATCATGTGAAGGAAAACATTAACCTGAATGTTTTTATCTCCGATTCAGCTACACAGGCTGAAGTATCTGCACTTCAAAAGCAATTAGACGCCACAGAATATGTAAAAGGAACCCAGTTTGTAACCAAAGAACAAGCGGCCGCTGAATTCAAAGAAGAATTGGGCGAAGATTTTGTCAATTTCCTGGGTTACAACCCTTTGCGTTCAAGCATCGATGTAAAGGTCAATGCGGCCTATGCCAATGCAGATAGTCTGCAAAAAATTGAACGGAAAATGTTGGCTAATCCCATCGTCCGCGAGGTTTTTTATCAGAAATCGCTGGTGAACCTGGTCAATGAGAATGTTCGAAAAATAGGACTGTTCCTTATGATTTTCAGCATTTTGCTTTCTATCATCAGCATTGCATTGATCAACCACTCCATCCGTCTTTACATTTACTCGAAGCGTTTTTTAATCCGAACCATGCAATTGGTGGGTGCTACCCATGGATTTATTCGCAAGCCCTTTTTAGGAAGGGCGGTGTTTGACGGGTTAATGGCCTCCGTAATTACCTGGTTGATGCTGGCCGGTGTAATTTGGCTTTTAGAAAAAAACATTCCCGAATTGATTGAATTGCGGGATGTTGATACCTTTGCAGTCCTTTTTGCCGTGGTACCGGTTTTAGGCATGATGATAACTGTAGGTTCAACCTACTTCGCCATGAGTAAGTACCTGAAATTACAAACAGAAGATTTATACAAATAGCCATGAGTCAACCAACTCCAAATAAACCGGATAAAATCGCAGGTTTTGCCTTCGAAAGAGAAAATTATATCATCATGATCATTGGCGTTGCCGTTATCGCTCTAGGGTATATCCTGATGGTGGGCGGTGGATCGGATGATCCGAATGTTTTTAACCCTGAGATTTTTAATTTTCGCAGAACCACTTTATCTCCAATTGTTATCCTACTCGGATTTATTATTGAGATATATGCCATCATGAAAAAACCAAAAGCATAACCTTCCTGAATTTTTTTCGTTCAACAAAGGAAGGTTAATGACCACTATACACGCCATTATATTAGCTATTATTGAGGGATTGACAGAGTATCTGCCTATTTCCTCTACCGGTCACATGATTATTGCATCATCGTTGATGGGCATTGTGCATGATGAATTTACCAAATTTTTCACCGTTTCTATTCAGTTTGGTGCCATTATTTCTGTATTGGTGCTATACTGGCGACAATTTTTGCAGGACTTCAGCTTCTATGTGAAGCTTTTGGCCGCCTTTCTTCCTGCTGCGGTTATTGGCTTTTTATTGAATGACTTTATAGATGCTTTGCTTGAAAATGTTATTGTAGTGGCGGTTTCCTTGTTGCTCGGTGGAGTGTTGCTGCTGTTTGTTGACAAGATTTTTGAAAACAATGAAGTTGAACCAGAGGAGTTGGATTCTAAAAAAGCACTGAAAATCGGCCTTTTTCAATGTTTGGCCATGATTCCCGGGGTTTCGCGAAGTGCTGCTACCATTATTGGCGGACTTACCCAAAAGTTAACAAGGAAGAAAGCGGCCGAGTTTTCTTTTTTTCTTGCCGTCCCAACCATGTTTGCCGCCTCTCTTTACAAGCTTTTCAAATTTGTGGACGAAGGAGGAGGTTTCCAGGCCAATCAGGTACATCTGTTGTTGATAGGAAACCTGGTGGCCTTTTTGGTGGGCGTTTTTGCCATCCGCTTTTTTATTGAATTTCTTACCCTGCGTGGCTTTCGAATGTTTGGTTATTATCGCATTGCCCTGGGTTTGGTAATCCTCGTGCTCTATTTCATGGGTATCGATTTAACCATCGTTTAATGAACGAGGAAAAAGCTTGCATTTTTCTGGTCGATAAACCATTGCATTGGTCCTCTTTTGATGTGGTGAAATACCTGAAGAAAATTTTAAAGACCAAAGTAGGACATGCCGGCACGCTCGACCCCTTGGCCACCGGCTTGCTCATTGTTTGTGCCGGTCGTTGGACCAAACATGCCGATTGGTTTCAAAAACTTGAAAAGAAATATACCGGTACCATCGTTTTGGGCGCCAATACACCAACCCATGATAAAGAATCGGAGGAGGATGAAGTTTTTGGTATTGCCGGATTAAATGAAGATTTGGTGGCATCCACAGCCCAAAGCATGACCGGATTGGTGGAGCAAAGAGCACCCGATTTTTCTGCAAAGAAAATACAGGGTAAAAAGGCCTATGAATTATCGAGAAAGGGCGTAAAACCCGATATTAAACCACATTGGGTAGAAATAAAGGCCTTTGAAGTTTCTAATTACCGCATAGAAAACGATAGGGTTTTGGTTGATTTCAGCGTAATTTGCTCAAAAGGGACCTATATCAGAAGCATGGCGCATGATTTGGGGACCAAGTTAGGCTCCGGCGGATATTTGTCGGTTTTGCGCAGAAGCGCTATCGGACCTTATTTGGCCGAAAACGCACTTAGCCTTGAGGATATTAAGGCCAAATACCCCGCTTCCCCGAAAAACACCGATACCAATGCCGAAATTGGTGCTGTCCTTTGATGAAATAATTCCTATCTTTGCCCGCTTAAATTTCGGCTCAATACATGAAACTATCACAATTCAATTTTGGTTTGCCCAAAGAACTAATTGCAGAAAATCCCAGCAAAAACAGGGATGAATCAAGGCTAATGGTGATTGACCGGAAAACCGGAAAAATTGAACATAAAATATTCAAAGACATTCTTGGCTATTTTAATGACGGGGATGTAATGATTTTAAATGATACCAAAGTTTTTCCCGCTCGTTTATACGGGAACAAGGAAAAAACCGGTGCCAAAATTGAAGTTTTTCTTTTGCGCGAACTCAACCGCGAAAGCAGGCTTTGGGATGTTTTGGTAGATCCTGCACGTAAAATCAGAATCGGAAACAAACTATATTTTGGTGACGATGACTCATTGGTAGCCGAGGTAATTGATAATACTACTTCAAGAGGCAGAACCCTTCGTTTTCTTTTTGATGGTCCTTACGAACAATTTAAGGCAACCATTGAAAGCCTCGGAGAAACACCGCTTCCAAAGTATATCAAACGGGTTCCTACTGCAGAAGACGCAGAAAGGTACCAAACGGTTTTTGCCAAGCATGAGGGTGCGGTTGCCGCGCCAACAGCAGGTTTGCATTTTAGTCGTGAATTATTGAAAAGACTGGAATTGAAAGGCGTTAATTTTGCTCCCATTACCTTGCATGTTGGTTTGGGTTCTTTTCGCTCTGTGGAGGTTGAAGATTTGACCAAGCACAAAATGGATTCAGAGCAGGTGATCATTACCCAAGATAGCGCTGATATTGTTAACAAAGGCAAAGAACAAAAAAGAAAGATTTGTGCCATTGGTACCACGGTGATGAGAGGCATTGAAACGTCTGTTTCTACCAATGGAACCTTGAAACCCTATAATGGCTGGACCAACAAGTTTCTTTTCCCCCCTTATGATTTCAGCATTGCCAATTGTATGGTAACCAATTTTCATGCACCGGAATCAACTTTATTGATGATGATTTGTGCCTTTGCAGGTTACGATTTAACCATGGAAGCCTATAAAGCTGCCGTGAAAGAAAAGTATCGTTTCCTGTCCTATGGTGACGCCATGTTGATTTTATAAAGTATTTTTTTTGAAGAAGTTCGCCATCATTGTTGCTGGAGGTAGCGGATTACGCATGGGTGCTACTTTGCCAAAACAGTTTTTGCTGTTGCGCGGCCAACCTGTTTTACTGCACACGCTTTCCCGCTTCATGTCGGCCGTTCCCGGTATTGAAATTATTTTGGTGTTACCTGCAGGTCAAAAACTTTATTGGGAAGCCTTGTGGGAAAAGTACGGCAACCATTATCCTTTAACGGTTGTGGAAGGTGGAGAGCAAAGGTTCTTTAGTGTGTTGAATGGTTTAGCGGCCATTGATGCCTCCCTTGAAGAAGGCATTGTTGGAATTCATGATGGGGTGCGACCTTTGGTGAGCGTAGAAACCATCCGAAATGCTTATCTGGCAGCCGAGATTCATGGAAGCGCTGTGCCTGTTGTAGCGCTCAATGATAGTATTCGGCAAGTAAATCAGAATCAATCGCAGGGCATCGATCGTAGTCATTACAGATTGGTGCAAACCCCGCAATGCTTTCAGTTGAAACTACTTCGCGAAGCTTATAAGGCCGATTTTCAACAACATTTTACAGATGATGCTTCGGTATTTGAAGCCTGTGGCCACCAGGTTTTTTTAACGGAGGGTAACCCTGAGAATATTAAAATTACCCGTCAATCCGATCTGGTAATTGCTGAAGCTTTGCTTCGTCTTGAACAACAAATTCAAGAGGATTGGATTTAGCACAAAGTACTAAATTGCTAACTTACTACTGATATTTTTTGCCGTGATTCTGTATTTATGTTTTTTTACAGAATGCTATTTGATGTATTTAGCTTGTTTTCATTGCTTGTTAATGCCAATAAAAACAGGCAAAAGAATAAAGGGATTAAGATATGAAATACTTTAGGACAAAGTACTAAAGCAAATTAGGCAGATTAAAATTTGCCTTTCAGACTTTCCATGGCCTCATAAAATTCCCTTTGCAACTCAAGGGTTATTTCTTCGCAGGGAAGAATATTTTTGACCAGTGAAGCACTTTTTCCGGCCGTCCACAAATTGTCATAACTCCCGGGAACAACTGAAGCGTATAATTTTTTCATGCCGGAGTATTGTACCCAAGTTTTGAAAAGTTTCTTGGTTCTTTTGTTGTTGGAAAGAAATTTTTCAAAGAAATTTTGCTTGTATCCCAATTTCTTGGCATAGGGTGTATTGATGATATTGCAGGGTGTACCGCTCAGGCGTTCTGTCATTACAATATCGTCCATGCCGGCATTCACTATGGCATTTTTGTATTCGTTAGAAACAGTGGCTTCAGCCGAGGCGATGTATCTTGTCCCGATAGAAAAACCTGAAGCACCCAAGGCTGCTGTGCTTAGCAAGCCGGCACCGGTAGCCATTCCTCCGGCAGCAATTACCGGAATATGCGGGAATTCGGATTTTAGTTGTGGAATCAAGACGGATAGGGGATGAGGACCGGCATGTCCGCCTGCCCCTTGTCCAACAGCAATAAATCCATGGCAGCCTTCTCTGGCGCATTTTTCGGCATGAAGCAGGTTGGTAACATCACTGTAAACTTTGGCACCGGTGCTCTGCGCTACATCAATGACCGGTCGTGGATTTCCCAAACTGGTAATGTAAAAGGGAACCTTATGTTTTTCGCAAATTTCGAGGTGTTTTTTAAAGAAGGGATTGGTTTGTTGCACAATCAGATTCACTCCGAAATTGCCCTTGTGCTGCTCTCTAATTCTCTGTTCGGCAAGGGCTGCAATGGCTTTTTCCAACTCTTCATGGTTGCGGTAATTCAGACTTGGAAACACACCCATAATGCCCGAACGCATGGCTGAAACAATCATGGCGTGATTGCTTACCAGAAACATAGGCGCCATTATAATGGGGAAGCTCAGAGAGAACTCCCGTGAGAAGTCGGTCGAAAATTGCGGTGAATTGCCGTTATTCATGAAAATGGATAAGAATACGAAGATAGGATTTAATTCCTTTTATGGCCTATTGTTTTAATTCAAGTCAAATCTTACATTTGGACAATACAAAAGAATAAAGGTTATGGAGATTACACGCATCTATGATTTGTTGGAGAATTATCTTCAGCTTCCTCCCAAGGATGATGCCCTTGCAGCCAAAGAAAATGGCCGTTGGGTAAAGTATAGTGTTCAGGATTTCAGAACCAATGTTGAACAATTGTGTTCAGGATTAATTCTTCATGGAATTAAACCCGGAGATATGGTTGGAATCATTGCCAATAACCGTCCTGAATGGGTTTTTGCGGATTTTGCCTCCCAGAAGTGCGGTGCCATTACGGTTCCCATTTACCCAACCATCAGTGATAATGATTTAACCTTTATCATTAAGGATGCTTCCATCAAAATGTTTTTCATTTCATCAGAAGAGCTTTATGCCAAGGTGAAAAGAATAGCCCATGCCATTGATCCATCCATCAGTTTGTTTACATTTAATGATGTTGCTTCAGCGCCCAATTGGAAGCAATTGCGCGATGCCGGCAAAAATAATCCACAGTCGGCCCGGATGAAGGAAATTGATGCTGGCATAAAGACCAACGACCTGGTAACCATTCTCTATACCTCAGGAACCACCGGTTTCCCCAAAGGCGTAATGCTTTCCCACAACAATATCCTAAGTAATTCTTTTGCCTGCCAAAACCTGGCTCCGTTTGAGCCGCATTGGCGGGCACTTAGCTTTTTACCTTTAAACCACGTTTATGAGCGGATGTTAAATGCCGTTTACATTTACAAAGGTGTTTCGGTTTACTTTGCTGAAAGTTTGGAAACCATTTCGGATAATTTAAAAGAGGTTAAACCCCATATTTTCGCAACCGTTCCGCGTTTGTTGGAGAAGGTTTACGATAAAATTGTTGCTAAAGGCAATGAGTTAACCGGCATTAAAAAGAAATTATTTTTCTGGGCACTCGATTTGGGTTTACGCTTTGAGTTGAACGGCAAAAATGGTTGGTGGTATGGAGTTCAATTAAAAATTGCCCGAAAGTTAATTTTTAGCAAATGGAGAGAGGCATTGGGAGGAGAAATTGTAGCCGTAACCTCTGGTGGCGCTGCTTTACAGGAGAGATTAGCAAGGGTTTTTAACGGAGGTGGTATCATGGTTTTGGAAGGTTATGGCCTAACAGAAACCTCTCCCGTGATTGCAGTGAATAATTTTGAACCCAACAGTATTTGTTTCGGAACCGTTGGACCCATCTTAAAAAATTTACAAGTAAAAATTGCTGATGACGGTGAAATATTGGTGAAAGGACCAAGCGTCATGTTGGGTTATTATAATCGTCCGGATGCAACCGCTGAAGTTATGGATGCCGACGGATGGTTCCATACCGGTGATATCGGTATTTTTGTAGAGAACCGATTCCTGAAGATTACCGACCGTAAAAAAGAAATTTTCAAAACTTCGGGAGGTAAATACATTGCTCCGGTGGTTATTGAAAATAAGCTGAAGGAGTCTGCTTTTGTTGAGCAGGTAATGGTCATTGGCGAAGGAGAAAAATTTGCTTCGGCACTCATCGTCCCTGCTTTTGTAATGCTGAAAGAATGGTGTGAACGAAAAAATATTCCCTTCGAAAGCAACGAGAAAGCCATTCAACACCCACAGGTGTTAGCAAGGATTCATGAGGAGGTTGAAAAATTAAATGCTACATTGGCCCAGTATGAAAAAATCAAAAACCCTGTATTGTTGGCCAAAGAATGGACCATTGATGGTGGAGAATTAACCCCTAAAATGAGCATGAAACGAAAAGTAATCATGAAGAACAACGAAACAAAAATTGCTGCTATTTACGCAGCAGAGAAATAAAGCCGGAGAAATTAGGACATTGTACAAACTGATAAAAACAAACAAACGCTTATGAAGCGACTTATAAAAAAAGTAGCCGTGTTGGGCTCCGGAGTGATGGGTTCAAGAATTGCCTGTCATTTTGCGAACATCGGGGCAGAGGTTTTATTGCTCGATATTGTTCCGAAAGATGCACCGGAAGGAGACAAGAAAGCAAGGAACAAAATTGTGGATGATGCACTTACAGCTGCCGTAAAATCTAATCCCTCGCCAATTTACCATGCACGCAATGTGAAGAAAATCACTACCGGAAATTTTTCTGATAACATGAAAGATATTGCCGGAGTTGATTGGATTATTGAAGTGGTGGTGGAACGCCTGGATATTAAACAGCAAATTTTTGAGCAGGTTGAAAAGTTTCGCACTCCAGGAACACTTATTACTTCCAATACCTCGGGTATTCCCATCCATCTGATGTGTGAAGGCAGATCACAAGATTTTAAAGAAAATTTCTGCGGTACGCATTTCTTTAATCCTCCCCGCTATTTGCGTTTGCTGGAGATTATTCCTTCCCCCCATAC
>JBILVQ010000383.1:0-2513 GCA_044370375.1 Bacteroidia bacterium
GTCCTAAAATTAAATTTCTTTCGTAGAGCTCTGTAATTCTTTTTTTATTCAGCCAATCTGAGAATTTGCCTTTTTTCAACTGAAACATATTGTCATGCAAATGGCTCACATAAAGAATGTTTTTTAGTGGCCTGTGATGGACCACTAATTCTGCCTCGAACAAATGACTATGAATTACATCGGGTTTATACTGGTCAACAAATTCATCAAAGTCCTTGGTTTCAAAAATCCCTTTGCCCGAAATGGAAGGCACCACCCTGGCGGGGATTACCTTTAGGTTTATTCCTTTGGAGAGTTCAGGATACTCATTGGCGGGTTTAAGCGCTACCAAACAACAATCCAGGTCAAAGTAAGACTGAAGACCTTTGCACAAATCAATGGCCAATCTTTCTGCTCCGCCTTTCCTAAGGTCCGGAATCACATGAATGACCTTTAATTTTTTTGTCATGGCCGGATTACTTTTTACGACAAATAAAGAAAACGGAACTGGAAAAATTTTTTCTTTTTTTTAGAGAAAATAATTGACGGTATTCGGGATAAGGGTAAAGAGCCGGCAAAAGGATTTGTTCTATGGTAAAGTGCTGAGCGATTTTTGATTCCCAGTATTTTATCTTGTAATGACTTAAATCATACAAAATAGTTTTGTTGTCGAAGCTATGCGATTTAGGAATAAAGAGTTCCCACCACTTGGTATTTCCGGTTTTGATAAAGGGTTTGAAAAGTAAATTGACCAGTTTAAAGTGGGTTGTAAAGAGATAATTCGAGCACAAATTAACCATGGCCATGGTTGCTGTTGGCATGCCAATGATCAGTACTCCGTTTTCTTTGAGCACCCTGCTCATTTCTTTTAAACTTTCGTCTTCACTTTTAACATGTTCAAGCACATGAGAAGAATATACTGTTTGGAAAAATCCCGATTCGTAAGGAAGATTCTCGGCAAATCCCTGGGTAATATTTCCAATCCCGGTTTCAAAATTTGAACCTGAGCGACCTACGCCATGTCCGCCCGGATCAGGATCGATACCCCAAACGGTACATTGCTTTTCTGTTTTCGCTCTGCTCATAGCATAACCGGCACCGCAACCAACATCCAGAAAGTTTCCGCTATTTAGGAAAGGCAAAATCGCCTCCCATTCCACATCGCGGATTCGTTTTTGATTTTCATTGGTTTCCTCTTTCGATAAGTAAGGCCAATTGTATATTTTCAAAAGCTGACTTTTCATGGGTTTACATTTTTGATACCGCGGAGATATGCATAGATCATGAAAATTTTGGTTTTTGTTTGCTTTCCGCCCGGCATTTTCGCAATTGATAACAAGATGTTTTTCACCATACTAAAAAAGTTTCTTTTTAATTCGTGGTGACGTGCAATGCCGAAATAACAACCTGAGAGCAATTCGTTTTTTAATGAAGAGGGGATTTGGGACCCAACCGAAGCATCGGCAAACATTTTGTTTAGTCCGTTGAGCCTCGGTAAAAAGCAGTTTTTGGCAATGTTTACACTATTATCATCATGCCAATGGTAATGAATGCTTGATTGTTGAACATGAAACACAGGGAACTGAAGAGAAATGGTGGTCCATAAAACAGTATCCTCAACAATAACAATATCCTCTCTGAATTGTATTTTTTTTAAAATTTCGTGGTGAATACAAATTCTTGCCGGAATGATGGAGTTCTTAAGAAAAAAAATATGCCATGGGTCTCCCGGTTCGGGCTTACTCATGATTTGGTTTTTATTGCCGTCTTCAAAAACCATGTAGCAATCTGTGTAGAGAAGTGCTATTGGATTTTTTTCTTCCTGAATGAATCGGTATAAACCACTCAAATGTTCAGGTAAAAACTCATCATCGCTGTCCAGAAAGCAAATGTATTTTCCCTTTGAACGGTTAATTCCGTTGTTTCTGGCTGCACTTCTCTCGCTATTGTTCTGATAATGGTAATGAATCCTTTCGTCTGAATATTGCTTCATTAATTCAGCCGTGTTGTCCTTTGAGCCGTCATCAATAATAATCAATTCCCAATTTTCGAACTGCTGGTTAAGGACTGATTGTATGGTCCTGGGCAGGATGTACGCACGATTATAGGCAGGAATAATTACGGAGAAAAAAGGACTTTCCATTTAGGTTAATTTAAGTACGTCTTTTTGCTCCCAGGTTGATGGAATCATGTTGACCGGATATTCTTTGGCCACTTTGAAGCCGAGAAAAAATCGTGGCACAATAATTCTTTTGTCGGAATGATTATTCAAAATAGCTGCCCACCAAGCAAAAGAACTATGCGAAATAACCGCTGTTTTGGCGTCCTTCAGGAATTGAAAATCAACCATGGGCGATTGATTGCTGAACCATGCTTCCGGAAAATCATTTTCAAATTCTTTCTTTACCGTTTTAATATCATCCGAAAGAAAAATCAATCGCTGTTTTTCTTTGTTGAAATTTTCAAAGATATTTTTTCTGTAATAATCAAAGGGAAGGGTCATATCAGGTCCCTTTAAATAATCAGGTCCAAAG
>JBILVQ010000384.1:0-2512 GCA_044370375.1 Bacteroidia bacterium
TTGTCATAATAATTTTACAAAACAGGACAAAAAGGCAGTAAATTATTTCGTTTTTGCAAATGGAACGAGGTTTGAAAAAGAGGAGGGAAACAAACAAAATTTCAACATTATGACACTTATTAAATTTCAAAACCCCGGTTTTCGCAGAATGGTTGATGCAGCATGGACTCCTTCACCATTGAATCATTTGATGGACACTTTTCTTGGATCGGATGTCATTGGTCGCTCAAATTTACCGGCCGTAAACGTAATTGAATCACCCGAAATGTTCAGAATGGAATTTTCTGTACCGGGATTCAAAAAAGAAGAATTATCTGTTTCGCTGGAAGACAATGTATTAACGGTGAAGGGCACACACAACACCGAAAAAAATGAAACCCAGGAAAAATATACGCGTAAAGAATTTTCGAAGGTTTCCTTTACTCGTTCGTTTTCTTTACCGGAAGGAATTGAAACCGATCAATTGGAAGCAAAGTTTGAAGACGGTTTGCTCTTGTTGAACCTGCCCAAGAAAGCGGAAATTCAAAAAGAAAGCATCAAAACTGTTAACATTCAGTAAGGTTTTTGTTTTTAGTTGTTAGAAAAGCGCTCCTTTGGGGGCGCTTTTTGTATTTTTGGGCCAATGAAGAAAATGGAATTAACCCCGGGCCGCCCACTCATCCTGGTAACCAACGATGATGGCATTCATGCACCCGGCATCAGAACACTGATTGAAACAATGAAAGCCTTTGGCGATTTACTCATCATCGCCCCCGATAAACCACAGTCGGGAATGGGACATGCCATCACCATCAATGCCACACTCCGCATCAATTGTTTGAAAGAGGAGCCCGGTTATGTAGAATACAGCTGCACCGGAACACCGGTTGATTGTGTAAAAATTGCGGTCAATAAACTCTTGCCGCGCAAACCCGATCTTTGTGTTTCGGGCATTAATCATGGTGCAAACTATTCCATCAATGTGATTTATTCCGGTACCATGTCGGCTGCCGTTGAAGGTTGCATTGAAGGAATCCCTTCGGTAGGTTTCTCGCTATGCAACCATGCTCACGAAGCTGATTTCAGCGCATCAGCACATTTCGTTAAACAAATTATTCCACAAGTGCTTTCGCATGGTTTGCCCAATGGTGTTTGTCTGAATGTAAACATTCCGGACATCGAGCTCGAGAAAATTAATGGCATTAAAATTTGTCGACAAGCCAAAGCCAACTGGGTAGAAGAATTGGATGAAAGAATCGACCCATCAGGAAAAAGCTATTTTTGGCTCACCGGAACTTTTCAAAATTACGATGAAGGAGAGGATACCGATGTTCATGCCCTCGATCATCAATATGTTTCTATTGTGCCGGTGTTAAACGACTTTACAGCACATCACACCATTCCTTATTTGAAAAAATGGAACCTTTGATTTCTCCGCGACCACGGCCTGTTTTGCATAAACTAGACAAAGGATGGATTGGATTCCTTGGCGGAATTGTTATTCCGATTATCACCATGTTTATTTTTTATAAAATTAAATTTGGTCACCTCAATCCTCAAAGTTTTATGTTTTTAACCTTCGCCAAAAAGATTTTTCCTCCACTGCTCAGTTTGTGTGTGGTGGTGAACCTTGGTTTGTTCTTTTTATTTTATTGGCGAAATCTCAACTATGCAGCCCGCGGTGTAATTGCCTCCACCCTTATTTATGCCTTTTTAGTTTTGTTCATCAAATTGTATTACAATGAAATTTAATCGAAGCTTATTTTTTGCAGGAAAAGCTTTCTTCATTTTTTTCTTGCTACTGGGGTTTTCTTCTTGTCAAGAAAAGAATTTTCAAAAATCGCTGGTGGGCGTATGGGATGTTAAAACCATGACCGAAGATTCTGTCAACCTGCTCGATTTTTATGTCCTCGATAGCTTATTGGCCGGCTCCTGCACCACCATGGCCGAATTACATTTAATCACTTCTTGGACGATTGAATTTAAAAAGAAAAACAGACTAGAGATTACAGAACGAAGAACCCATGCTTATATCGACTCTCTGCAAAGCATTGTCAATTGTACACCTGTGGTAAAAATAAAAGATACCACCCTTGTCTATCCAGGCACTTGGGAAACCGCCGGAGTAGGCAATTTGGCCCTCATCTACAATGATGTTGTGGATAATATCAGAATCACCGAACGAACCGATAATGATATGGTTTGGGAAAAGGATCTCAACGTGAGTGGTGGTTTTGTTTCCTTTACTGGCGTGAGGAATTACACGGTAAAAAGGCGATAGCATGAAGATTTATTTCATTGCCGGTGAAGCATCGGGCGACTTGCATGCAGCTAACCTGATGGCGGCCATGAATCGTCAACAAAAGGGCTATCAGTTTCGCGGATTGGGTGGCGATAAGATGCAGGCCCATGGACTGTCTTTGTTTAAACACATCCGCGATTTGTCCTACATGGGTTTTTGGGAAGTAATCAAAAACCTACCGGTCATTCTACGCAATATTCGTGAAACAAAAAAAGACATTGAGCGCTTTGC
>JBILVQ010000124.1:0-9205 GCA_044370375.1 Bacteroidia bacterium
TACATGGTCGAGTTTGGCCTTAGCCTTGGGACTTGCCATTATTCATTTCACACAAATGCTATGGATTGACAATGCCTTAGCCTTGGTTTTCGGTTTGTTTATTCTTAAGGAAGGCTTCAAGATTTTCAGAGAATCACTCAATCACCTTCTGGACGAAGCCGATTATCATCAACTAAAAAAAATAGTACAGGCATTACAAGAAAGTAGAAAAACAGAATGGATTGATATCCATAATCTGCGGATTATTAAATATGGAAGCCGTCTTCATGTTGACGCACATTTAACCCTTCCCTGGTATAATAACTTGGAAGATTCTCACCGACAAGTAACAGATTTAGAGTCAAGCATCAAAGAAAAAATAGGGCACAATGTTGAATTTTTTATTCATACCGACCCTTGTATTCCCCCCATCTCTTGTCAAATTTGCAAGCTTGTTCAATGCAAAGAGAGAAAGTCTCCCTTTATGAAGGAAATAGAATGGGACCTAAAAAGCATTTTGCCTGATGCCAAACATCGGGCTGATTAAAAAACGAGCTGTTTTAATATCATACAATGCAATAAAAAAGTTACTGCTGTGGAATCCGTAAATCGCGATTCGAATAAACTTCCCGAAAAAAAATATCTGTGGAAGCGAAGGTTTTGATTTGCTAAATCGTCATACTTAGCAAACACTTCACCGTCGGGCAAGAAACTTTAAATTTTTGCGCACATTAAACCTTTTGCCTTTTTACAAGTCAATAGAACGTAACGTTCTAAATAAAACGAATACAAAGCAACCATGAAAATCAAAAAAAACATTGCCAGCAGCGAAACCGGCTTCCTATTCAACCCCGGTACAGGCGACTCTTTCTCCGCCAACCCGGTTGCAACCGATATCCTTCAATGGATGAAGGAAAATAAATCTACTTCCGAAATCCAACAGGCCGTTCTTGAAAAATACCAAGTGGACAAAACCCAATTGATGAAAGACTGGGACGACTTTATGATTCAATTGCGCGATAACAATTTATTGGAAGCATAAATTGTATGGCTACTGTAAAAGAAAAAAACAAACCACATTATGTGGTGGCCGTAACAGGTTTGAATGCTATAGACAGTCCGGGACCGGGAGTAGCGGTAATACGCGGCATAAAAGAGAGTGAAAATTTCAGCTGCAAAGTTATCGGCTTATCCTACGAAGCACTTGAACCCGGCATCTACATGGACAATCTGGTGGATAAAACCTATCAGATTCCTTATCCGGCAGCTGGCACTCAATCGCTATTGGAACGAATTGAATACATTCATGAAAAAGAAAAGATTGATGTCATCATCCCTAACTTCGATGCTGAATTATTCAACTTCATAAAAATTGCCGACAAATTAAAGGCCATGGGTATCATGACCTTTTTGCCAAGTCTTGAACAACTGGAAGCCAGAGACAAAATTAATCTTTACGAATTTGGAAAAAAACATCAGCTGCTGGTTCCACCGGATAAGGCCATTTATCGTGCAGAAGAACTGAATGCCCTTGCCCATGAGTTTGGCTACCCATTGGTGGTAAAAGGAAAATTCTACGATGCCATTATCGCATCAACCCTTGAGCAAGCGCAAAAGGCTTTTCACAAAATTCAGGCAAAATGGGGATTGCCCATCATCGTGCAACAATTTATTTCGGGCAATGAAGTCAACATTGCCGCTTTAGGCGATGGAAAAGGAAATGCCATCAGCGTGATTCCTATGCGGAAATTATACATCACCGATAAAGGAAAAGCATGGGCAGGAATAACTTTGGAAGACAAATCATTAATTGACCTTGCCGAACATTTCATTCGCAACACGCAATGGAAAGGAGGTTGTGAACTGGAAATTATGCGCACCATGGACGGCAAGCCTTACATCATGGAAATCAATCCCAGATTTCCTGCATGGATTTATTTATCGGCCGGAGCCGGACAAAATCAACCCGCTGCACTGATAGAAATGGCCATGAATCATGAAGTAAAACCATTTACAGAATATGCGGTAGGCAAAATGTTTATTCGCTACTCCTGGGACCAAATTACAGACATCGAAAAATTTCAAAAAATTTCCGCTTTCGGAGAATTATAAAACAACATGGAAAAACTAAAGTATGAACGCCCGGTCATCAAAAAATTGAATGCCGGATTAATGAACAAGTTCGGAACAAGATCAGATTTTCAACCAACCACCCACATCGATGGAGTACCGGTAAAAAGTCTAATTGAAAAATTCGGTTCTCCCGTATTTGTTCTCTCCGAAAAACAAATCAGAAGAAATTATCAAAATGCAGTAAGAGCATTTAAAACCAGATACCCAAAAGTTCAATTCGCTTGGTCTTATAAAACCAACTACATCAATGCCGTTTGTAATGTATTTCATCAGGAAGGAAGTTGGGCCGAGGTAGTTTCTGGTTTCGAATACAACAAAGCCTTGAAAAATGGTGTGCCGGGAAACAAAATCATCTTCAATGGCCCCGATAAATCTGAAAAAGATATTCAAGAGGCCATAAAAAATGATTCACTCATTCATATTGATCATTTTGATGAATTGTATTCTTTGATTGAATTCTGCCAAAATCTCGACAAAAAACCAAGGGTAGCCATTCGTGTAAACATGGATACCGGGATTTACCCAATGTGGGATCGCTTTGGGTTCAACTATGAAAACGGACAGGCCTGGAATGCCATCAACAAAATTGTGGCCTCCGGTAAACTTGAACTAATAGGTTTGCATTGCCATGTGGGAACTTATATGCTTTCTACCAATGCATACGCAGTGGCGGCTGCTAAATTATGTGATTTGGCTTATCACTGCAAAACCCAGTTGAATACCCCTATTCGTTACCTGGATTTAGGTGGAGGCTTCCCTTCGCAAAACACACTGAAAGGATCCTTCCTTCCCGGCACCGACACGGTTCCTTCTATTGATGAATTCGCAGAAGCAATCACCAACACCATTTTACAATTCGGATTCAAACCGGAAGAATTACCCTTGTTGGTTCTTGAAACCGGAAGAGCCTTGATTGATGATGCAGGCTATCTGCTGGGAAGCGTTTTGGCAAACAAAAGATTATCGGATGGAAGAAAAGCAACCATCATGGACTTTGGCGTAAATATTTTATTTACCTCCTTTTGGTACGATCATAAAATTTCTCCGGCACAAGAGTTTTCGCACCATACCGAAGATTGTGTATTGTATGGCCCTCTATGCATGAACATAGATGTAGTTCGCGAAAGCATTACCCTGCCCGTAATGTCGAAAGGAGACCATGTGGTGGTGCACAAGGTAGGTGCTTATAACATGACCCAATGGATGCAGTTTATTGCCATGCGACCCAATGTGGTAATGATTGATTTGAACGAAAAAGCACATCTGATTCGGGAAAAGGAAAGTTTAGAATATCTTGAACAACCAGAAAAAATGCCGGAACACTTGAAGTCGTTTGATCTAAGTTAGTACATTGTCCAAATTTTTGCATGAAGCTTCAAAAGTTCATTCATGAGGTTTCCGGGGCACTGATTAACAGCTACTCCTCACTCTTCTTCTCCAACAATCCCTGGATGGGAACCATCATTCTTGTTATCTCTTTCTTTAATCCGGAAGCAGGATTAGCAGGACTTGCAAGTTGCATGGTTTCCATTATGCTGGCTAGGATGGCACACCTTCATCAGGATGCTGTTATCTCCGGATTTCTAAATTACAATTCCCTTTTACTAGGGATAGGATTGGGCACTTTCTATGATTTGAATGCTGCACTTTGGTTGCTTATTGTTGCAGGGTCTGCCCTCACCCTTTTTCTGACCATCGGTTTTTGGGGAATCTTCAGAAAATACGGATTGCCTGTACTTTCCATTCCCTTTATCCTCACTTTTTGGATTATCATGCTTTCAACGCGTGAATTCTCCTTCATTGCAGTCTCTACAAAAAATATTTACTGGTTGAATGAAATGTACGCTGCCGGAGGAAATGACCTTATTCACTTTTTTGAATTTTTTGAAAACAACACGCTCCCACATACGGTCAATACTTATCTCAGAGCCATGAGTGCTGTGGTGTTCCAAAACAATATCTTCGCTGGAATTCTATTAAGCATTGGCTTGTTCATTTACTCTCGCATTGCCTTTTCTTTGAGCATCCTTGCCTACCTTTCTTTAATGATTTTCTCTAAAGTAACGGGCGCTTATGCAGAAGGCATCAATTATTACCATCTGGGCACCAACTTCATGATGATGGCCATCGCCAGTGGTGGCTTTTTTACAATTCCCTCTGCCGCTTCTTACTTATGGTCACTGCTTTGTATTCCCATAGCGGCCATATTGGTCAGCGGGCTCTCTCAATGGCTGCTGCCATTTTCTTTGCCTGTTTTTTCTCTTCCCTTTTGCATCATCATCTGGACTTTCCTTTTCTTTCTGATGAACCGTACAAAAGAAAAATTTCTTTTTCTAACACGGATTCAATTATTTTCTCCGGAAAAAAATCTCTATGCATTTACCAATGGAAAGCAAAGGCTAAGCGGAAGAAATTTCTTTCCGTTTCAACTTCCTTTCTTGGGTAACTGGGTAGTATCGCAAGGATATGACGGCAAAATTACTCATAAGGGAGAATGGTCCAAAGCCCTTGATTTTGTTGTGCTGGATGAGGAAATGAAAACCTATAAAAACAATGGCATGTTGTGCGAAGATTACCATTGTTATGGCAAACCTGTATTAGCTCCTGCCGATGCCTATGTTGTTGAAACCATTGATTACATTGAGGATAATCCCATCGGAACCGTTGATACCAAACTTAATTGGGGAAACACGATTGTCTTAAATCACTTGCCAGGACTTTACACAAAATTTTCTCACCTGCAAAAATTTTCTATCAAAGTAAAAAAAGGCGATTACATAAAAAAGGGAGATTTAATGGCCTTGGTAGGAAACTCAGGTCGTTCACCCGAACCTCATCTTCACTTCCAGGTTCAAACCACTCCTTTTATTGGAGCCAAAACACTTGCCTATCCCTTTTCGGTTTTTAAAAACCAATTGAACAAAAACATAGAAGTATTTTCAACCCCTGCAGAAGGGAACATTATTGCTAATCCCGAAATTTGCCACCCCATCCGCGAAGCATTGCGATTTCAACCGGGATGGGTAGGAAAGTTCTTGGTTCGTGATGAAAAAGATTCAACTTGGGAGGAAACATGGGAGTGTTCAACAGATGCCTACAACCAAACCTACCTTTTTTGCAAAGAAAAAAATGCTACTGCCTATTTTCAATCCGGCGATGCAGAGTTTCTTTTTCTTTCATTTTATGGCAACAAAAAATCATTGTTGCACCTATTCTTTTTGGGAGCATTTAGAATTTTGCCATTTTTTGAGCCGACTTTAAAAGTAAAAGATATCCTTCCACTGCATTATGTAAAACCAGGCCCACTGCTGTGGATTCAAGATTTTATCGCTCCCTTCTTTCGTTTCCTAATTCCGGAATTCGAAGTAAGTTATCGTTATCGTAATGATGCTTACTACCCAACCAGGGTATTGCTTGAATCACAAATTTCGCTTCGTGGAAATAAACAATGTTTGCAAAAAACTAAAATTGAGTTTGCAGATAATCATTTATTGAGCATTGAAGTGCAGAAATCCAATGGAAATTTATGGAAAGGGAAATGGCTCGCATAATTCTATTCATATTCTTCCTGAATGTAAATGCGTTAACCTCCTTTGGTCAAAACGAAAAATGGGATCATTACCTTTATGTAGATTCAGTTCTATCCAGGCAAATTTCCAATGGTCAACTAAGCGAACTTATTGAAGGCTCTGAAAAGGCTATTCAGGCAGGAACCCGCTATCCACGCTTGTTTAACTATAGAGGATATGCCTTGTTGTATAGCAATCAACCACTGAAAGCATCCTTTGCTTATTTAAAAGCACTAAAGCTCAACCGCTATAATCGGGACGCACAATTAGGTTGGTATTTGTCTAATCTTGAAATGAACCAAGGTGAAAGAGGTGCTTACTTTGGCTATAACCCCCAATTAAATGATTCATCTATCTGGCTTGAAAAGGTAAATTTCAAATTAATTTCTTCACTTGGCTTTGACCTTAGTTTGAAGTCTCCTCAAAACGAATTTCGCGAAAACGCGCGCTATGCAGCTTTTGCTGTGCGAACCCAATTGAGCCATCGCTTATACCTAAATCAACAAGTTGCCTATTATCGTCAAACGGTAGCACTTCCTGATCCGGTGTATCAATACGACCAACAGGGTCTGCTTATTCTTCCTGTTAATTATCAGAACGCGGAAAGAAAAATAAAACAAAACCAGTACTACGCAAAATTGAATTATGTTCTTTTGCCGAATGTTCAGCTCTTCTCATCTTTACAAAAAGTAAAAATTGAAGTAGCAGAAAATACCCTCAAGGGTTATGCAATTAGCGGAGGATTGAACTATCAAATCAACAACTTTTCTATCGGAGCGAACCTGTCTGATGGTAAACTTTATGACATCGCTTTTAGACAATACCATTTACAAGGCACATGGTATCCCTTCGGAAATCTTTCTTACTATGCTACTGCAGGCTTCTCATTTTTACGCTACAATAATTCACGTCAAAATATTCCGGACCTAAGCATCGGGGCAAAACTGAGCAAAAAAATTTGGCTGGAGTCAAACTTGATTTATGGAAATTACAACAACCTCCTCTTCTCTGAAGGTAGTATTTGGTTTAACACGCTCGACCAGGGATTATTCAGAACAGGGGCTTCCATCATTTATAAATTAAATCCTCAATTCGGCATCAACCTGCATTATCATTGGGAAAAATTCGACAATCTCTACCTAAATCAAACAACGCAATATTACCAACACTCAATCACCACCGGACTACTATGGAAACTTTAAAGAAAATTCTTGTCATGATGTTGATGGCTATCAGCATCCAGTACCCAGCGCATTCACAAACCTTTGCTGAACTACAGAAGGCTTTTGCTGCCAGCATTATTGCTGAGGCAAAAGGAAATTACACCGAAGCTGTCAATCAAATCACTCCCGTTTATAGTGATAAAAATTATGAATGTAACTTACGTTTGGGTTGGCTGTATTATTTATTGCAGAACTATACCAAATCTGAAAGTTTTTATAAAGTAGCTGTTGCGCTTAAGCCCTATTCGGTGGAAGCAAAATTGGGTTACATCAAACCACTTTCTGTTCTTGAAAGTTGGGACATTGTACTAAAACAATATGAAGAAATTCTGAAAATAGATCCACAAAATTATTCGGCCAATTATTGGGCAGGAATAATTCATTACAACAGGAAAAAATATGATGCCGCTGCAAAGTATTTCGAAAAAATTGTGAATCTTTTTCCCTTTGATTATGATGCTAACCACATGCTAGGTTGGACCTACCTATTTCAGGGCAAAAAAGCTGAAGCAAAGGTACTCTTTCAACAGGCATTGCTCATCCGCACATCAGATGCATCTGCATTAGACGGACTATCAAAAACCTAAACACTACAAATTAATTTCTTTCAAGGGATCCCAAAAAACCTGTTCGAAATTTTGCACCTTGTCATTGACTACCCTTATTCCCTCCTCTTCCAATTGACGTTGCATGGCCCCGGGATCTGAAAAATGATGTTTGCCGGTCAGTACACCAATGCGATTGACAACACGATGGGCCGGTACCGGTGGTTGCACTCCATGAGAAAAATTCATGGCCATGCCAACCTGCCGTGATGCTTTTGAACCAATTGCTTTGGCAATGGCACCGTAACTACTCACTCGGCCGCGGGGAATACATCGAACAATTTCATAAACCAGAAAAAAAAAATCCGGGCTTTTATTCTCTGTCAATTTACTCATGGTAGTAAACTCTTTTTACTCTTGCAGAAACACCGGACAGTACCTCATAAGGAATGGTCTGTAGTGAAGAGGCTAGTTCATTGACTGAATTACCGGCACCGAAAACAATTACCTCATCGCCTTCATCCGTATTAATGTTGGTAATATCAAGCATGGTCATATCCATACAAATATTTCCAACCGTTTTTACCTTGTGACCGTTTACAAGCATGCTACCATTTCCATTGCCAAATTTGCGGGAATAACCATCTGCATATCCTATAGGAACCGTTGCGATCACCGTATCGTTTTCAAGAAAAAACTTTCTTCCGTAACCCACAGAATCACCAGCTTTCACTTTTCTAATTTGTGAAATTACCGTTCTGAGTGTTGCCGTTGGTTGCAAAAAAGGTTCATCTTCTTTTACTCCCGAAATGCCGTGCATACCAATTCCCAAGCGAACCATTTCAAACTGCCCCTCAGGAAAGCGAGAAATCCCACCGGAATTCAAAATATGCCGCAAAAAGGGTTCCTCGAGATATTCCCTCAATTTTTCTGTCATCTTGGTAAACAATCTGAATTGTTGACGGGTGTATTCGTCCTGTGCAGGATCTTCACTGGCCACAAGATGCGAAAAAACAGAAGTAACCTTTAGTCTACGCTCCTTTAACAGGGCTCTGATTAAATCCTCCAGTTCACTTTCCTCGAAACCAAGTCGATGCATTCCTGTGTCTAGTTTCAAATGTATTTTTAAAAACCCTGAACTTTGCATGCTCGCAGTCATGGCCTCTTTCAGATAATGTAAGGTTCTGAAATTATAAACCTCCGGCTCGAGATTATACTCCAACATATTATCAATGTCTCCGGGCGAAGGATTCATTACCATGATGGGCAAATGAATCCCTGATGTGCGCAATTCCACGCCTTCATCGGCATAGGCTACCGCCAGATAATCAATGTTCTTTTGTTGTAAAACCCTGGCAATCTCTGAACTGCCGGTACCATATCCAAAGGCCTTTACAACAGCCATCATCTTTACTCCTGGATGTAAAATACTTCTGAAATAGGAAACATTTTGCACCAATGCATCGAGGTTTATTTCCAAGATGGTTTCATGGGCCTTTTGTTGCAGCCGCTGGCTAATTTTTTCAAATCCGTATTGCCGAGAGCCTTTTACTAAAATTACCTCATCCTTAAACCACGAGGCTCTGAACTGACTTAAAAAGTCTATCGTTGAATCAAAAACTGCAACGGGCACGTCAAACAAATGTTGGAATTGAGAAATTGACTTTCCAATACCATATATTTTTTTTATATCCGATTGTCGCAACAACTTCGCCACCTCATGGTATAAATCTTCCTCTGCCTTTCCTGTTTCAGA
>JBILVQ010000125.1:0-9157 GCA_044370375.1 Bacteroidia bacterium
TGTGAAAGCAAAGGTAATTGAAAGCTGCTCCTCACCGGGTTCGGGAAAATATTTCCGATGACCAAAGATTCACTAAATCCGTAGTTGATACATGTCCGGTTGTTGCTTAAATCAGCATCATCCGGTAGGTCTTGAGAAATGATGGAAAGACAGAAAAAATTTTGTGTGGCAGTATCGGCCAGAAAACTGCTTTTGAGCTTGTATTGCTGCGATTGGCCGGGCAACAGTAAGCCGGTCCATTCTTCTCGCATGGAAGATTCGAGAGCAGCATTGATCTCTATGTTAAATTTTCGCTCCAATCTTGTACCCAAATTGCGAACCCTAATTTCGGGTCTGATAAATCCGGAGGCATCTACAGAATAAGATAATTCTTCGATGGCCAGGTTGACCATTTGTTCCCTTACCAATAGGCCAAGCGAAAAAGTATCAGTACAGAACTGACTGTTGATGGCGCTTAAAGTAATGGAATAGCTTCCTGTATCTGCATAAAAATATTCGGGACTCATTAAGTCAGAACTATTTCCGTCACCAAGGTTCCATGCATATTGATTGGCTCCTTCACACAGATTATTGAGGATGACCGGATCGCCTTGACCTACCACAGGATTGATGATGCTGAAAAAAGCAAGTGGTTTATTTCCGGGAAAGAAAGTATCCACAAGGGTATCGGTACAACCGAAATTATTTTCAACCATCAATTGAATGGTTTGCAAAGTGGTGTCGCTTAAAACAACTTGCTGCAATGCAGAATCACCGGCAAATTGCTGTTGAAGAAACCAGCTTTGCTTTTCTATGGTGCAACCTTGACAGGAAGAGGTGTTCAATAATTGCGTTGGGGTTCCTACGCAGGGCGAAATAAGTTGGTAAGCTGCCTGTGGATGAGGAAAAATTTCGAGCTGTTGCAGCAGCGTATCACTGCAACCATTGCTGGCCAAAATATAAAGGCTGATGGGGTAATTGCCTGCGGGTAATGAATCGGCCCCAATTTCAAAGTTAGCAGAAACACTGCCATCCCATAAGGTCCATTTTCTTTGCAACAACTGCCATGGAAAAGGAATATCGCTAACATCCAAGATGCGGGTTGCATCTCTTTCGCAGGGATCAAGGGTTGTGGTTTCGGCCAGTGGCGATGGTTTAACAGTGATTCCCTTAACAATAGTATCTGTGCATCCTTGAAGATTTTCTACCACCAACTGCACATTGAAACTTCCCATGGAAGAAAAGAGATGTTGTGGTTGTTGCAATGTGGAAGTATTGTTCCCCGAAGCAGGGTCACCGAAATTCCAAAGCCAAGAGACTATTTGACCGTTATAAGCATTGGCGTTTTCAAAAAATGGAGCCGCTGCATTATCGCAAATATTAAGGGTGTAAAAATCGGCATTGGGTTTGGAAATCACTTCAACCAATTGTGTTGAAATATTTGCACAGCCTGTATTAACAATGGTTTTAAGGCTTACAGGAAAGGAGCCACTATCGGGAAAAGTAAAGGAAGGATTTTGTTGGTTTGAAAAGTTATTGTTGCCAAAATCCCATTCCCATGCGCTAATAACATCTCCTGCAGAAGGTACCGATAAGTCTGTAAAAACTACGGCATTGCCCTCGCAAACGGTGGTAAAGGAAAAATTAACCAAAGGAGCAATACCGCCAATGCTTACCACAACGGTATCATTAACAATGCAATTGTTGGTATTAATAGCTTGCACCCAATAGGTACCTGCAGCAAAAATGGGAATTTGTTCGGTGTTTACACCGGTACTCCATAACACGCCTGATAAGGGCGCAGTTTGGTTGAGAATGCTTAACAAATTTCCCTCACAAAGGGCAGTATCATTGCCAAGGGTTCCTACCTGAGAGAAATTATCAATGCTTACCACAATCGTATCGCTTCTTAATGAACAACCATTGGCATCCGAAATCTCATAAGCATAAAAACCTGCTGTGTCGATGGTAATAGAGGGAGCAATAAGGCCGTTACTCCAAACCGTGTTCAGCGAAGGGGAAACATTGCTGCTCCAAACGAAATTGTTACCAATGCATAACGTTTGGTCGCTGATTTGGTTGATTTGCGGGAATTCAACCACTATGCTATCCTGGTGCCAACGTCCGAAGTAGTCTCTTGCCTGCAAAGAATAGGTTCCTGATGCACTAATTTGTATCGTGGCAATTGTATCACCGGTTGACCAAACATAGCGGTTAAATTCAGGTGAGGCACTGAGCGTAAACGGGCAAAGCGATTGGGTTAGCAATGTATCATTTCCAAGAAATAAATCAGGGGAATATTTCCACAACAAATAATTTTCAATCAGGCTCCTATCATTGTCACCCAAGGCAATATTATAAATGAGAATTTCGCTGATTTGTCCGAACAAAGGCCGTGCAAGATCATTGCGGTTTCCAATAAACAAGTTACCCGGAGCCATGGTGGTTAAAGCATTGGTATAGGTAGGTCCTGTTTGAACACCGTTTTTGTAAGCCCTGCTGTTTCCGGGTTGTCGTAACAAAGTGATTTGTGAAAGTGTATCCGCGTTATGAGCACCGGTGGTAATGAATCCAACCTGAATTTGACAAGCATCGGGAAAGAAATCGAAATTATAATTATAGCCGCCCATGAATACGCGGGTAAAGGGATTGGCTCCGGGGTTGTTTTTGGCAATGATAAAGCCGGTGTTGTCATCGCCAAAATTCACACCGGGCACGGCAAAGCGGTCGGTACCATCGAAGTTAAGCGCGGGCAATTGGTTAAAAGCGTTGGCAAGGAGCGAGGGCTGAAGTGCTGCGTTGGTTTGACTTACCAACAACTGATTAGGACTGCTATCTTGCCATGTACTCACGAGGCCTGCGTCAAGGGTAACACCTGTATCGGCTCTGAGCCATAATTGGCAAGAATCAATAAGCGTAGGTCTGAAGACGCTGAAATGTCTTGTTTGACTAAAATTTCCTGAAGGTTGACTGCTTCTAACCCGCCAAAAATAGTCCTGTCCCGGAACCAGATTGCTAAGCAGATAAAAGTTTTGGGTAAGAGCCGAAATACTTTGCAGGTTAGTAGTAAAGGCAGCATCTTCGGCCACTTCTAAATCAAATTGTGTTGCATTTAATAAGCTCCAGCGCAGCAAGACTTGATTGCCTCCAATTACTCTATCGTTTTCAGGTACACGCAGGCGAGGTACCTGAGCCCTGATGAGGGCCGCCTGAAAAATCAGGAGGGATAGGAGCAGCGTGAGTTTAAAACCGGACTTCAGCATTGGTGTGCTAAACAGTATCCATGAAATTTCGCTCCACCCGGTTGAAAATAAACAGACCCGATAAAAGGATAAATAAGATAACGGCACCACTATAAGCCAGGTTACCATAATTCAATTCACCGGTTCCTAAAAAAATGTAGCGCATGCTTTCAACAATGGATGACATGGGATTGAAAGAAATGACAGTTTTTAATTTGCCATGAATAGTTTCCATCGGATAAATAACAGGGGTAGCATACATTAGCAACTGTACACCAAAATTAAGGAGGAAGCGCAAGTCGCGGTATTTGGTGGTAAGTGCACTCACGAATATTCCACTACCCAAACCCAAGAGGGCTAACATAACGACCAAAACCGGAAAAAGGAATAAATGAGGAGTGGCATGAAATTGAATTTCTCCGGTAAAATGAAAGTAAACTAAAACCACTAAAAACAGGAGAAATTGAAAGGCAAAGGTGATGAGGCTACTGATAACAATGGATACAGGGACTGCTAATCTTGGAAAATAAACTTTTCCAAACATTCCGGCATTGGCGACAAAGGTTTGGGAGGTTTTGTTGAGACAATCCGCAAAATAATTCCAGGCGGTTAATCCAGAAAGATAAAACAAAATAGGGGGGAGCCCGGAGGTAGAAATACCGGCAATACGACTAAAAACGATGGTAAAGGTAATTGTTGTAAAAATGGGTTGAATCAAATACCAGAGCGGACCAAGCACTGTTTGTTTGTATTGGGAAACAAAATCCCTTCTCACAAACAATAAAATCAGATCGCGATAATTCCATAAATCTTCCAAATGCCATTCAAACCAACCTCTTTTGGGCTTAATTTCATAAAGCCATTTATCCTTATCCGCTTGTGCTGTTTCCATGCTCATGCGGCAAATTTAATGGATTTTTCTTAGCCAAAGATGTTGAATCTTAATCTCTGACATAGAAATGCTCTTTGTCTTGTAAATAGCGGATTTCTATGAGTTCCCAGCGAACCAGATTGGCCAGTATTTTGATTAATACGGGCCTGAAAATTCGGGTGGCTTTGCACAATTGCTGAAGGGTAGAACCGGGATTTTGAAGAAGGGTATCAAAAATTTTTTTTGATTTCGTGGTATGTTGGTAGGTTCCGGTAAGGGCTTTTTTTTCTGTTTGCCAATACTGAATCATTACCGGAGAGGCCAAACGGTTTTCAGACCCAACACGGATGTAGGCCCTGGCCATGCCTTCTTTTTCCAATGCTTTTACTGGTTTTTGAAGCGATTCTTCAAAAGTGGCTTCCAGGATATGTTTTCCTTGAAGCACATGCACATGAAAGTGAAATTCAACAGGAGGCTGACAATAGAGTTCGGCCGCACCCTGCACCATGTGCAATTCTTCTTCTACCTGTATGCCCGAAATACTTCCGTTGTCCTTTACACCAATCAACAAACTGCCACCGCCTGCATTAGAAAAAGCGGATAGTGTAATGGCTAATTTTCTTGAGTCGTTGATCGCAAATTTAAAATCGAGGTGATCGCCTTCACCTTCCCGAATTCTTTTCAATAAAACAATTTGCTCCTCTTTGGCCTGTATTTCCACGAGTGATTTGGTAAAAGATAGGACTTTGTCCTAATTTAATCGCTGAATATATAGTACATTCCCAGCATGAGGACTAATAGCCCAAAAGAAGTAAGGCCATAAAGAGCTATCCTGAAATTGTTATCGCCAAACATAAAAACAGCTGAAACCCCTGCCACAGCGAGCATAAATGATCCGATAATGATGAGCCATAAACCTCGTTCCCGCCGCTTAACATGCTGAAGATTTTTCAGATGCATTAACACCAAATGAAGGTCATGATCAGAAATTCCTTTCTGAATCAATTGTTCTTTGATTTTGTCCATTTCAACACCGCTGGCCAACAATTGGTTGGCGAATCGATGATGCTCCTCGAGGTGGTTAGAATCCTCCATGACTTCCTTATTAGTAACAAAATTAAAAAAATATTGGCAAGTCCCGCAAATTTTAAACCACGGAGCCGGATTTTTAATTGATCTAAACAAATGAATGCTTTAGTGTCTGCAAAGAAAGGATTCTACTTGACCATAGTCATTGCCCTGCACATCAGGTTGTTCAAAGTCCTTTTTTGCCCCTAGCAATTTCCCTTTCCTTGTCTTTCGACTTCAATGAATCACGTTTATCATAGAGTTTTTTGCCTTTTGCAATGGCTATTTCAAGCTTGGCATGACCCTTTTCGTTGATAAACAAATGAATGGGGATAAGGGCAATACCTTTATCCTTCATTTTGTTTTTTATCTTTTTTATTTCCTTGGCGTTGAGCAACAATTTACGGTCACGCTTGGCCACATGATTGTTATAGCTGCCTTTGTCGTATTCGGCAATATGCATGTTCCGAACCCAGATTTCATCATTGAGCACCATGCAAAAGGCTTCGGCAATGGACGCGTCATTATTACGGATACTTTTGATTTCTGTACCCGTTAATACAAGTCCGGCCGTAAAATTTTCGGTTAAAAAAAATTCAAAGGAGGCCTTGCGGTTTCTTATCGATATTTTCTCAGGTTTTTCGACCATGGGGCTGCAAAAGTAAGCAATAAAAAGGATTTTTTGTCTTGTGATTGAAGCCGTTCGCGGTCTTTCCATCATAATTAAGCGCCTCAACCTGTCTTTTTCGTTCCAATTCATTAAACTTGCATTCATTTGCTATGCTCAGATTAAAATTGCCAACCGACCCACGATGGGTAAATATTGTAGAAAGCAATATTTCCGAAATTCTTACCGACCACGCCTGGTGTGAACAAAAGGCCGCCTCCAATGCGATTTCTTTGGTGGTGAGCTATTCTGAAATCCCGGAATTAGTAGATGCCATGCTGGAATTGTCGCGTGAAGAATTGCAGCACTTTGCCATGGTACATGAAAAAATTAAAGAAAGAGGCTACTCCCTTGGAAGAGAAAGAAGAGATGAGTATGTGAATGAACTGTTGAAATTTGTAAGAAAAGGCTTGGGACGAGACATTGCACTGCTCGATCGGCTGCTGTTTTCAGCCATGATTGAAGCACGCAGTTGTGAAAGGTTCAGACTACTTTCAGAAAAAATACAGGACAAAGATCTTGCGGCCTTTTATTATGAACTAATGATTTCGGAAGCCAATCATTATACTTTGTTTCTACAATTGGCCCGTAAATACGTGCCCCATTTAGATGTAGATAAACGTTGGGAAGAATTCCTTGTTTATGAAGGAGAAATTATTCAACGTTTTGGCGTAAAGGAAACCATTCACGGTTAACAGGGGAATGGCAAAATCTGTCCTTTTTCTTTTTCCATATCCCCTGAAAGAAGCACCCAGTCAACGATTCAGGTTTGTTCAATACCTTGGTTTGTTGCAAGCGGCAGGCATTGAATACAAAGCTTTTTCTTTTCTTTCCGACAACGCATGGAATCTCTTATACCGTCCGGGAAATTTCTTTTTGAAGTTTTTGCGCATCATGGACGGTTACCGCAAAAGGATTGCCTTGTTATTCCAAATTGGAAAATTTGATTTTGTTTTTATCCATCGCGAAGCTGCTCCCATGGGGCCTCCCGTTCTCGAATGGATCATTGCAAAAGTGCTGAGAAAAAAAATAATCTACGATTTTGATGATGCCATTTGGTTGCCCAACTTCTCTCACTCTAACAGGGCTTTTTCTTTTTTGAAAGGTTACGGAAATGTAAAACACATTTGCCGTTGGGCCTATAAAATTTCTTGCGGTAATCAGTATTTATGCGATTTTGCAGCGCAGTATAACGCTAACGTGGTTTATAATCCTACCACCATTGATACCGAGCATCATCATAATAAGGTAAAGGACCATCAAATAACCCGGCCGGTGGTGGGATGGACAGGTTCGCACAGTACTCTTCGCTATTTATTGGAAATAATTCCCGTTTTAAGAGAATTGGAAAAAGAAATTGATTTTGAATTTAGGGTAATTGCCGATGTTAATCCCGAATTCAATTTGAAACATTTTAGTTTTGTAAAATGGAACAAGGAGACTGAAATAGATGATTTACTGGGCTTTGATATTGGAGTGATGCCTTTGGTAAACGACAAATGGGCCAATGGCAAGTGCGGTTTCAAGGCCCTGCAATACATGGCGCTTGGTATTCCTGCTTTGGTTTCTCCGGTAGGGGTTAATACCAGGATTGTGGATCATGGCATCAACGGTTTTATTTGTCATGATGAAAAAGACTGGTTCGAAAATTTATTGCTGATTCTTTCAAACCATCAGCTATTGGTGGATATGGGACAGAGAACACGAAAGAAAATTGTTGACCATTACTCCGTGAAATCCAATGCAGCTAATTTTTTAAATTTGTTTCATTAACCCTGGTATGCTTCGAAAAACGAATGGTCTTTTTGATAATTCAAAGTGTTCTGTTACTTTTGGTTCCATCCTGCCGATAGATTTTCTCCGGCAACCTAAGCCCATTAACCGATAAACCAAAGCCAACCCTGCATGCTTTATTTTTCAAAACTGGACAGTCTTCGATTTTTGGCTTTTTTCCTTGTCTTTTGGTCGCATGCTTTCGTACCTTCCTTCGGGGAATGGTTAGAAACTCCTGTGTTTAAGTTTTTTGATCCCTTTTTTGATACCGGTAAAGACGGAGTGCATATTTTCTTTGTTATTAGTGGTTTTTTGATTACCTACTTGTTGTTGGTGGAAGAGCAAATGAAGGGAAAAATAAACATTGGAAATTTCTACCTGCGAAGAGTTTTGCGTATTTGGCCTTTGTATTATTTAATCATGATCCTTGGCCTTTTTGTGCTGCCGAGGGTGCTTTCCTCTTTTGATTTTTGCGGAAGTTATTGGATGAATCTCACCTTCCTGAACAATTTCAACACAACGGAAAGCGGAGAATGTTTTTCGCCCAATGTTTTGATTGCCTGGAGCGTTGCTATTGAGGAACAATTTTACCTTTTCTGGCCATTGTTGTTTTCTTTGTTATCGCGCAACAGCAAATGGTTTGTAGGCTTTTGTCTTACACTTTATGCAGCGAGTTCATTGTTTACCTACCTTAATCCGGACCCTTATTTTCATACCCTTGGCAATATCAACTATTTAATGATAGGCTGTTTGGGAGCCTATCAATACCATAAACACAAGGAAAAATTTGATCAGTCCTTTCTTAAATCCGGCAAAATTTTGGCACTGATGATTTTATTCTTAATGGTCACTTTGGTGGCAGGAGCCAACACCAAATTGTTTTACAGAATTAATATTTTAATCCTTCCGTTTCTCTTTTTGTATTTTGTGTTATACACCATTGTAAACAATGATCCCAACTATCGTTCTGTTTTTTCTACTTGGGGAAAATACACCTACGGCATGTATTTTTATCACCCAATCTTAATCGTGTTGGTGAAGATTGTATTTGATAAATTGGGTTGGGATTATCAACATATCGGCTATTATCACGTTATTGTTGGCCTTATTTCTTTTGGCTTAACCTTGGGAGTTTCCATATTTTCTTACCAATATTTCGAAAGTTATTTTCTTCGTTTAAAGAGCAAACTTTCTGTGGTAAAAACAAGGATGTAGTTTCAAAGACCGTGGTTAAAAACGGTAATACAAACCAATATCGCCAATAAGACCCCGTTGGTTGAAGTCGAAAACAGTGGCTTTGTAATTTTTGCTTTCACCGGTTAGGTGATTGTGCTCATTGGTATCATTAAAACCTAAAACCATTTCCATAGAGAATTGCGCCATGGCGTAGAAACGGTTATTTATTCTTAATTGCAAACCTGCATTGAGCGCAATGCCGGTGGATAGGGTAGTGGTTAAATGCTGATACACAAGATTCGGGGTGCCGGTTGGAACCAAATACTCCTGGCCCGGTCTTATTTCCGTACTTAATGAATCTAACTCCCACCATTGTCTAAA
>JBILVQ010000287.1:0-3880 GCA_044370375.1 Bacteroidia bacterium
CCAGAGCATTTGTCCGCTGTTTGCATGTTCAATTTTAACTAAAAATCCTTTACTATCAAAATTATTTTTTATTTCAAGGTTGCCGGGGTAATGGTGGGTGAGTTCCCGACCATAGGCATCGTAGGTGTATTGGTTGATATAGGAAATTCCATCGTAGATTTCTTCTTTTTTGATAAGCCTTTGTTGGGCATCATAAGTGAACAAAATTTGGTTACCATTAGGCCCGTTAATTTCTTTTTGTTGGTTTAATCCATTAATAGTGGTGCCGTAAACATAGTTGTATGATGCAAATGAGAATTACCAAGCTAAAAGCTACTATTTTTTTGAGGCCCATTGCACCACTTATTTAAATGAAATAAAATTTTCTTTAACCACCTAATAATGGAAATTGATATAGTAGTCCTTGGGTTCTACAAAAAATGTGGTGTCAATTAAAGTACGTACCCCATTTTTTCTTATATCGTAATGAATCGTGTTTTCACCTGTTATAAAAACAAACGGATAATCTTTTAGAAATTCGTTTTCAGTATTTCCTCCTCCAATTTCAAAAAGTCTGTATTCTAAAAATTGATTTTGGTTACGAATGAACAATGTATCGTTAACACTAGCTCCAGGTTTATCATTAAAGAACTGAAAAAAAACTCTACCTGCCAAAACTACATTGATGTTTACCACGTTGAAACCACCAAGATTCGTTGGATTGTCCCAAGTAACCAAATCATCATTATAATATTTACTTAGGTCAATAGGTGAGCCACCATCTTGACCAGCAAACGAAGTGCCTCTTTTTCCTTCAGTAAAATATTGAACACTATACTCTGCAGTTTTTCTTCCGTTTAGAACCGATGCGTATGCTTCGAATTCAAACCGATAGTTCCCCAGTTCGTCCGTCCTTGTTTCCAATTCAATATTTGCCTTTTTTGGCAAAGAGAAACCATTACCATGAGCCTTGAGCACCATCAATGCATTAGGAATCCCTTTCCCCGTGGCCAAATTGGTTACCCTACCAACCACAACCGTTGGACTATAATTGGATAACTTTTTGCATGCAAGGGGCAGGATGCAAAAAAGAAGGATTAAATTAATTAATAATAATTTTCTTGCTTTCATGGTTTCCCTTGTTATCAATAATTTTTAACAGATAAATCCCTCCGGCATCCTCAGGTAATTGAATCAGATGGGTTCCACTGCTTAGGCTGCAATTGAAAATTTCTTTTCCTAACAAATCGAACAATTGTATTTGTGCAAATTCCATACCTGACAAGGTTTGAGGAAGTTGCCAAGTTAGTCTTGAAATGATCTCGCCTGCATCTCTAAACCAATCACCTTTGCCAGAATAGTGAGTATCATAGGTAACCAATCCATTCCAAATTTTTAGGGAGTTTTCGACTCTTCTGCCTGCTTCCAGAAATCCGGCCTTAAAACGGCCTTCAGAGGTACTCGTAAAACCATGAATAAAACCTACCATGGCGGCATAGGTAATATTCCCACTCGGATCACTATACTTCAACGGATTATTCAAACAATAAGCATAGCGGTTGTAGTTTTGGGTGTTGCCGGGTGCTTGGATGTATTTGTCGGGCGAGAGGAACATGCCAACAACAGGGTCATACAACCTTGCATTCATGTTGATGAGGGCAAATTCATCTAAATGCTCATGTCCTGTATAACCACGGTATAGCCATTTGGGTAAAGTGCCGCTGTTGTTTAAACCATTGTCGGTGCTTGTTGTATTTTGTGGCAGGTAGCTATAGTCTTGCACTTTTCTTCTGCGGCCCCAGGCATCAAAATTTTGGCGTGCTATTACATTGCCGTTGGCATTGGTAACGGCAGTGATGCTTCCTAAATGGTCGGTATGCACATAATAAAAAGTGCCGCTACCGTTTTCTTCAACATACATAGCACATAAACCGCTGGGTGCCGAAACGTAAGAAATGTTTTGTGTAGTAGTAACTCCATTCACCGTTTCCTCATTGATTTCATAACCCGATGCATAAATTCTTTTGCGGTATTGGGTGCCGTTGTTTTTCCAAATGCCTTTGTAACGGCTTTGGTCGGGACCGTAGCTGTAGGTTAATTCTATGCCGTTTTCTTCTATGGTGTTTACGCTTCTAAATGGAGTGTAGGTAATATTTTGCTCATTCAAAGAAATGGCGGCTTGGTGTTGCTGTATTTTTTTGAGTTGAGCATTCATGTTGTATCGGTAATCTAAACCGGCATCTGTTTTAGAAAGTATTTTGCCCTGCGGGTCGTAGCTAATATTCAGGGGTGGTGGTGTAACGGCCAATGGAGGTATTTCATCAAAACGATGTTGTTCAAGTCTTTCTAAATTGTCGTAGGCAAAAACTTCCTCTTTCACATTGTTACCAATGCTCAATTGGCGCTTTAACAAATTACCGTTTTGAGCATCAAAGTCGAAATCATAAACTTGCACTCCGGGTGTGCTTTTAACATTCAATAAACGCTCTGGCGAATAGCTTAAGGTGGCAGCGTTGGCATCACCCAAGGTAAATTTGTTTAATAAACCGGCACTATTTATTTCATCCAATTGCCAGAGCATTTGTCCGCTGTTTGCATGTTCAATTTTAACTAAAAATCCTTTACTATCAAAATTATTTTTTATTTCAAGGTTGCCGGGGTAATGGTGGGTAAGTTCCCGGCCATAGGCATCGTAGGTGTATTGGTTGATATAGGAAACTCCATCGTAGATTTCTTCTTTTTTTAATTACCAAAAGCATGACGCTTTAAGTACCGGGGAGCTAATGCTAAGATGTCAATTTCTTTCCTTGCCAGATGATTAAATGTAAATACCAAAACCGAATTGAAAGGATTGGGCATAGCCTTTGGTTTTGTAAATGTAGTTTTTATTGAATTTTCTATAGTCAATATATTTACCTTCATTAACGTTCCTAAAACTTCCACCGAATTCAAGTGAGTTTAGAATTGGAATGAAAACATGGAAAAATTAATAGTATTAAGGATGATTTTTTTATTGTTTAGGTTTAATTGGATTTCCTTTTTGGTCAGAGTTCCTTTATCTTCAATACCTAAACTCAAAATTATATTCTTTATCATCAGCAAAAAAAGTCGTGTCTTGAATGATGGTTTGATTGTTTTTTTTGATGATGGCTTTATGAGGATTGGAATCCGTATTTTCTGTACTCGCTTTGGCCTGTCTTGAAGCGACAATAAAACTACCAACAATAACCTAAGCATACTCCATAGGTGTAAATATAATTTCGTTTACGGACTTCGCCATAGCCACTTCCTAAACTTGCAGTATATTTTTTTGCATTCCATTCAAAGACGCTATTTATACCCAGCGAGTAGTGTTTTATTTTAAAATTTATTCCAAAGTTCACGACCGTCATAAATGGTGTAAGCGAAGTATATTCTGAGTTTACCTCGGAATATGTGAAACCTTTTTTTGATTTAACTGAGTATATCCCTTTATATCCAAATTTGTCAAGATTGCGGTTAATGCCAAAATGGATTGAATGACCGATGGTGCCAAAAATTGTTAGTTTGCTTTTAAGAAGTGAAATTTGTGGACCCACAGCGTAGTTAAGTTCAATAAAGGGCAAGGGCTTGTACTTGCTGGTTTTTTCAGAAACATAGGGATATGGAAATACATTGACAGGAGTTATGAATGTTTCAGACCCATAACCCTTGCTGCCAGTTGCCGATCCAAACTGAAACAACAGCCATTTTTTTGGCGAATAATTATATTTCAAGCCCAAACTCTGAGAATAGACCGGACTATCTTCCGTCTCTCTAATGGCCATGGCTTCCGGTGAACCATTAACGGCCCAAATTTTTCTAAATGAATAATGCGTTTGGTAGTTTATTTCAAAGCGATGTTTAAGAATTAAATTTTCTG
>JBILVQ010000220.1:0-5130 GCA_044370375.1 Bacteroidia bacterium
GTTTGGGCCAAACTTATCAACGGAAATTGCAGGATTAAAAGCAATATAAAGTTTTTCATTGCTTGATAAATTTGATGGTTTGAACATTTCCTAAATTAGAATATATCGAAATGAAATACAGACCACTTGCAATATTCATAGTTTCAATAGTAACTTTACTTGAAGAAATCCCAAATGTTTCACTTATGATTTTTGATGAGGGGTCTTTAATTATGAGGCAAGAGATGATTTCACCATTTGACTCAATAGACGCATTATCTTTTGTTGGGTTAGGGGAAATTTTGCAAAAGAAGGTTTGATTTTTATCAGGTTGAAATATGCCATTGGACTCCTTGCTTTTAATTGGGTTTTCTATAATTTGTGAGGTGTTTTGATTTGGAATAATCCTCAATTCGTTTGGGTTTACGGATGAGTGCCATAGTTTAAATGCAATATCAGGGGTGGATGGATTCAAGTCTACAAAAGGAAGTTTAAGTCTTAAATTGTGTGTTACAGGGTCAACAAATGGGGTTTCAGGGTCTGATGGCAAATAGCTATTTATCAACTGACCGGTTTTGGTATCATAAACATCCAAAAAGTATGTTCCAGTTTTGAATTGATTTAGCCAATAGGCATTTTCGGCCGATTTAGGTGAATTTTCAAAAATAAAATTTGGATCTTTAGGAAGGCAATTATTATTGGCTAAACCACTCGTATGCCATTCCCATCTTGAGGTTCTATTGTGTATCCAACCAAAGGCAATATCACTTTCAGAGCTTCCTGAATTATCATTTTGCATAACGAAAACTTCGAAATTAAGCTCGTCATTATCATTGTTGTTCTCATCCCCAAGAATCCCCCTCTTATGAAACAAATGATCTTCATTCTTTACACTTGGCCTATACTTATGCGTTTCAAAATCTAATCCGTTAACAAAACTTGCCAAAGCATCGAAATTAGCATAAAATTCTTCAATATCAATTTTGTCTGGCTCACTCCACTCGCCATGTGCATGCCATTGCAAGGGAACACCCATTTGCCCACTGCACAAGGCTGCCCAAGAGCTGTTATGCAAGGAGATATCGGTGCAGGCATCACAATCGTTTTTGCTATTGCCTGATTCGGTGACCATAGATTAAATGATTAATATTACTCGAGTAACTTCTTAACAATAATTTTAATAGGATAGAATTAATCTTTTAGTGGTTTGTTGATTGTCAGAGTTGATTTTTAGCAAATACAAGCCTGATAAACCTTCTAAATTAATCACGGTTTTACTGGATTTAATTTTTATTTCGTTAATTATTTTTTCTCCTTGAGAATTGAATAAATCAAAACTTAATTCAGTTTCTAATAGTACCAAAGGTACACAAATATTAATCTGACCTTTTGACGGTACAGGATAAACGATTATTTTATCGAATTCCTCCAAGGATAAATTATTTGGGTCTGTAAATGATTCTGGGTTTTCATTAATTGATTCTGAATTTGTTGAATTAATCGTAACTCTTGCATTTGATGGCGAAAGTACCTCAAGGTAATTTTGGTATTCGCTTTGGGAAGTGCAATTTTTTACTTTAAGTATATAGTAGTAGGTTCCATCACTGCATCCATCATTATTCAAGACACTGCAATTTCCCTCGCAACCTCCATTCCATGAACCGAAAATATTCGCTTCTACTTTTTGCCAATCATTTTCGAAAACTAAACAGCCGTAGCGGTTATATATCTTTAATTTGTAATATTCAACATTCTGAAATTCAAAATTCAAAGTATTAAAATTGTCTTTCAATAAAAAATTTGGGAGAATTATTGGGGTAATGATATTTCCTGATGCTTGATTATTGTATGGAGAACATGGAATTGGTTCAAGAATTAGAGTTCCTCCTACTTCACGAATAACCCCTTTTTTCAAAATAATTTCTTTCGCTTGCATTACCGCTGTTTCTCCAGAACTTATGATTACTGGTCCAATTGGTTTGCCAGAAATGACGTTTTCGCCCAATTGAATTTGATTTATGACCTTTGTTGTCTCAGGAAGGGCAGTAGAATTTTGGTAGAATTGATTTTCTTGACAGCACGAAGAGCTAGCAAGTAAAGAAACATTATCTATATACAAATAGCCTATTGCATCAATGGCACCTGCAATGTTGTTGATTCCCCCTAGCGTTAGAACCTTCCAATTTCCTTCATTGATTTTTATCCAATCAGATTCATAATGAAACCAATTACAACTTTGGAATTGTGTAGTATTGTTTTTTGTAATTGTAATTATACCAAGAGTTGTGGTACTAAAATCAACATTTGCCTCCGGTAAATCATTGTCCAATCCGAATCTAAACGAAAGAGTAAGGGGTTGAAAGTTGTCCCTGAATGAATAGTCAAAACTAAATTTTACTAAGTTATTTTGAGTAACAGTATTCAATAATTCGGTGCCAATTATTTCTGAGGTTCCGAATCCACAATAGCCTAGGTCGAATGGTTCAATTTTCGGAATAATGGATTGAGTAATAGTCAGGAAGTTACTGGCGTTTAATTGGTTGGCTGTTGAAACTGATAAATTGCATGGCCCTTGAATTCCGTTCTTATGGTAAAAATCCGGTGTAGCGCCGGAAACCCCAAACCAATTGCTATTTAGTTTTGCTGTTTGACTAATGTTATCAGGGAGTTCTGAGAATCCCTCAAAATTTCCATTGCCAACTAATTCTATAATTTGACTCCAAGCATTAGATGTGCTTAGTATAAGAAACAGCAAATAGAACCAGTTCCTAAAAGTTGAATTGAAACGCTGTACCATAGAAAAAATTATTTTGTTTAGATGCCCCGCTGTACATTGGTGTTAGACTCTTTAATGTGTTAATAGATATGGCAACCTTGTTTTCGAATAGTTGACATATGGTAACTGATGCATCAAACTGAAGCTGAATTATATTTTTGTCCCTGGCAGTAAAAAAATAATTTATTGGTTTTGTCATTGCTGCGTTCTGATAATTGTTGGTAATTTTGTTCTGAATCAAAATTGATTTTCCTAAATTAATTCCAAATGATAAATTTGTCAAGACTTTTTTGAAACCAGTGTTAAAAGTTGTTTTATTTGATGAAAAAAGAATGACTTGAAAAATAGAGTGTTCAGGCCATTTTTCTCCAATATTAATGTCAGGATCTTTTTGGGTTTTTATAAAAATATTTAAATTAACCAAACCAGTTTTAAAGCTAATGAATTTGAAGGTTTTGATTTTAAAATAATACTTGGATTCGATATAGTATGATGATTTAATTTCTGAATGCAGTCCTATGGTTCTTTCGAATTCAATTTCTTGGTCAAAAACGTTATTGAGCCTTCCAAAACCTAAACATATTTCATGTTTTTTTTCTCTAGCAACTGAAGTTAATGAGAAAAGAAAGCAAAGTGATAAATATACTTTGGTTAAATATTTATTGCCCATTGTTTTCACTTTTTTTCAATTTGGTGTAAGCGCTTTTTCAATTCTTCATTTTCCTCCTTTAATTGAAACAAATAAAGATAAAGTTCTTCGATTTTTTCCATTTGGATTTTTTGTATTTGTCCAAGATTTAGCCCTGAAAGAATAATTTCCGTCTCTGGCGGCACATTTGGTAAGTGATGTTCTTTTTTTACATACTGCTCTAGTGAAGAAAGCGGCATTAGTTTGTAATCCGGTTTAAAAACATAATCGCACCAGGTTTCCGTGACAATAACGTAGTTTGATCTGATTCCACCACCGCAAACGGATAATTTATGATTAGGATCAGGTGATATGCCAATTCCAACGTTTCCGTTTTGAAAATCCATTACATTAGTTCCCTCATCCATAAAAACCAATCTTCCTTTATACCCAATAATAGATTCAGCTATCGTTGCATTGTTTGCTCTCAAAGTTAAATAGGAGCCTTCAGGTAATAATGATATTGTTTTTATTTCGGAATATCCGTTAGCTTCAACGAGGATGTGTTGTGATGATTCGGAATCTGACCGTATATGAAGGGAGTTGGTTGGCCCCAATACGCCAATACCTATTTTATTGTACAAAAGTAAATTTCCACTGATAGAATTTCCGATTAGAACGTCTTTGCCGCAATAGTTGTTTAAATGTAGTCTTGAAGGTGAATTCCCTGTGGTTTTTACAACTTCTATAATTCCATTATCTGGGTCTGCACCCATATATAAAAAAGTGCTATTTGTTTCACTATGACTTCTTATCCAGCCTTCAAAGTCCCATCCATCATTAATGTTGACGTCAGCAAGACAATATCTATTTTCCACATCTGGTAAACTGCTAATGGGATTTTTAAAAAGGGTCCATTTTGCATTGTTTTGCGAGGTTACAGAAACCAAACCATGTCCATTAGCTAATTCTATTTTTTTATTAAAGTCCGCTCTGTCTGGATTTATTCTAAGAATCTCCGCATTATTACTCTTAAAAACCACATCCACACTATCCGTAGTTCCAATAAATTGGGTTGCCGGGTCAGTGCCTGCATTCCCGCTCATTCCCCAGTCTTGTCGTTCAGGTTCTTTTAGGTTTACTTCGCCACGGTAGCGACAGTTGTTTTGGTCGTTAATAATCAAATTATAATCACCACCGCCTAAGTTACTAAGGTTGGCTGTAGTGCCTATGCTGTTTTCCTGCCATATCCATTCAAAAGTATAGGGCGCAGTTCCACCACTCGCAACTGCATCTATTGTTCCGTTAAAACAATTGTAACAGCTTACATTAAAGTTGTTCGGGTAATTCGATTTACTAATTTGTACATCTATGGCTGTTGGTTCCGTAATGGTGACTTGCAGCGTTAAGGTATTGTCTGCATCATCGGTAATGTGTACCTCGTGAACACCTGCTCTTAAATCTTCAGGAGTTGCCGAAAAACTGCCATTGTCCCAAAGGTAATGATAGGGCGCAATACCGCCACTGGCGGTAATTTGCGCCCTCCCGTCTTCACCTTCAAAACAACTTACAGCCTGCAACTGCGTTGCAGTACCACTTAGTACAGCAGGTTGGGTTAAAGTTTTGCTGCCACTAAGGCTACATCCGTTGGCATCGGTTAAT
The DNA here is from genome assembly GCA_044370375.1 of Bacteroidia bacterium. Lineage (GTDB taxonomy): Bacteria > Bacteroidota > Bacteroidia > UBA4408 > UBA4408 > JBILVQ01. Next base: position 5,046 of record JBILVQ010000220.1, read on the forward strand.
ACGAAGGAGTAAGTTCCTGCTGCAAGACTATCCCTTATTAACTCGGTATTATTATCGCCCCATACTACCTGATAGGAGGGAGTAC
>JBILVQ010000012.1:0-28453 GCA_044370375.1 Bacteroidia bacterium
TTCGGGGTCTTCAATGGAGGCCCTCAAGATGAGGTAAGCAAAATAGAAGAGGAGGGTAATAGCCGCTCCATTTAATTTTGCATCGCTTACCCACCAATCACCCCAGGTAAAGCGGGCCCAAAGGGATCCGGTTAGTACCCCAAGAATTCCCATGAAGGTGCCTACTTTGGCCAATTCAGCGGCTACAATATCCTGATGTGGTTGTTTTCCTGAAAGGGTTTTGATAGAGGCAATCAAAGAAAACAAAAGCAGAATTATCATGGAGAACCACATGGTTACATGGAAGTAGAGATTACGAATAGTTTCGTGAAGGATAGGAAGAGCCGGAACTTTGATGAGGAAACCTCCGATTATTGCAAATGCTGCTAAAAAAATGGCGAGCATTTTCCACCAAGCTAACTTCATTTCATGCCTTTTCGAGCGAATTATTTCAGGCGCGCCAAAGGTAAGGAAATAATATGTATCCCAATAGTAAAACCACTAGGTTAATGAGCAGGGTAACTAAAAGAAATGGATAGCTCAGTGAGGGATCGATTCCGTCAATTGCATTTTTGCTGACCCTTAAAACATTCATGAGCAAGGGGATCATGAGTGGGAAACTAAGAATGGCCATTAGGCCGGGGTTTCCGCCTGCTTTGGAGGTAATGGCAGAAACGATGGTAAGGACCGAGGTAAAGGCCATGGTTCCCAAAAAAAGATTTAACAAAAATAGCGGCCAGTTTTGCACCAGATTGCCGAGAAATCCTGAATAAATAAGCAAGGTAAAAATGGCCACCACCCACATCAGCAAAACATTATAAATGGTTTTGCCGAAAAGGATTCCGTGCGGAGAGGAAAGGGTGTAGAGGTAAAGTTGTCTTCCTGTATTTTCTGAGAGAAAACTTTTTGATGTAGAGTTAATGGCAGAAAAAATCAGGATAATCCAAAACAGCGCATTCCAGGTTGGCGGATGGTTTATGCTGCGGAAACTGATATAGGAAGTAAAAACAGTGGCAAGGGTATAAAGCAGGATACTGCCGAGCAGGTATTTTTGGCGGTATTCCTGTTTAAATTCCTTGAGGATAATAGCTTTAACTTCATTCATAAAAAAAGCCCCGGAAAACCGGGGCTGAATAATTGGGGTGGATGATGGGGCTCGAACCCACGACCCTCGGAACCACAAACCGATGCTCTAACCAACTGAGCTACAACCACCATTTGGAGGTGCAAAAATAGTATTTTTTTCAATACCACTAAAAAAATGGTATCAAGGTGAAAAAAAAACAGGGTTTTAATTTTCTACAACTGTTTCGGTCTGATTCATTTTGCCCTTGGCAAATTCTCTGGCGAACTCGATAAAAACTTTGTAGGCTTGTGTAAAGACGAAACGCTCCTCGTTGATTTTTTCGATGATGTTTCTTCTCGACATGGTGTTGATTAGGTTTTTGCGGGTTTCAGGATCGCGCAGTTGCTTGTTGGATTGAATGAGGTCGATGTAGGTTGAGTTTTCGAAATAGTTTTCTACCATTTCTACCTCAAATTCGGCATATTGAATCAGGTCGAGGAAGTTCTTTCCATCACGGTCCATTTCATAACAAAGAATGGCAAAGAAGATGCAAACATCGCGTGAAAGCATTTCACCGCTATCATCTGAAACAAGGTAGGCGAAATCTTGTCGGAGCAACAAATCGTATCCGAAAGATTTATGAAAAAACTCTGTATAAAAAGTTTCGTTGGTTTTTAATTCTTCGAAAATTTTATCTTGTGAAAGGATAAATTTTCCGGCCATTAAATCTTCAACTATTTGACGGTGGTATTTGGAATAGCTCATCTTCCTTTTGGGTTATTTTTAGTTTTGGTACTTTCAATTTCAATTCGTTCATGCGGATGGATTCTGTTTCACCCCTGTTAGGGAATTCAACCTTTACATCACTGTCGAAAAGTAAAATGGAAAGAGAGAAAAATTTTCGGGGATCAACTTCTTGGTAATCTACCATTAAAGTTTTTTCGCACCAGCCAAAGAAGTTTTCTACCGGAAGGTTGGCAGTAAGTTTTTCTTTGTATTCGGCTTTGTTGAAAATCCATTTATCGGTGGGTTCTGCATTCAGGTCAAGGTAAAAGTCTTCCTGATTCAGGAATTGTTCAACATACTCGGTTGCATTCAAATACATTCCTGAAGCGTACAAAGTGGCGCGCAATGATTTTACCATTTTAGGCGTTTTCACTTTGTAAGGATTTTTCAGGAACTCGATGAATCCTGACAGGATAAGTGATTCGGTGCGCAAACGTTCAATGAGCGGCAATAACTCATTGGTGAGAATTCTTGATTGTGTAAGAAGATTGTCGTTTGTTTGTGTGAGTTGGTTGTACAATTTTTCATACAATACCCTGATGCTTTCATCACTGGTGCTTAACCTTTTGCGGTTGGCATATTGCGAAAGGTCATACAACTGATTGGTGATGGAATCATTGAGGTTAACATCCAAAATCTGATTCAGCGGCAGAATGTAGTCGTCAATCCAGCGGGAGGCACGAAGTACTTTTTCGCGGTAGTCAATTCGGTCAAGGTTCGACTTCAGCTCTCTTGTTTCTTTTAATAGCGCAAGGGTGTTTTTTTCAACAGTTTCGTAAAACTGTTTTATTTCACCGGCCAAATCATTCATGCTATGGGTAAGCACTACTTTATCGCCATTGGCCCATTCTCTTATTTTGCGGTAGAGGTGGGTGATACTATGGTGATATTTCTGAATCGTTTCTGGCAACAGAGGTTTGAATTCATTTAAAATAAACTCAAGCAAACCCCAATAGATGGTATGAAATTCGAAATCATCATTGACTTTTCTGACAATTTTGTATTCGAATAATTGTTGAAGGATATCTGAATTATGGGTGACACAAAGTTTGTTGTAATCCTCCTTTCTGATGAGTCCTTCTTGTCGCTGGGCATCGAACAAATCTTTCAGGAAATCGAAATGATTTGCAAGAAAATTGACAATGGTTTTTGGTTCGGCTCTCATAATGCTATGCTCAGTTCAGATTAATTTCTTTCAACGAAAGCAGCATGCTGTTTTTCATTCACATTAATTTTTCCGCGGGAAGGGAAGAGGAAGTAATACTTATTAAATCCTTCCACCGCAGCGGGAGCGGCAAAAATGGGGATAAAGTCGTGTTCTTTGCAGAATTTTACCAATTCCGGACGGTTGTGTTCATCAATGGTAGCAACCTCGTCAATGAAAAGAGCTACCCGATTATCCTGATGGCTAATGGCCAGACGATTAATAATGGTCATGATAATAACCAAACGAATCATCCTGTCTGTTCCGTCTGATTCCACTTGATTGGCAAGGTCAACTTTTTTGAGTGTGCCTTTGATTTGCAGATGAAGTTCTATGTCAAACAACTCATGGAAATTTACTTTTTTTCCAATGTCGAGATAATTGTTTAGAATTTTCAGGTTTTCAGATTGATCGAAATCGAAGAGCAACTGACCGTTGATGTCCTGGATGGCACTAATTTTTTTCAGTTCATCCATTAATTTACGGTTGTCCACCAATTCAATTTTAAAGGATTCAATGTTGCTGATTCTTGTTTGAGCAAGTTTCTTATTGAATTTATTATTGATGAATTGTTTGAAGTCTTCGTAACGTTTGATAAGCGAGTAAGCAGGGTTAGAGAATTGTGTGGAAATACTTTGCAATAATCCTTCAATGCTATTTTCCTTGTCGTGCAAGCAAGCCATTTCTTCTTCCACATAACGGATGAATTCCGATTCGTTGGCAATGGTGCTGTGAAGCTGGTTGCGCAGGTATTCGAAAGATTTATCTTTTACGGCTTTCAGCTCCAAACGGTCGTTTTGATAGATTCTGATTTTGGTAAATATCTTTTCCAGTTCCTCATCGGTTTCATAAGCAATGGGTTCAACCACGATACTTTCCAAATCGTTTTTCTGAGCGGTGAGTTCTTTCACTCTTTCCTCGATTTTTCTTTTCTCTTCGTCAATTTGGCGAATGGTCGTTTCCTTGCGATTAATTTCTTCATTTAGTTTTACCAATTCTTTTTCAAGGTCTGTTTTCTCTTTACGAAGATTGCTTAATCGCTTATCAATTTCTGCGGTTCGTTTTTCGAGTGCAGGTTGAGTTTTTAGCCTTCTTATTTTCTCTTTCAGTTGTTCAACATCGGCATTGATTTCGGAAAGAAGCTTTGTGTTTTTCTCGTAATTGGCCGCAATTGGAAGAAGTTTTTCGAATCTTGCTTTCTCTTTTTTGAGATAAGAAAGTTCTGTTTTTAAATCTTCGATGGCACTAAATTCTTCTAATTTGATATTTTCAGAAATATCAATTTCACCATCAAAAATTTTCAACGACTTGGTAACCTTTGAAACCGGCTTGATAATTTTATCTTTCGACAAACCTGAAATTTGCGAAGAGAAAATACTGTTCAGTAATTTCTTATGCTCAGGTTTTGAAGCAATGTTATGAATGAGGAGGTTGTTGTAGTTTTTAACCTGATTTTCGAGGCTCTCAATGTTGCCGCTGAGTTGTGCAATTCTTTTTTCGATGGCCGGAACTGCGATTTCTGATTTTTCGTATTCATTCAGAATGGCTTCGAGTTCTTTTCTTTTTTTCTCAAGATTTTCGGCACTTTGAGAGAGGAAGGTAAGCGTTTCAAAGGTTCTGATTTCATCCAATTGAACCTGAAATTCATTTAGGTTCCGTAATTCAAATTCTATCTCAGCTTCTTTGATACCAATCTTTTTGTTGAACTCATCTTTTTTGGGTTTCAGCAATTCGTTGAGCTCAGTGGAGATAGAGGTTAACTCCTGTGCCTTTTGCACAGATTTTAATTCAAGATTGTGCAACACAGGTGCCCATGCTTGGTTAAAAGCATAAAGATATTCTGCCACCAGGGTTGATTTCCCATTGTACTGATCAACAACATCTCTGAATTTAAGGAAGTCATTGCGCACTGATTTAATATTTTTGATTTCATCGTTGATACGAAGCAAATCGGTAATATCTTTTTTGTTTTTTTGCGAAAAGCTAACCCCTTCATTTTCGCGATTGTCGGCAATGATGAGTGATTCTTTCAACGATTTATTCGTAATCAATTTTGAATTGATCAAGTAGCGATAAATCTTAGAAAAGTTATTGGATAAACCATCCGATTTCACATTGTCTTCGAGCCAAACCGCGGCTGTATTGTGGATTCCCCTTTGATAAACGGTATTAAACACTTCCGATTTGTTTCTGAATTGTTCAATGGAAATGCCCCTTTCCGCCATTTTGTCTTTTACCTCTTCCCATCGGAATACTCTTTGCAGCGTTCCTTCTCCTTCAAAAAACAAGGTTTCATCATAAGCGCTGTTGATGCGGTAGTATTCCAGTTCTCCCTCGTTATCACGCTTCACCAGGATACAATAGGAGCCCAGTTTGTTGATTTCGAAAATAATGAAGCTTTGTGTAGCGGAAGGAAAATAGTGGTGAATGGTTTCTTTATCACCTTTTCTTTGGCCGCTAAACGACATTTTAGAGCCATCCACAACAAATAAAAAGTTAAGCGCATAAATAAGCGTACTTTTACCAATGTTGTTGGGACCCACCAATTGTAAGGAGTCGCAATCGTCTAGTGTGATTTCGGCTTTTCCGAATACCTTTGTGTTTAACAGTGCTACTTTTCTGAGCATGATTTCGTTATATTTACATCAAAGATAGGAAGGGATAGCACCCGTGTTAGGCTTATCAACAGGCATTAATTTTTAACATTCTTCAACGTTCTATCCATCAGTTAATTATGGTTTTTTTTGTTGAAAAAATGTTCAAAAGATACCTTTTTAGCCGGGCTCAAAATCTTGTATTGTCTCCTTCAAGCCCCTCTCGAGGGTTGGCTTTTTCGTTCTGCCCATGAGAGGTTAAATTCCAGCCTAGGGATAGCGGATTCCTGCGGCTGGAGTACTGAAGGAATTTTTTTTTGTAACATTGGGTTAATTTTGCGCCATGGAAGTTCAGGAGGAAAAGGTAAGTTTGAGTATTGAGGGCATGAATTGTACCGCTTGTGCCGTTTCTGTCAGCAAGCGTTTGATAGCTGCGGGAGCAGGAAACGTGGATGTGAATTTTACCACCGGTGAGGCAAGATTTACGCTTCCTGATGCTGTGAAAATTGAAACCTTGGTGGAGGGTGTTGAAGAGTTAGGTTACAGGGTTGTAGGGGCTGAGGGCAAAAGCAAAACGGCCTGGTATCATTCTGTTTTATTGCGCTTGATTTTTTGTGCTGTTTTATCGCTTCCTTTTTGGATAGATATGGTTGTAACCATTCCTGTCCTTCACAATGGTCTGGTCCAAATGGCTTTATGCATTCCTGTTTTTCTGATTGGTCTTTTGCAATTTGGTAAGAGTGCTTGGTCATCTTTAAGGAATGGTTCTCCCAACATGGATGTTTTGATCATGACTGGTGCAAGTGCCGCCTTTGTGTATAGTTTGTTTTTACTTTATTTTTCGCCGGGAGGATTTCATCAACACCTGTATTTTGAAACTACTTCCTCTGTTATTACCTTGGTAATGTTAGGGAATTACCTCGAGCATCAAACTGTTCGTCAAACCACCACCGCTTTGCGCGATTTGGCCGCATTGCAACCCAAAACAGCTGTACGCGTATCGCTGCAATTTGGTAAGGAGGAATACAAGGAAATTCAGGTAGATGAAATTCAGGTGCACGATTTGTTGTATGTTGCCACCGGCAGTAAAATTGCAGCCGATGGTGAAGTTGTGCAGGGAGAAGGTTTTACCGATGATAGTTTTATTACCGGTGAAAGTACCCCTGATGAAAAAAGTGCCGGTAAAAAAGTTTTTGCAGGCTCCATTTTGAAGGAGGGTTCTCTGTTGATGAAAGTTGAAAAGGATCCTTCGATTAGTACATTGTCCCAAATTATTGAATTGGTGAAATCGGCACAAAAGGATAAACCGAAGGTTCAGAAATTGGCCGACCGCATTAGCGCTGTATTTGTTCCGGCGGTCATCGCAATTGCCTTCATTACCTTTTTAGTCAGTTACTTTTTTCTTGAAATAGAAGCTCGTGCCGCTCTGTTAAATGCGATTGCTGTTTTGGTCATCAGTTGTCCATGTGCTTTGGGCCTTGCAACGCCTACTGCTGTAATGGCGGGTGTTGGACGAGCCACTGGAATGGGTGTGCTTATGAAAAGTGGTGCGGTTTTGGAATCATTTTCTGAAATTAAATATTTGATTTTTGATAAAACCGGAACACTCACTACCGGAAAATTTAGTTTGGGTGAAATTAGGCAGGAAGGCGATTTAACGAGAGAACAATTGCAGGCCCTTTTAAAGGATATGGGCAAAGTAAGCAGTCATCCTATTTCCAAATCGCTTTCGGGTTATTCCGGACCGGGTATCAATCCTTATTTTTTTACTGAAATCAAGGAGGTAAAGGGCCGGGGGATACAAGCGGTTATTTACGAAGGAAACAGTTTGTTTTTAGGTTCAGCCGCATGGTTAAAAGAAACAACCGGACAAGCGGCCCCTGAAGGATTTGATTTGTTTTTGTTTGGTCCCGAAAAATTGGTGGCTTCATTGCAAATAAGAGATGAGCTCAAAGAGGGCGTGAAAGAAGTGATTCAGTGGTTCCAGAAGCAAGGCGTTCATACGGTCTTATTAAGTGGCGATCGGAAGGAAAAATGCCAGTTGATTGCAGATGAAGTTGGCATAAAAGAGGTTTATGCAGCGGTATTGCCGGAGGGGAAATTGGAAGTTATTCGTGCATTTAAAAAGAAAGGGAAAGTTGCCATGGTAGGTGATGGGATCAATGATGCTCCTGCATTGGCCTCGGCTGATATTGGTATTTCGGTGGGTGAGGGAAGTGCCGCAGCCATTGAGTCTTCGCAAATAGTAATTTTGGCCAATGCCGGTTTGATGCCCCTTAAAACGGCCTACTTGATTAGTAAAAAAAGTTTGCTCACCATTAAACAGAATTTGTTTTTTTCCTTTTTCTACAATGTTATTGCCATTCCGGTTGCTGCGGCAGGATTTCTTAGTCCGATGCTAGCGGCTGCTGCCATGGCCATGAGCGATGTTGTGGTGGTGGGCAATTCCATCCGATTGAAGTTTCGTAAATTATGATTTCAACGGATATGAATCCAAAACGAATTTTGTTTTTAAGCAGTTGGTATCCGGATCCTGAACATCCCACGCTTGGTATTTTCGTTCAACGTCATGCGGAAGCATTGGTTGCTTCGGGCCTAGAGGTTACGGTAATCAGTCACCGGTTTGGAGATGGTGATCACATTACCTTTACGGAAGAGGAGGCCAGAATGAAAGGACTGAAAGAAATCCGGATCAACATTCCAAAGTCACAGGGAGGTCTGTTTCAAAAATCAATTTTTTTTTTCCGGCAGCGAAATATTTTAATTGATTTTTTGAAAAATTTGAGAGATGATTTTAAACCACATTTGCTGCAAATTAATGTGGCATATCCTATGGGTGCCTTGTGGTGGTTCTTCCGTGATTATTTTCCAACAAGCATCCTTCTTGCCGAACACTGGTCGGGTTATTTGCCTGAGGACGGTCGATACAAAGGAATTTTTTGTCAGCTCATTACCCAATCTGTTGTGAGGAAAAGTTCTGCTATCCTTACCGTTTCTTCAAAACATCAAAGAGCCATGGAGCAACATGGCTTGAAAGGAAAGTATCTTGAATTGCCCAATGTAATTGATGAGCGAATTTTTCGTTTTCAACCACGAGCGGTTGCAGGTAACTTTCGTTTTATTCATGTTTCCAGTTTAAACCCATTGGAAAAAAATCCTGAGATGTTGCTCAGGGCTTTTGCTCGACTGCAAAAGCAAGTGGGAGGGGTAGAGCTCATCATGGTTGGCGATAACCGTGAACGAATTGCTACCTTAAAAAGCTATGCCAACGCATTGGGCATTGGTGATTGGGTTTCATGGAAAGGGCCTTTGGATGCAGTCGGTGTGGCTCAGGAATTGTTGACTTCTCATGCTTTTGTGTTGGCCAGTAATTTTGAAGGACAGCCTGTAGTGTTGCTGGAAGCCATGAGTACCGGTATTCCTATAGTGGCTCCTGCTGTTGGTGGGATTCCTGAAATGGTAGGTGAGCAGGAAGGAATTTTGTACCCTGCCGGTTCTGAAGAGGAACTATTCCTTGCGTTGATGAAAATAAGGAGCGATTATGATCGTTTTAGGGGGGATTTAATCAGTCGAAAGATTCAACAGAAGCATGGAATAAGCGCAGTAGCCTCCTACTTTTCTTCTGTTTACAAGCAGGTATTGAAACATGGGTAATGGCAGTAAATTGAAGTTTGTGTTGTTGGTGAATAGTCCTTCGGTTGCTTGCTGGGAGTTTGAGGTTATACAGCATTTGCTTGCTACACAAAAGGTTGAGCCGGTACTTTGTGTGGTGAAGAAAATTACTACAGATCAAAGAAAGCCAAGCTTCTTTTTTCGCCTGTCGAGATTCATTGATCGAAATTTTTTCTGGAAAGTCTATCGGAAAATGACTGGAGAAGTTCCTTCTTTGAAGACGAAAGAAAATTATTCTTTGGAACAACTGTGCAAGCTAGTAGCAGTAGAACCCATTCAACATGGGAAGAACAGAGAAAGTTTTCAGTCCAATGATTTAGCAATGATTCGTTCTTATCATCCCGACTTTATTCTTCGTTTTGGATTCGATATTTTGTTGGGAGAAATTCTTGGTCTTGCAAAGCATGGTGTTTGGTCATACCATCATGACCATCCGGAGGTGATACGGGGCGGACCGCAAGGTTTTTGGGAGGTTTTTCTTGGACATGAAACCACCGGTTTGGTATTGCAATGCCTGAACGAAAAGTTAGATGAAGGACAAATTTTGCGAAGAGGAAACTTAAGAACAGTACTTCATTCTTACCGTGGAAATTTGGAGCAGTTGATGCAGGCAGGTGTAAAGTGGCCTGCTCAGGTGGTGGAGGAAATAATGGCCGGTAATTTCGGTGATGCAAGTCAGTATGTTGGCCCTGCAAAGAAAGGTCGTTTTTTTTCCTATCCCGACAACAACAGCATGATTCAATTTTTTTTGCAAAGCATTTACAGGAGAGCAAAGTTTCATTGGCGCGATTTGTTTTTTGCTGAAAAGTGGAATGTTGGTTTTTTGAAAGGAGTTGATTTTTTTACGGTAACGGCTGTCAATGCACAATGGTTGAAGGAAATGCCTCGTGGTGTTTTTTTGGCAGATCCTTTTCCTGTGGCCTCTTCCTTGAATCAATTGTTTGTTGAGTATTATGCTTATCAGCAACAAAAAGGAGAAATTCATTGCCTTGATTTTAACGGAAATTTATTGAACAAAACCTTGGTTTTTCCGCATCATTTGTCTTTCCCTTTTAACCTTTCTCATGAGGGAAAAAATTATTTAATGCCAGAGCAGGCGAGTTCGTGTAAGGTAGAGTGCATTGAAGCCTTACATCCCGCACAGCCTTTGTTGTTGTTGGAAGGAATAGAAGCTGTGGATCCGAATTTGATATTTTTCGAAGGTAAGTTTTGGTTGTTTTGTACCGATGAAAGAAAAGGGGCCAATGCACATTTGTGTTTGTATTTCGCAGATCGGTTGGAAGGTCCTTTTGTTGAACATCCCCAAAGTCCTGTTAAGACGGATGTGGCAGGGGCAAGGCCGGCGGGAGAGATAATCATGAAGGACAATAAATTATATAGGCCGGGTCAGAATTGCGCTCCCGGTTATGGGGCATCGGTCATTTGGTTTGAAATTGAGGAAATCAACGAACAGGTTTATAAGGAAAAAAAGGTGGCAGAAATTCGACCTGATGTGGCTGGGCCTTATCCTCACGGATTGCACACCATGAACAGGATTCAAGAGGGCTGGGTAATTGATGGTAAACGCTTTGAATTTTCTTTCTGGCATAGTTTTCATAAAATCAAACAAAAATTTTAGTGAGTTATATAAAGAAAATAGGGACTACTTTTTTGGTGAAATTGCTCATTGCAGTTTTGAATTTGTTTATTTTAATTATAACGGCAAGGGAGTTGGGAGCCTCTGTTCGCGGGCAGATTAGCTTGTTGATGGTGGTGCTGGCAGCAGGAGTAATTATTGCTGAATTGTTATCGGGGCCGGTATTGGTTTATTGGACCAGCAGGATAAAAACAAGACAATTGTTGCAATATGCCTACGGCTGGATTTCAGTAGTTTCATTGTTAATGCTATTGCCTGTTTATTGGTATGATTGGTTTCCGGGCATTTCTGCCTTGGTCCTTTTTTCCATGTTGTTTTTTTTGTCGGCCGCTGGTGCTCATGGCCAAATCTTGCTCGGTAGAGGAAAAGTGATGTTGAATAATATTTGCGGACTTATCGGTCCCTTGTATTTGTTTTTGGTTTGTGTTTTTGGATGGAGATGGGGTGTTTTCGGATTTAATGATTTTGTTCTGCACCTTGGTATTTCTTATTGTTTGGCCTGGTTGTTCAGTGGAATTTTTCTTATGCGGACCTCCGATGTTTCTCCTGTCTTTTATGATGGATCACTGGGTTTACAATCGGTGGCTCGTTCCGGAATTTTTAATCAATCTTCAAGTTTGTTCACGCTTGCCGGTTCGCGCTTAAACTTTATTTTGCTCGAAGCAAGTGCAGGAATTTCCGCTGTCGGAGTTTTTTCTTCGGCACTTGCCTTTTCTGAATCTGTTTTGATTATTTCGGGTAGTATTTCCTTGGTACTGATTGCTGGTTTAGTAAACCAAACCTTAGCGGAACAGAATAAGAAATCCATTCTTTTGCAGGCCCTCATCAGCGGATTGCTTACCTTGTCGGCCATGGTGATTTTGTACCTGATACCTGAAGAATTTTTCAGCGCCTTGTTGAGCAAAGATTTTCGTGGGGTTCATGCCTTGTTTTTAGTGCTGATGCCCGGCATCTTTTGTGCAGGTACGGGTAGTGTACTTACTCATTATTTTTCGGGCAATGGTTGGTATCATTTGAATGCGCTGATATCTTTTTGCGGATTATTGGTGTGGGCTGCTTCTTCTTATTTTTTTGCACAATCAGCGTCTCCGTTGATGGGCGCAGCCTATGCCTTTTCATTGGGTTGGTTTTTTGTAATGTTGTTAAATTTTTTAGTGTTTTTTTTCCGAAAAACAACAAGGATAAATTTTTAATATGTGCGGAATAAGCGGCATCTTTGGTATAAAGGGTAAAAGAAAAAATTTCGCAAAAGATATTTTTCTTTTGTCGCAGCGCATTAAACATCGCGGACCGGATGGAGAAGGCATGGTTTTTTTTCAGGCGGGAAAGGCCAAGCCGGTTTTTAGTCCCGATACCCCAATCTCCTGCCGGAACAATGAACTTCCTTATTCGCCAGGTGAACCTTATGAGGCCAATCAAGAGGATTTCATTGGAGGATTTGCTCATCGGAGGTTATCCATACTGGATTTATCAAAGAGTGGGCATCAGCCCATGTGTACGGCTAATCAACGCTATTGGATAAGCTATAATGGTGAAATTTATAATTACCGGGCCATAAGAAAAGAATTAGAGGCGAAGGGAATAAAATTTTTCTCCATGAGTGACACCGAGATGTTGGTGAATGCTTTTGCTGTTTGGGGGATTGATTTTTTGGAGAAAATTTCGGGCATGTTTGCCTTCGTGATTTATGATGTGTTGGAAGAAAAGCTTTTTGCTGCGCGCGATCGATTTGGTGTAAAGCCTTTCTATTATGCTATGCAAGATCGGCAATTTATTTTCGCTTCAGAGCAAAAGGCATTTACCGGACTTGATTTTTTTGAAAGCGGAGTAAATGCTAAGGCGCTGATTGACTTTTTTTACCTTGATGTTTTAGAAAGAGAAGAGGAAGGTTTTTTTAAGAATATTATAGAGTTAAGGCCGTCTCATTTTTTGCAATTGGATTTGAAACATGGTGATTTGATTGTAAAGCGTTACTATGAATTAAAGACGAGCGATTCATCCTTTGGGAACGAAAGTCTAACAGAAGTAATTGCACAAACAAAGGTAAGGATAGAGCAGGCAGTACAAGCTCATTTGCAATCAGATGTTCCGGTTGGATCTTGTTTAAGTGGCGGATTGGATAGTTCGGCCATTGTTGGATTAGCGGCACCTGCCTTGCAATATCCGATAGAACTTTTTACCGCAGGCTTTCCGGGTTTTGCCTATGATGAAAGTAAATGGTCAACCTTGGTTGCTGAAAAATTTTCCGGCAAACAGCATTTCGTTTATCCGGAAGCAGGTGGATTGTTAAAGCATTTGGATGCATTGATTTATAGTCAGGATATTCCATTGTTTTCAACGAGTACTTTTGCGCAGCATTCGGTGATGGGTCTGGCCGCTTCCAAAGGGATTAAGGTGGTGTTAGACGGACAGGGTGGTGATGAATTGTTTGGTGGATATCCGAACCACTATCCGGTTTATTGGCAGCAATTAATCAGAGCTGGGCGATGGAAGGACTTTGTTAACGAATATGGTGTATCACCCGCGGGTATGAAATCAACCCGGCAGTTGGTGAAACAATGGATGCTCAAGCCGGCTACACGATTGGCCGGCAGTAGGGTGGGCGCAAGTTTAATTGAGCAAGCCCGACCTGAATTGCGGTGGTTGAACAAAGAATTAACTGCTTCGGTTACTCTTCCGAAAGAAGAATATATTTCCGGAAATTTGAATGAATTGTTGCTGCATGAATTTACAGGAGTTCGCTTAAAGGGATATTTAAAATGCGAAGACCGCGCAGCCATGTGGCATTCAGTAGAATCGAGGACTCCTTTTACCGATGATCATGCATTGGTGGAGTGGGTCTTTTCTTTGCCTGCGCAGTATAAGATACGTGGAGGGATCAATAAATTTTTGTTGAGAGAAGCAGTGAAAGGTATTGTGCCGGATGCTATCGTAGAAAGAAAAGATAAATTGGGTTATGTAACACCCAATCAACAATGGTTGAAGGAGATTCGCAGCGAGGTTATGTCGCTTGTGCTTGACACGCCCAATCCGTTTTTTAACAGGAATTTGATAGAACAGGAATTTGGTAAATTTATGGAGGAAAGGAATAGTCCGAATGATCACAGATTGTTTAAATGGATTAGCTTTTCGGTTTGGTTGAAGGAATTTGGTTTTTCAGGATAAAGAGGTTTGCACCTTGTTTTTTAATGATATATTAATGTCCTGATTTTGAATTAGTTAAAAGCATTTAAAAAAAATGTCTAAAAAAAATGAAGGAACTTTCCTTTTATGGGTTATTTTTGTTTCATCAGAAAACTTTAAGACAACAAATTATGAAGAGAAGATTACTATTTGGATTGGCACTGGGCTGCGTTATTTCAGTTCAGGCGCAACAAACCAATGTTCCGGGAAGCGAGAAGATTGTTCCGCTGAGCAATCCGGCAATGAACAAAGCTTATCCTAAGCCAAAAAATTTATTGGCCGAAACCCCAACTCCTTATGCTCTTCAAAATCCAACGGTTTCTGTTGGCGGGCAAATGAGGGCTAATTCTTTTGGCAGGGTTCAATTAGGAACAACCTATTACGATTTACAAACAAACAGCGCTATTTGTAATCGTGTAGTTCGCAATGCGGATGGAACCATTGGTGCTACCTGGACCATTTCACAAACGCCTGATCATCCCGGTTTTGCTGATCGTGGTACAGGTTATAATTATTACAATGGAACCGCTTGGGGCTTAGAGCCAACTTCTCGTATCGAGTCAAAAAGAACAGGATGGCCTAATATTGTTCATTTAGCCAATGGTTCAGAATTGGTGGTTAGTCATAACACCACTGTTTCTCAATTGGAAATTGCCAAGAGAACCGTTAAAGGAACTGGAACTTGGACAGAAGATGAAACCTCATTGGTAAGTCCGATTTCAGGTGGAAACTGGTGGCCAAGAATGGCTTCCGGCGGACCAGATGGAAATACCGTTCACGTAATTTCTATCACTTATCCTGTAGCTTCAGGAGGAACCGTATACGAAGGTTTGGATGGTGCATTAACCTATTCACGTTCTTTGGATGGTGGGACCACTTGGGATATACCGGTTCACAAAATTTTCGCTGATTTTGATTCAACAGAAACCCTTGGTGTTTCGGCTGATGCTTATGCTATTGACTGCCGCGGCAGTGTGGTAGCTGTTGTTGCCGGTGATGGTATTCAGGACATGGTTTTATTGAAATCAACCGATAATGGTGTAACTTGGACCAAAACCACCATTCTTGATTTTCCATTGGATAAATGGGATTACGAAACTACCATCAGTGATGTAAATGCCGATGGTGTTGCTGATACCATTGATACCTATGACGGAAATTTTGCATTGATTATTGATAACAATGACCAGGTTCACGTTTTCTATGGTAACAACAGAATTATCCAAGATAATCCTGTTGCTGGTCAGGGATACAGCTATTTCCCCGGTACCGACGGATTGTTCCACTGGACAGAAGCCATGGGAACAGGAAATGCAGTAATTATTGCCTCTGCGCTTGACAGAGATGGTGATGGAGTTTTGAATGTACCTACTCCTACTGTTACCGGTCAATTGGCCTGGGGAAATTATGGAACCGGCATTACTTCTTTTCCTAATGTAGGAATTTCTGCCGATGGCAAATTGTATTTAACTTATGCTAGTATTTTTGAGAATACTGACAATGGTTCACAAAAAGCTTATCGTCATACCTACATCATGGCATCCCGTGATGGTGGTGCTACCTGGAGCGATCCTGTTGACTTGGTTCCGAGTGATGAAGATCCTGATTTTACTGAAGCGATTTATGCCGCAGTTGCCAAAAGAGTGGATGCTCAAGTTCATGTTGTACACATGGAAGATACTCAACCCGGACAAAGTTTGGCCGGTAATCCTGCCGGATCTGAGGACCCTGAAAACGTAAACTTGCTAAACAACATTATTTACACTCCGGTAGATACTTCTTTAGCGTTGGGTGTAAAACCAACTGTTTTGGGTAAAGAAGGCTTTAACGTATATCCAAACCCAACCAAAGATCAATTGTTGGTGAGTGTAAATGCAGGAGCCAATCAGGTTTCTTCTTTTGAAATCATCAATATTGACGGAAAGGTTGTGATGCGTGATGAGACTCGTTTTAATGGCGCTTTACAAGCCAAAAGAGTGGATGTAAGTTCACTGGCCAAAGGTGTTTACATGGTAAGAATGAACACAGAAAGTGGCGTTCAAACACAAAAGTTCATCAAACAATAAGATCCCTTAAAACTTTTTAAAACCCCGGTTCGGCTGGATTACCTTGGAGGTAAACTTTCGAACCGGGGTTTTTCATTTTACTATGGAACCAAGATTAGTGGCCATTGAGCGTCTGTTAAAAATCATGGACGAATTGCGGGAGAAATGTCCCTGGGATCGAAAACAAACCATTGAGTCTTTAAGGCATTTGAGCATTGAAGAAGTGTACGAATTATCGGATGCTATTTTGGAGGGGGATCCGCAAAAAATAAAAAAGGAGTTAGGGGATGTGTTGTTGCACATTGTTTTTTATGCACGCATTGGCAGTGAGAAGAGAGATTTTGACTTGGCCGATATTGCTAACTCCTTGTGTGAAAAATTAATTTCCAGGCATCCGCATATTTATGGAACGGTTGATGGGGAGTTAAAGGAGGTTGTAACTGAGGAAGATGTTAAGCAGAATTGGGAAAAACTAAAATTGAGGGAGGGGGAGAAAAGTGTTTTATCGGGTGTTCCTGTTTCCTTGCCGGCCATGATTAAAGCGCAAAGAATACAGGAGAAGGCTGCCGGGGTTGGATTTGATTGGGAGCGACCTGAACAGGTTTACGAAAAAGTAGAGGAAGAATTGCGGGAGTTGAATGTGGAGGTTGAAGCAAAGCATCAGCTAAAAATGGAACAGGAGTTTGGTGATGTTTTATTTGCCTTGATAAATTACGCAAGGTTTATTGGTGTTAATCCGGAGGATGCGTTGGAAAAAACCAACCGAAAGTTTATCAAACGATTTCAGTATATGGAAGAAAGGGTGAAGGAGGATGGGAAAAAAATTTCGGATTATGATTTAAAACAGTTGGATGTGTTTTGGGAGCAAGCGAAGTTGAAGGGGGAGTGAGGTGGATTATATCGCTCCTACGGAGCTGCATGATGGTTTGAGTTTGGAGCTGTTAGGGATATATCGCTCCTACGGAGCTCATTCGATTGTTTGGTTTCTGTTATGGACATACCGCTCCTACGGAGCTGGTAGGAAGTTAGGTTTTGTCTGCTTACGGATATATCGCTCCTACGGAGCTGCTTTGCAGTTTAGCTTGTATAGTTAGTGGTATATCGCTCCTATGGAGCTCATTCGTTAGTTTGGTACCTGTTATAGATATACCGCTCCTACGGAGCTGCATGATGGTTTGAGTTTGGAGCTGTTAAGGATATATCGCTACTATGGAGCTCATTAGCTTGTTTGGTTTCTGTTATGGACATACCGCTCCTACGGAGCTGGTTGAAGTATATGCTTTGTTGCGTTAAGGGTATATCGCTCCTATGGAGCTCATTCGCTTGTTTGGTTTCTGTTATGGACATACCGCTCCTACGGAGCTGCTAGAAGGGAAGGCTTTGTTGCGTTAAGGATATGTCGCTCCTACGGAGCTGTTTAGATTTAGGCTTTGTTAGCGTCACAAAAATGTAGCTCCTACGTAGCTGGTAGAAGGTAGGCTTGGTTTTGGTTACAGATATGTCGCTCCTAGGGGGCTATTTAGATTTAGGCTTTGTTAGCGTCACAAAAATGTAGCTCCTACGGTGCTGGAAGAAGCGTTGCCGGTAGGAAAGGGGAGGCGAAACACACGAAGCCCAAAGCGGTGAAAGTAAACTACTTTGTGAGTAATATCTTTTGGTGTATTTGTTGGCTTGCCGTTGAAACATTCAGGTGATAGTATCCATTACTAAGTTCTGAAAGATCTACAACCATTGATTTTTCGTTCATGGCGAATGCTTTCACTACACGACCGGATAGGTCGGTTAGGACAATGTTTTTTGTTTGATTTTCACCGGCTGCATTGTCCAATATTTTAATGATTCCATGGCTAGGGTTGGGTGCAATGGTAAATTCTGTTTTTGTGTTGTTTGAAATTCCAAGGGGTACATCCACAGAGCTTCTAAAACTAAAAGCTTCGAGCATTACACCGGAGTCAAAGGCATAATCATTGTTATCGGCAATAACTACTTTAAAGTGATAGGTAGAATCGGGTATGGTAACGGCAAAAACTTCAAGGTTTTGGGTAAAGCCATCGTAGGAAGTATGAACACCTGCGGAATTATCAAAATAATAAGCTGCATTGGTGTTGGCGTTTACATTGTTAATAGAAACAATATCGCCATTGGGTAATTGAGCAACATTTTGAGTGCCGCTGATGCCGGGACCGGAAAGCAAAATGGCGAAGGCATCGTTAAAGGCACCAACAAATTCCGGATATTCTTCTGATCCGAAAGCAAAGTTAAAAAGCAGCGTATCACCTTGGGGTGTACAATCAAATTCAAGGGCACAAGCATCGTAGGTGATGGATTGAATCATAAAATCCAGATCGGGATCACCGGGTAGAGAAAGCACAGCGGTTGATTGTGCATTGTTGTTAGGTCCATAAAGATTATCGGCCCAACCGGAGGTAAGGAGTAGGCCTTGGGTAATAGGAATTTCTGAGCTGCCAACAAATTCACCCATGGCACTTGGATCGCAGTTGATGCTTAGGTTGCTAATGTTAACGCCAAAGCCCGACAATAGGTTGGCAACATCGGCAGCGGCCAAGCTATCTGTAATGATTAATTGGGCTTTGCTTGCATGGGAGAAAGACAAAGCGAAAAGCAAGGAGAATAAAATTTTTTTCATGGGTTAAAATTTTAGCTAAGGTAAAGAAAAATGTGAAGTTTAGGTTAATTGCTTGCTTTTTGTAAAACCGAAGTTTTTTTTTATTATTTTTGGTTAATAATAATAATTTAAACTTGCCTATGAGATAAAAAAAACGAAGAAAATAGAATAATCATCCGGTGTGGGATGGTACGCACCAAGCCTATAAAATAATAACAAAATTAAATCAGCATTTATGAAAAAGACAAAGCATCTTGCCCAACTCAATAATATTAGAGAAGGCAATTTATCGGCCTTAGGTTTTAAACAACCTACAACCTACAACCTACAACCTACAACCTACAACCTACAACCTACAACCTACATCCTACATCCTACATCCTACAACCTTAATTGGTTAATAAAGTTAAAGAAAATTTTCCTGGTTTTTTCTCTTTTGCTAATTGCCGGCCCCATAATTTTCAAGGACAGATTACATGCACAGCCGCAGGTTGTGGCTCCGCACTTTTCTCTTTGTTTGAATCCATTGTATTCAGTTATGCCAACACTTCCCTATACAAATGACTGTCAGAAATCAACGATAGTTTGTACCACACAAACCTCCATTTCTGCCTACGTGAGAACATTTTGGAATGCAAGTAATTACTGCGGTTTAAATGATTTATCGGAAGGTGTTTTTACTGTAAGGCAGATTAATTCCTCTAACAACCTTATTGTATTGAATTTGCCATATGTATCTACCAATCCTCAAATACCTACCATTTGCAATCAAATGGCAGAGGTAGCTAATTGGCCACTTGAGGCTTGGCCTTATGCTGCGAATCAGTTTCGTGTTGATCTTGATATTACAGGTTGGGCAGTTGGAACTTACGTGATTGATTATGAGGAAACCCTAAGTTCAGGCCCTGGGACGAATACAATAATATCTGAACAATATGACGAACTTACCTTTACCATTACCGATGAACTCACAACACCCTATTTAAACATTGAAGAATATTATTGTTATCCCGATTTGGTCAATGGAACATTATGCCTAAACGGTGGAATCACTTCCGGAGTATATGTTCGAAATTGGGAATTGTTTTTTGATGGTGTTTTGGTTGGGTCAGCCTCCCAAAACGGAAATGCCGTTTTTACTTCCCAAGGCATGTGTTTTCCAGTGAATCCTCCTGCCCCCACATCAAATCCAATTGCTGTTTTGTTCAGGGTGCAGGGAATTTGCGATTGGGGAGAGGTACACTATAACATAGTAATTGATGATGAAATTCCTGTTGAGGATAACACTGTCTATTGGTGCGAAGGAAGCACAAGTCCACCTGTTTTAACAGTCTTGCCCGCAGGTATGGATAGCTACCTATGGTATGATTCCGATGATTTAAATACTGTAATCTTTGATGGAGGTACCAATAATACCTACGCACCCCCGCCTCCTTATTTAACCAATGAATACACGGTTGTTGTTAGCAAGGGTTCATGTACCGGCACTGCCACCATTAAATTAGTGGTGCCAAATCACAATAATGAAATTCTGGGTATTTCTGAAAATTGTGCCTTTGATGGTTATTTTACCGCAACTTATACACTTACCAACCCAATTCCCAATGAAATTTATTCCTGGAATATTTCGGGTACAGCTCCATTAGGGATGTTTGTTACAACCAATACACATGGTGCATTCATTACTTGGCCAAACTTAAATGCCGGCTTTACCGGAGCTACAATAACGGTAACCTTGGCCAATTTCCCTTCTTGCGTGGTTGCTACTTTTTTGGTTAATCCTTGTTGTTTTAGAAGCAGCCCTTATGTTTATTCCAGTCCCAATGATTTGCTCTATAATGTTCAGGGGACACAATTGGCCTCTACTATTTTTCTGGATTTACAAGGTCAGCCACTTCAAACGGTCAGTAATTCAGGTCCATACCGTTTAATTAAAATAAATGGAACCCTTATTGTTGATTATGATATTAACTTTAACGGTACCATTGATTTTCAAATGAATGAGGACTCCAAAATTTTGGTTACCCAACATGCCAACCTTAGTATTGACAGAGGGGTGGTCATGAGGGCCTGTTCCGATGATGTGATGTGGAAAGGGATTCAGGTGCTTGGACAATTTGACCCCGGCGGTAATTATAACTATGGAAGTTTTACCATGAGCGGGGAAGACCCTGCAACAGGTACCCCAACGACCCTTCAGGATGCTAAAATTGCCATTTGGTGCGACAATTTTGTATCAAGTCCGGACACTGGAGGGGGAGTGTTTAGCATTGGCGACAAATCTCTGCTGAATAAGAACCATAGGAATGTTTTTGCCCGCGGCTTTATTTTGCCTCCTGTTTTGAATCCAAATCCTTCTCCCATCCTTAGTTCCTATCCCTCCTCCATTGAAGGTGCCAGGTTCGATTGTATTCAAACTGTTTGGACTTCTGCCGGAAATAAAATTAATATCCCATTTAACCCGGCCATGAATAATAATCCCTACCGTAGTTTTTCGGGTGTGGAATATTACGACATTTCAGATGTTCGGATTGGTACTCCAGACTTGTCGCTTACCAATTATTTTCATAACCTTGATATTGGGATTTATACCAAGAATTCAAACACAAGAATCATGAATAATCATTTTTCAGATTTTAGCCACGACCCTGCGGAAAATGTGAGCTTTCCCTATCCTACAGCTAGCTATTATCCATTGGTTTCTTCTCGCGGAACGGCTATTTTGCAATTGTCTAATAGTCATGGTAATCCTTTTGCCCCATTGGCTTACTATACCCAAATTGGTGACGGAAGTCCTGATGCTAGGAATGTAATCAATGAGTGCATGGGTGGCATTGATGTAGCAGGAAATACCTTTGTTGATATTCAAGGGAATGAAATCAAAAATATTCGGTATTTCTCTGAAACAACGCCCTCTTTTTTCGGTGTTCGCGTAAAAAACAATGATGCGAAACCCAGTCTTGGAAACCATATCATTGATAATAACTCCATGTACAATATTCAAGATATTTTTGTTGAGCTCTTTAACAATCGTTGCGCCAAAAGTGTCTCACGCAATGAAATGAACTCTCAAAGTGGTGTGGCTGTAACCAACCCTAATTTATTTGCTACCGGAATTATGGTGGTAGAACCAGTATTGGGTTTGAACGAAGCAGATAATGTTTTGATTAATAACAATACTATTTACAATGTTAAAAATGGGGTTATTGGCAGCCACCTGAACGTGGTAGATATAAGAAGTAATGTTATTGCCATGAACGTACCCAATTTGAACTGGAACAATTTACCTTCTTCTATTTCTGCCGGCATACAATTAACCATGAGTGTTAAAGATAATATAATTGATAATACCATTGCTGCTCCTCCCGGACATAATCCTGCTTGGTGGACCAATGGCATTTGGGTAACAGATAACCGATTGAATGAGGTTAGCTGCAATGCAATCTTTAGAACAGGTTCAGGTTTGCGTTTGGAAGGGTATCTTACCTCCCATGTTTATGACCCGCAAAACAACGATGACAATTTGATAGGTGCCAACCGTATGCACCGCAACAATTGGGGCTGGTGGTTGAACAATGGCAACACCGGTTACATCACTTCTATGCAGGCCAACGGACAACAAGATGCCATGCAAAATCAATGGACAGGTTCTTATCAAGGTGCTGTTGATGACTCATGGCATACTTATTATACATTTTGGAATGCTACGGTTCCTTCCACATATGCCGGTGCTAATTCTAAAATTTATGTGGACCCTGCAGGTGGGGTGTTTAATCCTAATCCCTTTTATACAACCTCTACATCCGGGCTTTCACTTCAGGAATTAAGTCCTGCAAATCAAAATATTGTTTTAGCCCAACAAATTTTTCCTCCGCATTGTTCAAATCCAAATTTAGAGGAACCTGAATTTCCTTTTAGCGGAATGGTTGGGACGAATGATAGTTTGCAGAATTTTCTGGAGCCTGAGCAAACCTCTGCTTGGTGGATACAGTTTCACGATTTAATCAATGCCTATAAATCTGATTTTTCGCTTACTCAAGTAGAGCAAAATTACCGCGATAGTTTGCTCAATTCCTCCTTAGGGCAAATGTTGAATGAATTAATGTTGTTAAGCGATTCGATTGCTGGTGATAGTCTTTCTTTGCAATTGGCACTGAATCTCCTTTCAGGGAGTGCAACCAACAATCCCCAAGAAATAATCATCAAGGAGGCTTACCATTCCATTGTTACTTATTTCCAAAGTTGTTTTGAAAAGGAACAAATTCAGTTGTCTGCCTCAGAAATTTCCGGCCTTGAATTGTTAGCCATGGAATGCCCATTTGTTTACGGTCAGGGTGTATTTGCAGCTCGGGCCTTGTTGATGGCTCACGATAACCAAAAGCGTTTGTTTGTGAATGCCTGCGAATTGCCCCAACAAACAAATGCAGGAAATAGGATGGGAGGGGAGGTAGATGGATTTGTATGGAGTAATTTTTCGGATTGGGGAATGGAGGAAGAGAGCATAAATATTAATTCTGAAAAAGAGAGCCAAGAAAGCCATGGAAACAAGTTAAGTAACACCCGAGTTTTCCCTAATCCATTTTCCCACCAATTAAGCATTGAAACCAATGACATGGAAAACGGCCAGTGGTTTTTAATGGATTTAGCCGGACGAATACTCTTGCAAGGAATTACCAAGGGAACACTTACAAGCATTGATGTTTCTACTCTTTCCTTCGGGTCTTATTTGCTGCAAGTTGTGCATTCAACAGGCAAGAAAGAGCAGTTTCAAATTATTAAGTAAATTACACTTACTTGTTTTTTTATTCAAAAATAAAATGTAAAGGTAGGCATGGGCTTTGGCTCATGCTTGCTTTTATTTTTGTATTTGCTTCACGAACGCAAGGTCAAATTAATTTGATTCCGAATGGGAGTTTTGAGGTAGTTGATTCCTGTTTGATTAATTGTGTTTTTTGCCCGCAAATGGCAACTAATCAAGCACTTTCTATAGCTACGTATTGGTTTAATTCTATCTATACAAGTCCTGATTTTTTTTCGACCCAATTTTGTCCCATTAACACCCAAAATTCAATTCCAAGCCTTTATTGGGGCCCACAGTATCCAAAAGATGGTTCTGCATATTTAGGTTTTTTAAACTTTTCCAACCAATTTCATCCTTATGGAAATGAGTACATTTCTGTTACCATAAATACTCAATTAACCACCAACCATAAATATTGCGGTTCATTTTACATTTCTCCGGCGGACAATGTTATTTTAATGTGTAGTAGTGTTGGAATCGCTGTTTCCGAAGATACAATTAACAATAGTTACCTCAGACCGGATTTACATAGTGTAAGTTATCCAGTTAAATTTGAGAATGATACGAATACCCAAATTTTTTCTGACACTTCACAGTGGTATGAAGTAAAAGGAAGTTTTGTGGCTGATGGTAATGAAAGATTTGTTACCATAGGAAATTTTAATTCTTTTGAGGTCTCCAAAATAACAATAAATACAGGAGGGGTGTTTAATGATATCGGTTATCTCTTTATCGATGACGTCTCCCTCTACGAACTCAAAGCCTTGCATTCGCGTGATACTTTGATTTGTCCGGGTAGTAGTTTTCCTGTTACCATCAAAGCCTACCCGGGTTTTGATGCTTATGTGTGGAGCAATGGCGATACCAATCGCATTACGCAATTTACCCAACCGGGTACCTATTGGGTTACGGCAAGCAATTGGTGCGGTACCACCACCGATAGCATCACCATCGCTTATGCAGAACCACAGCTTTTTCAACCGCAATGGTCAGATATGGGGCTGTGTGCAGAGCAATTCCCCTATTTTTTAAATGCTCCGGCACAAGCTTATTCTTCTTATCAATGGAGTTTAAATAGTACCGTGATCAGCGATACTTCTTTGGCCATTTTACCGGGCCCGGGTTCCTTGGTATTTAATGCTCAATGGGCCTGTGGCAGCGTAACAGATACGGTTTTCATTACACTGAACAGTAGTCCGGTCTTAAATTTAGGCAACGATACGCTCATTTGCCTTAACAATGCTTTTGTTGTTCAGGCACCAACGGGCTACCAATACCAGTGGAGCAATGGCAGCAGTCAGCCAAACATAACCGTAGTTCAAAGTGGTTTGTATGCATTGCAAATTACCGATAGTTTGGGCTGCACAGCCAAAGATACCTTGCAGGTTAGCCTTTATCCTCCCCAAAATTATGTTTTGGATTTAGGCAATGATTTATGGGTTTGTGCAGATGACTTTCCTGTTTTAGTACAATGTACTAATGCTAATTTTAATAGCTACCAATGGAGTACAGGTGTTTTCGATAGTTTAGCTATTTCGATTCCTGCAGCGGGAATTTATTGGTTGGAGGCCAATTATATTTGTGGTAGCAAAAGCGATACGATAGAAATTAAAACTGCACCAAGTCCTGGCTTAAACCTTGGACCGGATACCACGCTATGCATTGGACAGCAATTAGCACTCATTGCACCCGACAGTTTACAATATTTATGGAGCAATGGTTCCACGGATAAAACTTTGTTCGTGGACAGCACGGCCAGCATTGCTTTGGTGGTTGTCAATCTATATGGCTGCAGTAACAACGACCAAATTCAAATCAATTACGAGCAGGCTTACCATCAGTTTTTACCTCAAGACACCAGTCTTTTGGTAGGAAGTACTTTGACCATAGACCTTCCGAGCAACCTGAACAATGTTTTGTGGAATGATGGAAGTGTGGAAAGGCAGCGAATAATTGTTGAATCGGGTTTGTATGTTGTGCAAGTAAGCGATGAAAATGATTGTTTGCTCAGTGATAGTTTAACGGTGAATTTCGTTACAAAAACTCCTCAATTGCCGGGCATCATTACTGCGGGAGATTATTTTATTATCCGAAATTTACCACAAGGGGCACAAATTTGGGTCTTTGATGCCCTTGGTCAAATTATTTATAGCGAAGAAAATTACAATAATCAATGGCAACCTGATTTGAGTCAAGCAGTTTATTTTGTAGATTTATACCTGCTAAGCGGTGAGGCCATTAGGGGGAAGGTGTTGGTGATGGATTGAAAATTTTAAAGAATAAATTAAGTGTATGAAACAGAATATCAAGCATGATGCAATGGCACTCTTGGCCGCAGAATGCCCATTCGTTTACGGTCAGGGTGTATTTGCAGCTCGGGCCTTGTTGATGGCTCACGATAACCAAAAGCGTTTGTTTGTGAATGCCTGCGAATTGCCCCAACAAACAAATGCAGGAAATAGGATGGGTGGGGAAGTTGAAGGATTTGTATGGGCTGATTTTAATAACTTGGAATTAGATGAAATTGAAGAAGTAGTCAAGGCTGAAACTTTAGTTATATCCACTTCGAATAGTTTTAAAATTTATCCGAATCCTGTTGGTGAAGAACTAACTATTGAGATGGCTTCAAATATAAATCAGGAATGGACACTAGTAGATGTTACCGGAAGGGTAGTAGCTAAGGGCATGACTGAAGGATTAGTAACAAAAATAAATTGTTCCAATATTTCATCTGGCTCTTACATTTTAAATCTAAGTGAACATGGCCAGCTGCAAATAATTAAATAGGACGATTTTGTTTTTCTTGACCATTAATAATTGCAAAGGCAAAGCTTTATTTTTAATGAGCTTTGCTTTTGCAATTTTCTTTTGCGGAATTTGCAAAGCACAAAGTAATTTAATCGTAAATGGCGATTTCGAAAATATCGACAGTTGTATCATAAATTGTCAAACATGCCCACCAATATGGAACAACCAAGCTATTGCATTAGCAAAACCATGGTTTAATCCATGCTTTACAAATCCAGATTTGCTTTCAAGATATTATTGTTTTCCTGGATCAATGCAAATCCCAAGTACGAATTATGGACCCCAAGGAACTCATTCAGGTTATTCTTATGCCGGGTTGGCGAATAACATTGCACCCTTTTATAATTTTTGTAATGAATACATTTCCATTAAATTGGAGAAACCTTTAAGACCAAGCAAAAAGTATTGCGGCAGCTTTTTTGCCTCCCCAGCCGATCAGATAATTAACATATGCAGTAATGTTGGCTTTGCAGCCTCCGAAGATACGATTGGAGATATCTATTTAAGTCTAGACTCTTCCTACCTAATTCACCCGGTAAAATTCAGTAACGATTTTATAAACCAGCCTTTTGCCGATACTTCCCTGTGGTATGAGGTAAGAGGTGGTTTCTTTGCCAATGGGAATGAACAATTTGTTACCCTGGGTAATTTTGATTCTTTTCAAAATTCACCTACTATATACAACATTGGAGGATCCATCTCCTCCGGTAGTTATCTTTTCATCGATGACGTCTCTCTTTACGAACTCAAAGCCTTGCATTCGCGGGATACTTTGATTTGTCCGGGTAGTAGTTTTCCTATTACCATCAAAGCCTACCCGGGTTTTGATGCTTATGTGTGGAGCAATGGCGATACCAATCGCATTACGCAAATTACCCAACCGGGTACCTATTGGGTTACGGCAAGCAATTGGTGCGGTACCACCACCGATAGCATCACCATCGCTTATGCCGAACCACAGCTTTTTCAACCGCAATGGTCAGATATGGCGCTGTGTGCAGAGCAATTCCCCTATTTTTTAAATGCTCCTACACAAGCTTATTCTTCGTACCAATGGAGTTTAAATAACACCCTGATCAGTGATACTTCTTTGGCCATTTTACCGGGCCCGGGTTCCTTGGTATTTAATGCTCAATGGGCCTGTGGCAGCGTAACAGATACGGTTTTCATTACACAGAACAGTAGTCCGGTCTTAAATTTAGGCAACGATACGCTCATTTGCCTTAACAATGCTTTTGTTGTTCAGGGACCAACGGGCTACCAATACCAATGGAGCAATGGCAGCAGTCAGCAAAACCTAACCGTAGTTCAAAGTGGTTTGTATGCTTTACAAATTACCGATAGTTTGGGCTGCACGGCCAAAGATACCCTGCAGGTTAGCCTTTATCCTCCTCAAAATTATGTTTTGGATTTAGGCAATGATTTATGGGTTTGTGCAGATGATTTTCCCATTTTAGTACAATGTACTAATGCTAATTTTAACAGCTACCAATGGAGTACAGGTGTTTTGGATAGTTTAGCTATTTCGGTTCCTGCAGCGGGAATTTATTGGTTGGAGGCCAATTATCTTTGTGGTAGCAAAAGCGATACGATAGAAATTAAAACTGCACCAAGTCCTAACTTAAACCTTGGACCGGATACCACCCTATGCATTGGACAGCAATTAACACTCATTGCACCCGACAGTTTACAATATTTATGGAGCAATGGTTCCACGGATAAAACTTTGTTCGTGGACAGCACGGCCAGCATTGCGTTGGTGGTTGTCAATCAATATGGCTGCAGTAACAACGACCAAATTCAAATCAATTACGAGCAGGCTTACCATCAGTTTTTACCTCAAGACACCAGTCTTTTGGTAGGAAGTACTTTGACCATAGACCTTCCGAGCAACCTGAACAATGTTTTGTGGAGTGATGGTAGTATTGAAAGGCAGCGAATAATTGTTGAATCGGGTTTGTATGTTGTGCAAGTAAGCGATGAAAATGATTGTTTGCTCAGTGATAGTTTAACGGTGAATTTCGTTACAAAAACTCCTCAATTGCCGGGCATC
>JBILVQ010000126.1:0-8949 GCA_044370375.1 Bacteroidia bacterium
TAATCCCAAATTTCTTTATCAGGTATTGCCCTACAAGGCAATGGGGCTTGATTTAACTATTCCTGAAATGAATTCTCAGGTTTTCTTCAACGCCTTGCCCAAAGGCCTTTTCAAGAATTTAGAAAGGATTCAATCGCGCGGTAACCTGCAATACGATTTGCATTTTTTTATTGATACCAGAACTCCGGATTCTCTTGAGTTTTCATCCACCTTGAAGAAAAACAAATTTCAAATTACAGGATTCGGGAATTCCAACCTACTAAAACTTAACGATGAGTTTTCTTATACTGCCTATGAGCGTGGTGTTGCGGTAAAAACCTTTTTGGTAGGACCCAGCAATCCTGCCTTCTGCCCCCTAACGGAAATTAGTCCTTACCTGGTAAATGCAGTCATGACCTCCGAAGACGGAAATTTTTTCTTTCACAATGGATTTAACGAAGAAGCTTTTAGAAAATCGATTGCTGAAAATTATAAAAAGGGCCGCTTTGCACGCGGAGGAAGCACTATTTCTATGCAATTGGTTAAGAATGTTTTTCTTACTCGAAACAAAACTATTTCCCGCAAACTGGAAGAAGCCATGATTGTTTGGATGATTGAAAGTAACCGTTTGGTGAGCAAAGAAAGGATGCTGGAAGTTTATTTCAACATTATTGAGTGGGGACCGGGAATCTACGGCATTACCGAAGCCTCTCAATACTATTTCAAAAAGAAACCCTCCGAACTCAATCTGGAAGAGAGCATTTATCTGGCCATGATTGTTCCAAGACCCAAAGGGTTTAAGTACTATTTTGATGCGGAAGGAAAAATTAAAGAACCATATTTTGGATATTTCCGCTTAATTTCCGGCATGTTGGAAAAAAAAGGCATCATTCAGGAAGGAGAAAAAATTGAAAGTCCGGCCACCCTTGAATTAAAAGGACAGGCCAAAGAGCTGGTAATAAAACCCGATACCCTGGCCACAGATTCTCTTCCTTTGCTCGAAGAGCTTTTCGAATAGCCTTTTCCATTCCTTTGAGGGAGGTCAAAATGTGAAAAGATTTGGTAAATTTGCAGCCATTTTATGAATTAATATGGCCAGATTTCATCAACTCGTTGTTAAGGACATCAAAAGAGAAACCCCTGAATGTGTTTCCATTGCATTGGATGTGCCCACCTCCTTACAACCTGAATTCACCTATAAACAGGGACAATATATTACCTTTAAACTAGAGGTAAACGGTGAAGAAATCAGACGGTCCTACTCTCTTTGTTCAAGCCCTGTGGCTGATCAGGAAATTCGGGTTGCAGTTAAAATGGTTGAAAATGGGAAAGGTTCCAACTATTTGAATAAGCAACTAAAAACCGGTGATCAGGTTTCGGTGATGAGTCCCACAGGAAACTTCTTCAGTGAATTAAATGCGGCCAATCAAATTCACTACCATTTGTTTGCCGGTGGTAGCGGAATAACACCGATGTTTTCTATCATCAAATCGGTTTTGGCAATAGAACCATCAAGTAAAATTACCTTGTACTATGGAAACAAGGATGAGCAGTCGACCATATTCTATAAGGCCTTGAACGATTTGGCAGGCATGAATGCAAGCCGCTTTGCGATTCATTTTGTTTTCCAACAATCTTCTTCTGCATTGCCCGATCTCAATCAGGGCATCATGAATAAGGAAAAGAACGCTGCTTTAATCAGTCAATTTGTAAATCCTGCCGAAAAAAACGAATTCTTTATTTGTGGGCCCGGCCCCATGATGGAGGCCGCAAAAGAGGCTTTGCTGGAAAAAGCAATTCCGATGGAATTAATCCACATAGAATATTTCACGGCTCCTGCACAAGAGAAAAAAATTGAAGAAAATTCCCATGGTCGAAAAAATGCCAAGGCTACAATTATCCTTGACGGGGACGAATTCCAGTTGGAAATAAAGGCCAATGAGAGCATATTGGAGGCCGCATTGCGCATGAACATTGATGCGCCTTATGCTTGTCAGGGTGGATCGTGCTGTACCTGCAGAGCAAAATTAATGGAAGGGAAGGTGGAAATGGAAGTGAATTATGCCTTGTTAGACAAAGAAGTAAAAGAAGGATTTATACTCACCTGTCAATCTTACGCACTAACTGACCATTTGGTGGTAGATTATGACCGTGGTAAATAGTGAAATAATTAGGGTGTTTAGGTTTAGTAAGCCCTATTTCATTAATAAAATCTGAAGGAATAACCGATATTTAAGGATAAATTCTTAATTTTAGAATAGATGATTCCCTGATCGGTTATCAGACCTTGGGCCATGCTATTTCGAAAATACCTAACCTCTGTACTTCTCCAATCTTGCTGACTCCAGATATATTCCGAAGATAAGTAAAAGCTTGATTTACGGAAAGTAAAAATTGTTTTTAGCCCCACCATCGGCACCATAAAATTTCTTCCCAGATTATAGGCTCTCCAATCTTGATTGATGTAAACGGAATCACTGGCAGAAAACATTGAACCGTTGCTACTTCCTCCCGAAAAAAAGCCCTCCTTCTTCATAGAGAGCAGCACATACCCCGCATAGGGTTCAAGTGAAAACCATTTTTTACGGGTTGTAACTTGATAACCTATCCTGAGCTGATATTTTCTATAGCCACTGTGATCGGTCATGACACTGGAAGATCCGGAAGCAAGTATTGCCGGGTCTGAATAACCATAGGTAACCGAATAGGAATGAAGAGTGATTCCAGCCTCTGCCCTAAACTTCTTCCATCGGGTTTTTAGAAAAAAACCAACCTGCGGATCGGCATAAGGATTTCCTTTTTTAATAAAGCCATTAGACTGTATTCTGTCTTGAAAACACAACGTAATTCCTGATTCAAGGGCCAATGAAACTCCAAAATTTCTTTCCTTTCTTTCAGCAACAAAATCTTGAGCTTTTGAGTTAACAAAGGCCAACAAAATGAAAAAAAGAGATAATTGAAATCGTTTTTGAAGCATGGTTAGCGAATAAAAAAAAAGCCGGCAAATGCCGGCTTTCTAAATGAAATACAAAAACTATTTTATTCTGCTTTCTGCAATATCAGTAATGTTACCATTGATAAATTCCTGATCAGAAAATGCTTTACCGGCCATTTTCTTTTTCAATTCATTTTCTAATTCAGTATCCTTTAACAAGGCAGAATTGTTGGTAAACAAAGTCTTTTCATCCTGAGTAACGGTAAAACTTGCGGCATTACCTTTATTGGCTTGCAAAGAATTTACAGCAAATTGGCGTGCCAACCTGGAATGATATGCTGCTCTTTGAAACAAACCTGACTTAAATAATTCAAGGGCTTGGCGCTGATGAGCTACTGCTTTTGCGAAATCACCGGTAAAGTTTTTCCCGGTTTGCAATTGGGTATAGGCTGCCTGAATAGCTTTAGAGGTTTTAATTAAAAATTTGGCTGCAGGTTCTTTCAATTCATTCTTATCGAATTTCACAACAAACTTTGTTGCAGCAATAGCATTTTCCGATAGTGAAGTTAGAAAAATTGTGCAGGTTAAAAGAAAAGTAAACATCCTTGAAAAGGAAAAAATTGTTCTCATTTTTGAGTGTTTTATTTTGATTAAGCAGGGTAAATATACGAAAATTTAGAAAATCAAAACGGAAGTTCCTTGAGGGGATTAACCTTCTTTTTTAAAACATCCGACTGAATTCGAATAGATTCTTCGTGAATCAACTGGTAAACCGCTTTAATAAAATCGGGTTGTAGCCCAAGATTATTGCCTTCTTTCAGAGCCTTTCTGATTATTTTTCGCCACCTTTTTATTTGGAGGATACTGATATTGTGTTCCTTTTTAAACTCCCCAATTTCTTTAGAAGCCTTCATTCTTTCTGCCAACATTAACAACAACTCATCATCAATTCTATCAATTTTGGCCCTGATGGCATCAATTTCACACAGTAAATTCTCAGAAGTTTCAGGTGATTGACGAATTTCAAGGTGTTGAATAATTTGGTTCAACAGATAAGGAGAAACCTGCTGATGGGCATCGCTTAGGGCAAATTCAGGCTGACAATGGGTTTCGATCATCAAACCCTCCATCCCTAAATCCAGGGCTTTTTGCGCAATAGACTCAATTAATTCGGGCTTACCACCGATATGACTCGGATCGCAAAAAACCTGAATTTGCGGAAAAATTTCTTTCAATCGAATAGGGATTTCCCATTGCGGAGGGTTTCTATACTGTGTTTTCAAGTATTGATGAAATCCACGGTGCACCGCTGCAACCTTTAAAGAACCTGCCTTAAGCACCCTTTCAATGGCACCTACCCATAAATCTATATCCGGATGAATAGGATTTTTCACCAATACAGGAACACCGGTACCTTGTATGGCATCTGCAATTTCCTGAACGGAAAAGGGGTTCACTACGGTACGAGCTCCGATCCACAAAATATCAATTCCGGCTTTTAATGCCTCCTGAACATGACCTGCATTAGCTACTTCAATGGCCACAAGGAGGTTTGTTTCTGACTTCACCTCCTTCAACCATTCAAGGGCTGGTGCACCCATACCTTCAAAAGTTCCGGGTCTGGTTCTTGGTTTCCAAACACCAGCCCTGAAAATGGCATGGGGAAAATTAGCCGCAATTCCTCGTGCGGTGGACAAAACCTGGTCGCGTGATTCCGCACTGCACGGTCCGGCAATCAGGGTCAAAGGATGTTGTCCTATTGACCCGGCAAAGGGGCTAAATTCCTGATCTGGTTTAGGACTCATGCCTAAATAACAACAAAGGATAATAAGTGTTTACCAACCCAATTGCCAAGCAAAAAACAAAGGAGCAACAATGGTTGCATCACTCTCGATAATGAACTTTGGTGTTTCAATACCCAGTTTACCCCAAGTAATTTTTTCGTTAGGAACGGCTCCGGAGTAGGATCCATAACTTGTGGTTGAATCAGATATCTGACAAAAATAACTCCAAAAAGGCACCTCTTCCCATTCCAAATCCTGATACATCATGGGAACAACGCAAATCGGGAAATCACCGGCAATACCACCTCCAATCTGAAAAAATCCGACTCCTTTTCCTGAGGAGTTGTTTCTGTACCAATCGGCCAACCAAACCATGTATTCGATTCCGCTTTTCATGGTTGATGCCTTCATTTCACCTTTGATAATATAGGAGGCGAAAATATTGCCCATGGTTGAATCTTCCCATCCGGGCACAACGATGGGAATATTTTTCTTGGCAGCTGCCAACATCCAGCTGTTAGCAGGGTCAATTTCATAATATTGTTCGAGATCGCCAGACAACAACATTTTGTACATATACTCATGTGGGAAATAACGTTCACCCTTATCATCGGCATCTTTCCAAACTTTGTAAATATGTTTTTGCAGGCGTCTGAAGGCCTCCTCTTCCGGAATGCAGGTATCTGTTACACGGTTGAAATGATTCTCAAGTAAATCCCATTCCTCTTTTGGACCCAAATCGCGATAATTGGGAACCCTTTTGTAATGGTTATGGGCTACCAGATTCATAATATCCTCTTCCAGATTGGCACCGGTGCAGGAAATAATCTGAACCTTATCTTGTCTGATCATTTCGGCCAAAGAAATTCCCAGTTCGGCCGTTGACATGGCTCCGGCAAGGGTAATCATCATTTTTCCATTATCAGCCAAATGTGACTCATAGGCTTGTGCAGCATCCATTAAGGCAGCTGCGTTAAAATGCAGATAATTTCTCTGCATAAACTGAGATATCGGACCTCTATTTTTCATAATCCTGTTTTGGGCCTGCAAAGGTATGGTAAATTGGCAATTTTCGGCTTTTGAAAACCAATTTACCCTAGCCCAAGGAGGAATGGCCCTCCAGCCCTTTGGCTCATGATTTAATACCACAAAAACATATTAAGGAAGGATTAATCAAATAAATCCTAATTGTTAAATTGACCTCCGATTCCAGTTTTAGGCGGAAAAAGGCTATCTTCGCGCAAATTTTGTTACATGAAAAGAGTTTTTACTTTATTGAGTTTGTTAATGGCAGGCCAATGGGCCTTTGCTCAGGACTGCTCCGAATTGTTTATTTCTGAATACGTTGAAGGCGGAGGAAATAACAAGGCGCTTGAAATTTACAATCCCTCATTGAACCCGGTAAGCCTTGCCAATTACAGGGTAATTCGTTGGGACAATGGTTCTGTTACTGCAGATGCCAATCCGGAAGGCGTATTAAACCTTCCTGCTAATATTACGCTTGGTCCAAAGAGTGTTTATGTTATTGCACTCAATTTAACCGATCCGGCAGGAACCGGACAGAGTGAACCGATTGATACAGCCCTTCAAAACCGAGCAGATACCTTGTTGTGTCCGGGTTGTGCTACAGGTACCGGGTTACCAAGGGTAATGTGTTTTAACGGAGATGATGCCTTGTCGTTGGAAAAAAATGTTGGTGGCACATGGACCAAAGTAGATATTTTTGGTTCCATTGGTGAGCAGCCTGTAGGATCAAACGGAACTGCTAATCCTACAGCAGGCTGGACGGCAATTGCACCATATTCCAGCATGCCGGCAGGTTATGACCAGTCGGTTAGTGGGCCTTATTTCTTTCAATATTGGTCACAAAACAATACTTTGAAAAGAAAATACAATGTAAAAACAGGGGTAAAAACCAATCCTGCTCCTCAAACTTTTAACGTTTCCCTGGAATGGGATTCATTACCTGAAAACACCTTCAGCGGTTTAAGATCCCACGATTGTGAATGTAATTTATTGGGCCTTTCTGAACAAAATAAATTAAACGCATCAAAGGTTCAGCCCAACCCGGCAAGTGATTTTATTCAAATCACTACAAAGGATTTTACAGGTACGGTAGTATTCTACAATGCCATTGGCGCCATCGTAAGAGAAGAGCGCATCGCCATTGCACAGGATCAAATCCGCCTTTCTACAGAAGGAATGCATCCCGGTATTTATATTTTGCAATTAAGGAGTAATGCCAACGGTGGATTTGCTAGTGCATCCCATCGTGTAATTGTAAAATAAAATTCAAGTCCGATCATTTAGTTCATTGGGTTGCAGATCAACAAAACTGCAACCCTTTTTATTGAAAAAAAAATGTTGAAATACGCTGGAATTTTTCTTTTGCTAATTTTTTATTTTCCTTCTTTTGCTCAAAACAGTGGCATTAAGGGAAATATCAAAGATCAGGTAACCGGTGAAACCCTGATTGGTGCATCGGTAAGTATAGGACCCGGCAAGGGTGTTGCAACTGATTTAGACGGAAACTTCGTCTTTAATCTTGAACCCGGAGAATATACCCTCACAATTTCTTATGTTGGGTATAATCCGATTGAAAAAAAAGTTACGGTAGATAAAGGTTTTGTCAACCTAAATTTTGATTTGGAGACCAAAGTACTGAATGAAGTTCAGGTGGTAGCCGACATTGCTATTTCAAGGAAAACACCTGTTGCCTTCTCTAATATTCCGATTCAAAAAATTCAGGAGCAATTAGGAACACAGGATTTGCCATTGGTGTTAAACAGTACACCGGGCGTTTATGCAACCCCTGTTGGAGGAGGCGATGGGGATGCAAGAATCAGCATTCGTGGATTTAACTCACAAAATGTGATGGTGCTGATGGATGGAATTCCTATGAATGATATGTTCAACGGAAGAGTTTTTTGGAGCAACTGGTTTGGACTGGATAACATTACCAAGGGCATGCAAGTTCAACGAGGGCTGGGAGCATCCAAACTGGCCATCCCTGCCATTGGAGGAACCATTAATATTCTAACATCAGGTATTGAATCAAAACGAATGTTTGCCATCAAAGAAGAACTTGGCAACAACTTCAATTTCAGATCTACCCTTAGCATGACCAGCGGACGATTAAAAGGAAACTGGGGTGTTACAGGCGCTATTTCATACCGCAGAAATGATGGCTGGGTAGATCAACTTTCATCACGAATGTTTTTTTACTATTTGAAGTTTGAAAAAACATTGGGCAAGCACAATTTAAGTTTAACCGGATTTGGTGCACCGCAAACTTCGGGGCAAAGAGATTTCAGAATCGATCAATCGGTGGCTACCTACTCTTTGGAGGAAGCCTATAATCTTGGAATAGACACAACCGGAAAAACAAAGTTATCTTATGGTCGCAGGTACAACCCAAGTTGGGGCTATTTGCGAAGAACCAGAGGGGCTGTTCCGGGTGCAAAACAAGAAATAGTGAACACCAGTGTCAATCAATTTCACAAACCCGTATTTAGTTTAAAAGACTTCTGGAGTATTAATGATAAATTTTATTTATCAAACATTGTTTATGCTTCTTATGGAAGGGGCGGAGGAACCCAACCCAACAATAATATTCCATCAGCACCCGGCACATTCGGAGAACAAAATATTCAAAACATTTATGATGGCAATGCCTATAACACGGTGATTGTGCAACCCATACCCGGAGAGCGGTTATCCACCAATTTCATCCGAAAAAATTACAACGACCATGATTGGTTTGGTTTCCTTTCAACCTTCAGTTACAAAATGAACAGTAAGATTGAATTGTCGGGAGGAATAGATGGCAGAAGATATCAAGGAAGAGTTTATAGCAAAGTTGATGATCTGTTGGGCGGTGATTACATTCAAACCAATACCAACCCCAATGAAGAGCCCAAAGCCATTAAACGGGAAGGGGATATAATCCAACAAAACATTCACCGCTTTATTAACTGGTCAGGAGCTTTTGTAATGGCTGAATACAGAGGAGGATGGTACACTGCCTTTTTAAATCTTAGCGGTTCATACAGCGGATACCGTCAGGTAAATTACTTCTTACCAAAAACATTGGAGGTGGGAGACACAACCCTTAATATCGGTTATGGCGATACCATTGTTTATCAAGGAAACCAATATACACGTGAAAGTGAAGGATTAGAATACGCCAGTTCTGATTGGGTTTATTTGGGTGGATTTACTGCCAAGGGTGGTATGAATTTCAACATCACC
>JBILVQ010000127.1:0-8806 GCA_044370375.1 Bacteroidia bacterium
ACCGATTCTTTTGGGTTCGGCAGGGGCTTTATTGGCATAAGCAGCAATCCACTGTTCAATGGCTTCTTTTTTCAATGCCTCGGCCCAGGAATAGAGGGCCAATTGTAAATTGCCTACATCGAACCAGGCATTTTTCAACTGTGCTGCATGAGCTGCCTGCAGGGCTTTGTGCATAAAAGATTGGTCGGATGGAAGGCTTTGATGGCTTAATGCATCGGCCCAATCCTTCAAAAACAAGCCGAGCGCGGCCAGGTCATCAACTTTACTTTGTAAAATCATTTTCAAAAATCTTGAACAAAGAAACGGCTATTTATGTTACTTTTGCGCAACAAATCTGAAGGTTTGAACCGAAATTAAAAAAAAATGGCGATAAAAATCACTGACGAATGTATCAACTGCGGGGCATGCGAGCCTGAATGCCCTAACAATGCAATTTATGAAGGGGGCAATGAATGGAGGTTTTCGGATGGAACCTCGCTCAAAGGAGGAATATTAACCTTGAAGGGTCAATCGCTGGATGCCGAAGCCGCACAGGAACCCGGAGCCATGGATGTTTACTTTATTGTTACCGATAAATGTACCGAGTGTGTTGGATTTCATGACGAACCACAATGCGCTGCCGTTTGTCCGGTAGATTGTTGCATTGACGATGAAGACCATCGTGAAACGAAAGAAGAATTGCTGGCCAAAAAACAATTCATGCATTTATAACCAAAAACCACCCAAGCGGTGGTTTTTTCATAAAGTACCATTGGTGGGCAAAACGATTTTTCTTTTTTTAGTTCTATGTTTTGGATTTAACCAAAAGGTTAGTGCTGTAGATCCTTTGAAATTGTATGAGGACAGTTTACGGCAATGGGGCAATTCCATCCTTTCACGCCAAAGCTTATCGGAGCGAAAGCCGGCCAATGAGAAAATGCAGCAGGTACTTTATAAAATTTTACAAAGTGAGGCGGCATGGAATTATCCCTTCGACTCATTGGGCGCCATTGGGGTATTGATGCCGGCCGACAAGGCTTTCAGAATCTTTAACTGGGAATTTCCATTGCGGGACGGCACTTATGAGTACTTTGCTTTTTTTCAGTTTCCGCCACAGCAAGGACAATGTAAGGTGGTGGAACTAGAGGATTCGCGGGCCAACATCAAAAGTCCGGAACGCGCCAAACTTAAACCGGAAAATTGGTTTGGGGCCCATTATTATCAGCTCTTTTTCAAGGTTCACAAAAAAAAGAAGACCTACTTTTTATTGGGTCTTGACTGGAACAATAAAATTTCAAGAAAAAAGATCATTGAGCCATTTACGATAAATGCGGGTGGCGATATAAGCTTTGGAGCCAACGTATTTACCGGCATTGGCGTGGGTTTGCAGCGGGTGATTTTTGAATATTCGGCAGAATTATCGATGAGTTTGCGCTATAACGAGAAAAGGGAATTAATCATTTTTGATCATTTAGTACCTAAATCGCCTGAATTAAAGGGGCAATATCAATTTTACGCACCAGATTTGAGTTATGATGCCTTGAGATTTAGAAAGGGCAAATGGCAGTTAAAAGAGAATATTGACGCCCGGAATGAAATATCGGAGCTGGATGACAAAGCACCCTTGCGGAGAAAATTACCCGAAAAAAACCGACCTTAAACAGGGAATGGGTTAAAATGCGCAAAAAAAGGGTCCTTCAAGGGATTGAGAAAGAGATTAGCCCTCCAAAAAAATCAGTTTTTTAGACCAAAAGGGCCGGCCTTAAGACAAAAGTTTTTATTTTTGGCATGAGTTTTGAAAACGGACCCAAAAAATTACTGAACTACAATGAAAAAACTTCTACTCCTGTTGCTTACGGTTTTTAGTTTGAACCTTTATGCTCAACAATCCAACGTTACCATTTATTCGGAAGAAGGATTACTTTTTAAAGTAATGCTGAATGGTGTTTTCCAAAACGAACAAGCCATGAGTCAGGTGAAGCTGAATGGTTTGAGCCCGATCAGTTACAAAGTAAAAGTTGTTTTTGCAGATACCGCTAACGGAACCATTTTGGATCAAATCAATGTTCGTGCTTATGCAGAACACTATTATGTGATCAAAAAGAAAAAGGTAACTGCTTTTGAAAAGAAGACAAAATCGTTGGGTAACTCCATTGCCCGTGATGTGAATGCCAAGGACGAGACGGAAGCTGCGGCCCGTAAGGAAGAAATTGAAAGAATGAACGAACGTTTTGTGTTGAAGTTGCACAACCTTGTAGAAATGGCTCCTCCGGCAGGTCAGCCGATGCAGCAGCCGGTTCAGCAACAACCTGTTCAACAGCAACCTGTTCAGCAAAGAACTACTGTTGTAACACAAACCCCTCCTCCGAATACGGTTCAACAAACAACTACCACAACTACAACGGTTAACGGTCAGCCATCCAATGCGAATGTTTCTATGAACATCAATTTAGGCGGAGTTGGCATCGGTGCGAATGTAACCGAATCAACCACTTATTCCAGTACTACCACTACCACCACCAGCGGTGCACCTCCGGTTCAACAACAACAAACCATTGTTTATGTGCCCGGTTATGGCGGACCGATAGGTTGTCCGATTCCAATGGATCCCGGCTCCTTTGGTAATGCGAAAAACTCTATCAATTCAAAGTCGTTTGAAGAAAGCAAACTCACCATGGCCAAGCAAATCATTGGTTCTAACTGTTTGACTTCTGCGCAAGTTAGAGAAATCATGATGTTGTTTAGTTTTGAAGGAACCCGTTTGGATTTTGCCAAATTTGCCTACGGCAGAACTTATGATATTGGCAACTATTACATGGTCAATGATGCCTTTACTTTTGAGACCAGCATTGATGAATTAAACGACTACATCAACGGTTACAGAAGATAAACAGATAAAGAAAAAAAAGAAAAAAGCTTCGTTAAAAAACGGAGCTTTTTTTTTGCAAAGAGGTGAAATCATCCTGCAATTAATGCTTACAAACCGCGCATTCTATTGGGTTTGTGGAAGCAAGCAGGTTATTTTAAAAACTGGAAGACTTTAGAAAGCGGCTTACGGATAAGCGTTAAGC
Organism: Bacteroidia bacterium; assembly: GCA_044370375.1. Lineage (GTDB taxonomy): Bacteria > Bacteroidota > Bacteroidia > UBA4408 > UBA4408 > JBILVQ01. The sequence continues at coordinate 3,051 of JBILVQ010000127.1, forward strand.
GACCGGGTTTAAGGCCATTCATTTCCCAGGCCTTTCGGTCTTCGCGGTTGGCCTCCAGTCGATTGGCCAGGCTCACATTGCTTTGACCACCCAGGCGCATGCGCACCAAAATTTCGGGCAGATAGGCCAATTTTATTTTATTGACATGAATAAAGCGCAACATTAATTCATAGTCGGCAGAAGTTTTGAAATTGGTATGAAACTTACCAAAACGCTGATAGCACCAGCGTTTCACAAAAAAAGAGGGATGAGGAGGCATCCATCCTTTCAAGAATTTACCTTCTTTGTACTGCCCCGAATTCCATGTGCGGGTAACCTTTGCAGTGTTATTTCTTTCCACGTAAACAAGATCACCATAAACTGCATCCGCCCCTGAATCGGTAAAGGTTTTCATAATGGCTTCAATAACGCGGTTATGGCTGTACAAATCGTCAGAATTCAAAATGGCAACCACCTCTCCTGTTGCCAAATCAACCCCTTTGTTGATGGCATCGTAAATACCTTTGTCCTTTTCAGAAACCACCTTCGCAATTTTATCCCCGTATTTCTTTACGATATCGAGGGTGTGATCTTTGGAAAGTCCATCCACAATAATATATTCTATATCTGGATAGGTTTGATTGACCACCGATTGAATGGTATCTTCAACAGTTTCGGCACTGTTGTAAGTAACGGTAATGATAGAAATTTTCATTCGGATATTTTTCTTGCGGCCACTGCCTGTGCGGGATTGCCGCGGTAAATGGTATAAGGCTTAAGGTTGCCGGTTGCTACAGAAGACACTGCAAGCACCGCATGACTTCCAACACGTACATTAGGGCCTACGAGGGCTTGAGCGCCAACCCATGCGCCTTCTTCGAGCACAATCTCACCGATCATTAAATCGAAGGCTTGTTTTTTGTAATTATGATTTCCGCACAAGAGCATAGCGCCCTGCGAAATGCAGCAATGAGATTCAATCACCACAGGAGCAAGGTTATCGATCCAAACCTTTTCGCCAATCCAAACATGGTCGCCAATTTTTAATTTCCATGGATACTTGATATTGACAGAAGGTTTAATAACCAAACCTTTGCCCAGTCGGCAGCCAAAGGCCCTGAGAAGCCAGCGTTTGGGCGCCATCATAAAAAACAGAGAATTTTGAAAAACGATTGCATTTACAATAAACCAAAGCAATTGTTTGGGTTTAGAAGCGCCAACGGAGTACCATTGGTTGTTGAAAATCGATAAATCGGTTTTTGTTAGGGTCATCGGCTGCAAAGATACTTTTTCGGGTCTAAAAAAGCCTTGAAAATGCTAAAATAAGCGCCATCCTGCTTATATTTGCCGATGAATGACTGCATCTACATTTTTGCCTGCTTACAAGAAGCAACCCGTTTACACCATTTGTTTTGAAATAAAGGGAGCTAAAAAATCCACCCACTACCCCATCAAAACACTTTTTCCATCCTACTTTTTGATTTATCAGGGAATATGAGAATTGCTTTTGTAACAGACGGTATTACACCCTATGTGATTGGAGGGATGCAAAAGCACTCCTTTAATTTACTCAAATATTTAGCCCGTGCCGGTGTGCATGTTGATTTGTATCATTACAATCAAAGCAAATTAAACATCGATGCGCTGGAGGTTTTTACGGACGAAGAAAAAAAATTTATTCATCCTGAAGTACTTCATTTTCCGGCAGGAAATAAATTACCGGGACATTACATCAAAAGTTCTTATGGCTATTCTTGTTTGGCCTTTGACAGATATTTGAAGAAACCTGCGGTAGATTTAATTTATTGCAAAGGCTTTGCAGGATGGAAATTTGTTCAGGAAAGGATAAAGCACAAGGCGCTTCCTCCGGTATTGGTAAATTTTCACGGATATGAAATGTTTCAACCTGCTCCTGATTTTAAAACAAAAATACAGCAGGTATTATTTTTGAAAAGTCCGGTAAGCTATATCCTGAAGCATGCCGATGGCATTTTTTCTTACGGAGGAAAAATTACCCAGTTGTTAAGGGAACAAAATGTTCCGGAACAAAAACTCATTGAAATACCCGGCGGAATAGACCCTGCATGGGTATTGGACCTTGCTTCACCGGTTGAAGCCAAAAAGAAATTTGTATTTGTAGGACGATTTGAACGAAGAAAGGGAATACAGGAATTGACCAAGGCGCTGGACTCCATGAAAGATCAACCTTTTGCATTTACCTTTATCGGACCGGTTCCTTCCGACCAGCAAATCAAACACCCCAACATTGAATATTTGGGAGAAATCAGGGATGGAGAAAAAATAAAATCCATATTATCCACCATGGATGTGTTGGTTTGTCCTAGTTATTCGGAAGGAATGCCAAATGTGATTATGGAAGGCATGGCCAGAGGATGCGCCATCATTGCAACAGATGTTGGGGCTGTATCCTTGTTGGTAAAAAGCGACAACGGCCAATTGGTTGAAATTGGTTCTGTAGCATCTATCGAAAAAGCATTGGAAGCATTTATCGCTATGGAAAAGGATGCCCTTCAACAAATGAAAGCGGCATCCATCCGCAGAATTGCGCTTGAATTCACTTGGGATAAAATTGCACAGCAACACATCGAACAATTTAAACGCTTTATGGCATGAGTGCGGAAAAAACTGTGATAGAAAACAAGCCAAGCGTATATTTTTCGGGACTGAACGGACTGCGTTTTTTTGCTGCCTTTGCGGTGATTCTCACCCATCTGGAATTATTAAAAGACCAGCAACATTTAAAGAATCTATGGAAGAATCCCTTTTTCTTTAACTCAGGAGGTTTGGGTGTATATTTCTTTTTTGTTTTGAGTGGTTTCCTCATTACCTACTTGTTGCTGGCCGAGCAAAAAGCTACGGGCACCATTGGGGTAAAAGAATTTTACTTGCGAAGAGTCTTCAGGATATGGCCGGTATATTACTTACTGGTAGTGGTGGCCTTTTTCATATTGCCACAATTTGAGTTTTTACATATTCCTTGGCTACAAAAATTTATTGCAGAAGATTATTGGTTTAAATTTTTTCTGTATTGTATATTGCTGCCCAACCTTGCCTTGGCCATGTACCCGGCCATTCCGCATGCCGGACAAAGCTGGAGCATTGGGGTTGAGGAGCAGTTTTATATTTTATGGCCTTGGATGGTAAAGAAAGCCAAAAATGTAGTGAGGGCAATAGTTGTTTTCACCGGTATTGTATTGGTAGTAAAAGTAATTGTCTTGGTTTTTGCGATGAAAAATCCGGATTTGGAGTGGCTCAAACAATTGAAAAAACTGGTGGCCATGAGCAAATTTGAATCCATGAGCATCGGTGCCATCGGGGCCTGGGTGTTGTTCGAAAAAAAAGAAAAATGGTTACAGACCCTATACCGCCCCGAAATACAGATAGCCTGTTATGCCATGATACCTGTATTGATGTTTTTCACGCCTCAGGTCATTCAGGATGGAATACATTTGGTATACTCGGTGGTTTTTCTCATCATCATTTTAAATGTTTGTTCCAATCCGCGTAGTTTTCTTAAATTAAAAAACCCAATCATCGATTATCTGGGAAAAATATCCTACGGTATTTACATGTACCACATGATTGTTGTGGTTTTTTGCATACAAGTTTGCAAGCGGATTTTCCCTGATTGGACCGGGTTAGAAATTCTGCCCAATGTGGTGCTTTATATTTCTGCAACTTTGCTTACTTTCATGGTTTCAGCGCTTTCCTACGAATGGTTTGAAAAGCGTTTCATCAAAATGAAGGAAAAATTCTCAAAAGTTATCAGTGGAGATCTCGCAAAAAAATAAAAGACGCGAATATGTCATCAAGACCTTTTTGGTCCTGCTGTCTATTTTTGTCAGCTCCATTACTTTCTTTAACGCTCCCTTCGAGGGCTATTTGCACTACATCGTTTTCCTGATCTTGTTGCCCGGATACTACCTGCGTTTTGGTTTTCCGAAGGCGCCCATACAATTGCTATTTGTGCCTTTGGTATTTGGCTTTTTACAGATTCTATCGGGCAACAATACCTATGCCTTGTTCTTCAAAATCTTCATTGGGGTTTTGCTTTCCAGTACTTTTTATTTCTACGTATTTCAAGATTATCAGCTCAACACCACCAAACTATTTTCATATTATATGCGGGGAAGTGTGTGGGTTTCGTTGCTGGGAATTTTTCAGGTAATCAGCTACTTGGTTGGCTTTACACCGGGGTATGACTATGGCTGGTTGCTGAACAAATGGAGCGTTGTAAGTGGAGCCGGTTGGGGAATCAGAATGAATTCCATTTTTTCGGAAGCCTCGCAATGTGCTATTTTTTTAGGACCGGCAGCCTTTGTTAGTCTGCATAATTTTCTGGCCAAAAAAGACCACTTCATTAATAAAGTTGAATCGGCAGTCATCTTGTTGGCTTTGTTTTTAACCACCTCTTCAACGGGGTATATCGGCCTTTTCATTATTGGGTTATTGATTACCATCAACTATGCGCGCATTGGCAATTTCGTATTTGCGATTGTTTTGTTTGCAGGTTTAGCGAATTTAATTTATAACAATGTACCGGAATTCCAGAAACGGGTAGATAGTGCGATTGGCCTGTGGGTTGATGAAAATTTCGCCATTGAAAATGTAAACTCATCGAGCTTTGTATTGTATAACAACTATCACATTGCCACTAAAAATTTCAAAAGAAATCCGATAGGCGGTTCGGGATTAGGCTCCCACGCCATTGCTTTCGACCGTTATTCGCTTACGAAGATGAATGGCATTATCGACATTACCTTTAACAAAAGTGACGCTAATTCGATGTTACTGCGCTTAATTTCAGAAACAGGATTGATTGGCGTATTGTTTTTTATTTTCTTTATTCAACGATTTTATGTGAGACGTCCGAATGATAACATGAACGGAGAATCTTGGATTATTGCCAATGCAGTATTGGTTATCATTTTGATGTATATGATCAGACAGGGAAACTACTTTTTGAATGGCTTCCCTTTTTTCATGTGGTTGTATTATTACAATGCCATGAACAATAAAAAAGCAGGAATAGAAGTCGCAGCGCAGAAAGCGGCAGAAACAGAAGAAACAAGCAATCACGAACTTAATCCAACGAACAGTGTGCGGCATTAGCGGATATATCAATTTTAAGGGCAAAGAAAACGGTGAAAAAATCATCCGGGCCATGAACGATTGCATTGCGCATCGTGGGCCTGATGATGCCGGTTTTGTGCAAGATGGCAGTGTTTTCATCGGACAAAGAAGATTATCAATTATTGATTTATCATCGGCCGGTCACCAACCCATGCATTCTGCCAATGGACGATATGTAATTGTTTACAATGGCGAGCTTTATAATTTTCAGGATTTAAAATTCGAATTACAGCGAGTAAGTCATGGTTCGAAAGATGAACCCTATCCCTTCAGTACCAAAACGGATACAGAAGTCATTCTGGCGGCCTATCAGCGTTGGGGCAAAGAGTGTTTACAACGTTTTAACGGCATGTTTGCCTTTGCTATTTGGGACAAAGAAAAGAAAGAACTCTTTATTGCCAGAGACCGTTTGGGCATAAAGCCCTTGTACTACTTTATCAACGATGAGCAATTGTTATTCTCTTCAGAAATTAGACCCTTGATAAAATCGGGCCTGGTAGAGAAAAAAGTAAATCCCGATTCGCTGGCTGATTATTTACGCTACCAAACGGTACATGCGCCCTTTACGATTATTCAGAACATTCTCATGCTCATGCCGGGTCACCACATGACCATTTCGTTGA
>JBILVQ010000001.1:0-65897 GCA_044370375.1 Bacteroidia bacterium
GGTTCCTTTGTTTAACCTAACAGCATCAGGTACTGACGCAAACGATAATGCAACCGTTCAATTGGTGGTTCAGCCCTTAATACTAAAAGGCTCATTGGTTATTGCCAATAGTTTTAGCGTATTTAATGCCAATGGAAGAAATGTTAGCATACAAGGCAATTTAACCAATTCCAATACCAACGCGGCCACAGGCTTTAATGTGGGTGGATACAGGGCAGGAAGTGCAACCCAGTTAACAACCTTTAATTCCTCGTCTGCAAATCAAACCATTTCGGGTATTGGTGCCAACCTTACAAACTTCAGTAATCTAACCATTAATAATACTTTTTCTTCTGGTGTGGTTTCTCTGTCAGCATCTTCTAATATTAGGGTTAGCGCAACGCTTACCTTAACCGAAGGAACCCTACAAGACGGAGCAAACACCATCACGTGTATAGGAAATATCGATAACTCATCAGTGCACGCTTCAACAGGTGCCGGTAGAATTCTTTGTTCCGGAACCGTTTTGCAAATTTTATCAGGCGATAACACGGGTCAGTTTGGTAATCTTACCATCAATAATTCACTTGGATTACAATCCACTGCCAATATCCAAATTAACAATACCCTTACCTTTACTTTAGGTAGTATCTACATAGATAATAAACTGCTCACTTTTAATACAAGTGCTGCAGTGGCTGGAACAGTTGATGCTACCAAAATGATCAAAACCAATGGCGCATTAAGTGATAGTGGTGTGGTAAAAGTATTTGCCTCAGGTGCTTCCTCCTTTACTTTTCCCGTTGGTGTGGGTGCAAAGTACACCCCAGTAACCTATAATGTAACTGCAAATGCTGCTCCCGGCACCATTCAATTGAAGAATATTAACAACGATCATCCTGCAACCACCGATGCCGGCTCTTTTGAGTTAGGATATTATTGGAGTGTTCGTTCAACCGGATTTTCCGGATTAGCCGTTACGCACACTTATAATTATCTGAATGCTGATGTTTCAGGTACCGAGGCAAGCTATGTTACAGGAAGGTTTTTGAGCGGAGCCTGGAACCCAATTGGTGGAACCCCCGGAACGGTGAATGACGTGGCCAATACAATTAGTTTGGCAGGGGTTAATTATTTGGATGGCGATTTTACAGCAGGAGAAACCAACGAGTTTTCTGCCATTGCAACGCTTTATAGCCGCGATGCCACCTTTGGAGGTAATTGGGATGATGTAAATACATGGTCCTCGGTAAGTCATGCAGGTCCTGCTGCAGGTTTTATCCCAACTTTTCATAATGTAATCATCGCTGCAGGACATACCGTTAATTCAAACGGAAACTTCAGAACATCTTCTACCCTGCAAATAAATGGAACGCTTGATTTGGCAAATGATATTGGCAATAACTTTGGAACGGTTTCTGGAAATGGAATTATCCGAATTTCTGCCACAGGTGGCGGTAGCTTCATTTTTCCGGGTGGGTCATATGTTTCCACAGAAAGTGAAATTGTTATCGATAATTTGGAAGAAGGAAAGTATTCTGTCATTAACGGAAATTCTTTTTGCGGAAAAATTGGAACAGAAGTATCCCTTCATTATGAGAAAGACTTGTCGGCCGGTTTTTCAATCGAGAAAAATTCCGAAAATGCTTTGTTGGTGAAGTTGATACCTGATCAGGTAGGTAGCGATATAATCAGATGGAATTTCGGAGATGGTTCTGTGATAGAAGCAGAAGGGGAGACTCAACATACGTATTCTTCAGGTGGAAACTTTATTGTGCAAATGGAGAAAATCAATGGCGAATGCCGGGTAGTAGGAGAGAAGCAAATTGTGATTGGAACCAATGACAATGGATTTGAAATCCTGAATAATCAGGATGTATTAAAGGTAAAATATGTTTCTGAAAACTCGGCCTATGCTTTGATAGAGATTACCAACCTCAGCGGACAAGTGGTTTCTGAAGTTGTTCAGGATTATTTTAATGCATCAGTTAGAGATATTTCCATTGCCCACTTATCTCCGGGCATTTATATGGTGAATATCAAATCGAATGGTAAGATTCTGTCGAAGAAAATTTTTAAGGAATAGAGCCTAATTAGGACAATGTACTAAAAGCGGTTAGAAGCCGGATTGGTTTCTAGCTGGAAGGCTGAATAAGCATTTAGCGGCAAATAAAGAAAGGGAGACAAATTAATTTTGACTCCCTTTCTTTTTTACCACATGGAAATAAAACTATATTTCTCTTTCAATCAAAGAGTAAGAAAATTCTTTCATCGAATTTTTTTTATGATCCTGGCAGGAAAGTTTATCCAAAAATCCGATGCCTTCCTCAAAGTGATCTTTCATCGCTGCCTCGGCAAGTTTCCTTATACCCAGAAAATCATAAATTTGCTTTACTGCTTCAACCTTTTTGTCGGGATCAGAATCTCCGGAGAATAGCCAGTATTGCAAATCTTCTTTGGTATATCCTGAAGCCAATTCAAGTGCTTTAAGCAACAAATAGGTTTTTTTATTGGCTACAATATCTCCGCCGGCCTGTTTGCCAAATTTCGTTGTTTCGCCATACACATCCAGAATATCATCTTGTAATTGAAAGGCAATGCCACAGTGCTTTCCAAAAGAATAAAGATGGTCTGCATCGCTTGCAGAAGCCCCGGCGGTAATAGCGCCAATTTTCAAACTACCCGCCAACAAAACTGCGGTTTTGAGCATGATCATTCTTGTGTATTGGTCTATACTTACCAAATCTTTTTTCTCAAAATTCATATCCCATTGTTGCCCCTCACAGACTTCGATGGCACATTTCCAGAAGGTTCCTAATACATTTTCAACGATTTCAGGCCGGGTTTTTGCCATTAATTTACACGACTCAACAAACATGGTATCGCCGGATAATATGGCAATGTTGGCATTCCATTTTGCATGAACAGTTGCTTGCCCTCTTCTGAGAGGCGCATTATCCATGATGTCGTCATGCAGTAGCGTGAAATTATGAAATACTTCAATACCCATGGCAGGATAAAGGGCATCTTCAATCCGGCCATTGAATAAATCGTTTGCCATCAACAGCAACATTGGCCTTAATCTTTTTCCGCCTAGCTGCAGCGTATAGTCAATGGGTTGGTATAATTCTGAAGGTTGTTTGCCTGAAATCTCTTTTCGAAAAGCCTCAATGGCGTTTTCTAAAGTTTTTTTAAAAAAAGGGGTGTCCAAAATCAAAGAATGAATTTAGAATTTTCAATGATGATTTTCATTCCGTCTTCAAAAGGCAGCATTGGCCGGTCCAAAAGAGTTTTCATTTTCGAAATATCCGGCTTTCTTCTTGTCATGTCTCCTTCTTCCAGAGCCGACATGTGTGTGATTTTTGAAGAAGAATTGGTTAAGGAAATTATTTTTTTTGCCAGCTCTAAGATGGTAACTTCCTCATCACCGCCAATGTTTACAACATCATTAACATACATGTTCCTTTCGAAAGCGTTCACAGTAGCGGCAATGTTGTCATCTATAAAACAGAAAGTCCTTGTTTGAGAGCCATCTCCATAAACGGTAATCGGTTTGTCTTTTAAGGCCTTTGCCAGAAATTTGCTTACAACAAAATCTTTACTTTGTTTGGGCCCATAGGTGTTGAAAAATCTGAAAACAGTATATTCTAGTCCGTATTCAACCTTGTACGACTTTAAAAATGCTTCGCCTACATTTTTTACAATCGCATAAGGAAGTCTAGAATTTAATGGTGTTGTATGTTCATTTTGAGGAAATTCTACTGGTTCACCATAAACCTCAGAACTTGAGGAATAGTAAATTCTTTTAACCCCTGAATTTTTTGAAAGCGTGCAAATATTTTTTAAGCCAATAATATCGTTTAGCACCATTACTGGGTTTTTCAAAGTTCTTTGCACCCCAACCAATGCAGCATAGTGAAATACATAGTCGAAGCGAAAGGCATAAAAAATACCGGAGATATCATCAAAATTATTCACATCTGCTTTGATAAAGCGAATGTTGTTATGCTTAGAAACAGGAACTTTTTCTATTTCTCCGGTAATTAGATTGTCGGCAATTACTACGTAATTGTTGGGGTTTTCGGCAAGTTTTTCGGCCAGTGCGCTGGCAATAAACCCCGCTCCACCGGTTACAAGGATGCTGGTCATGTGTGGTTGAATACTTTGTGGCATTAGGGTAAATTAATTAGGTAGGAGCCATAACCGCTTTTCAGCAAAGGTTCGGCCAATTCAATGAGTTTTTGTTTGGTGATAAAGCCTTGTCGGTAGGCTACTTCTTCAATACATCCTATTTTCAAACCTTGTCGCTCTTCAATCACCTGAACAAACTGACCGGCCTGCATCAAAGAGGAAAATGTTCCGGTATCAAGCCAAGCAGTACCTCTGTCCAATATTCCAACTTTAAGTTTACCCTGCGAAAGATAGTTCTTATTTACATCGGTGATTTCGTATTCTCCGCGGGCACTTGGCTTCAAATTTTTGGCTATTTCCACCACTGTGTTGTCATAAAAATACAAACCGGGCACGGCAAAATTCGATTTGGGGACCTTGGGCTTTTCCTCAATGGAGATGGCCCTGTTGTTTTGATCAAACTCCACCACCCCATATCTTTCAGGGTCTGAAACATGATAGGCGAAAACTACACCACCTTCAGGATTGTTGTTTTCTGCAAGAAGTTTTTGTAAACCGCTTCCGTAGAAAATATTATCACCTAAAATTAACGCAACCTTTTCGGTCCCGATAAACTGTTCACCAATAACAAATGCCTGTGCAAGTCCGTTGGGTGTTGGCTGTTCGGCATATTCAAAGTTGCAGCCAAGGTTTTTTCCATCACCCAGGAGTCGTTTAAAATGCGGTAAATCATGGGGAGTCGAAATAATCAGGATTTCATTGATTCCGGCCATCATTAACACTGAGAGCGGATAATAAATCATAGGTTTATCATAAACAGGCATTAACTGTTTACTCACCGCAAGCGTAAGAGGATGCAACCTCGTTCCGGATCCACCGGCTAAAATAATTCCTTTCATTTTTTTGGGAAATGGCACATCCGTAATTGCTTTCCGTAATTTTGAATTTCGTTTGGTTGCTTCCAATTCATTTCTTCCGGTCTGAAAATTACCTGTGCCTGTTTTAACCTACAAAAAGTTGTTCGCATTACAACATACAAACCTACGTTATTTCTGCAAAAACTCCAAAGTTTTGATGCTAACCCTACTCTTCAAATTTTAATTAAAGTTCCACCTCCCTAATTTAGAATGCTTTGGTTAACTGCAAGGTCATGGTATCTTGTAAATTGTAAGACTAAGTTTAACTTTGTGTAAAATAAGCGGATTTTGCAGGTTTTCAATGATATTGCCCAATTAGCCTCTGCCTTGCCTGGTGCTTGTGTAGCTACAACCGGTACCTTCGATGGGGTACACTTGGGGCATAAAAAAATACTTACAGCCCTTTCAGAGGCTGGAAAGAAAAGAGGGATCCCCAGCGTATTGGTTACTTTTTGGCCACACCCACGACTGGTTTTGTTCCCCGACGATCCTCAACTTAAACTATTAAGTTCTCCAGAAGAAAAGTACGATTTATTAGCCTCCATCGGAATAGATTTTTTGCTTGTTATCCCTTTTTCTAAGGAATTTTCGCGCATGTCCTCCCTTGAATTTGTTCGCGACCTTTTGGTTCAACAACTAAAAGCTATCCATTTGGTGATGGGATATGATCACCATTTCGGAAGGAATCGCGAAGGGTCCATTGCCAACATGAAGGAATTTGGAGTGCTCTACAATTTTTCTGTTGAGGAGGTTCCTGCTTTGAACATCGCTGAGGTTTCCATTAGCTCTTCTAAAATTCGAAGTTTGCTCGAAGAAGGAAGCATTCCGCTGGCCAACAGCTTTTTGGGCTATTCCTATTCCCTTTCCGCATCGGTGGGTAAGGGCGACCAAAGGGGAAAATCACTTGGGTTTCCAACCGCTAATCTTTTGCTGGCCAATCCTTTGAAAATAGTACCGGGAAATGGTGTCTATGTAGTTAATGTAAAAAGTTTGTTTGGGGTTCATCGCGGAATGATGAATATTGGAACCAATCCTACCTTTTCTGATAATTCTTTGCTGAAAATGGAAGTCCATCTTTTGGATTTTGATGGAGATTTATACAACAGTCAGATAACGGTGGTTTTTTTGCAAAAAATCAGAGAGGAAAAGAAATTTTCATCCCCCGATGAATTGGTGGCCCAATTATTGCACGATAAGCAGGTTGCCCAGAATTTTATTTAAATGCAGTTAAAGGCATTTGGTCTTCATTTTTGTTTTTCACTTTTGTTTTGCCTCATGGGTATTTCAACCCTGAAGGCAGAAAAGAGGGTTTACACCTCCTTGATTGATGCCCTTCGTGATAGTTTATCGGTTGAAGTACTCGATTTGAGCAGAGACGGTTTGCACGAGGTTCCTCATCGTATTGCCGCCCTTGTGAATTTAAAGGAGCTCTATTTAGCGCACAATAAAATTGATGAGCTACCTCCTTTCATCGGATCACTCACCAAACTCGAGATTTTGGATGTCTCCGTCAATAAGTTGACAACCATTCCCTACCAAATTGGTAGCCTTTCTGCACTCAGGGAATTGGTGTTGTTTAGGAATCGAATTGCTCTGCTGCCTCCTTCCATCGGTTCGTTGAAGTCCCTTAACAAGCTGGATCTGTGGAATAATGAGCTTGAATTTTTGCCCCCGGAATTGCTTCAGTTAACCAGCTTGCAAGAGTTGGATTTAAGAGGAATCATTATCCCTTATGAAGAGCAAAAAAAGCTGAGTAAAAACCTGCCCGCAACACAAATTTATTTTTCAACCCCTTGTAATTGTTCCAAATAACCATGAGCCAAAAAATATTGTTAATTGAGGATGAAGAAAAAACAGCCCTTTCTCTGAAGATGGGTTTGGAAGAAAATAAGTTTACGGTTGATTGGGTTTCAGACGGAACCGAAGGACTCAGGTGCGCCCTGAATAACAGGTACGAATTGATTGTTTCAGATATTATTATTCCTGAAATGAGTGGAGTGGAATTATGTGCCGCGCTTAGAGCCAGTGGAGTTTCTACACCGGTTTTGTTAATTTCTGCTTTGGGAACCCTTGATGATAAGATGAAGGGCTTTGATGCCGGTTCAGACGATTACCTGGTGAAACCCTTCGCCTTTGAAGAGTTGATTGCAAGAATGAAGGCCCTGTTGAAGCGTTCAAAGGAATTCGTTAAACCGCTTAAAGTTTTATCCTACGGAAAATACGAACTTGATTTGGAAGACAAAGTTATTCGTGTAGAAAATATAATTGTAGAACTTACCCCACGCGAATTTGCTCTCATGGAATATTTTATTCTTAACAAAGAAAAAGTAATTTCAAGAACCGAAATTGCCGAGAAAATTTGGCATATTACCTTTGATGCAGCTACCAATGTAATTGATGTTTATGTAAATTATTTGCGAAAAAAACTTGAAAAATCTTTTGGCGATAAGTTGATACAAACCCGCCATGGGCTGGGCTATATGTTGAAGCAATCCTAATGCAAATCAGATCGAAATTAACGGTTAATTTCACAAGTATTGTAGTTGTTATAATTGCAGTTAGTTTTCTTTCTATTTTTTGGTCCTCTGCAAATTACCGACACGAAGAGTTTGTTCTTCGTTTGAATCAAAAAGCATCCACTACGGCAGAACTTTATTTCACGGTTGATGAGGTTGATTCTGCTTTGTTGAAATTGATTGATAGTAAAAAAAGAGATTTGCTGTTTAAAGAAAATGTCTTGATTTACGATAGTGAATTTCGTAAGCTATACCAAAGTACAGATTCCGTTTTTTTTAATTTGCCCTTAACCGAATTGGCAACCTTTCAACCTAATGTTGTGCATGAATTTGATGCTGGTGATTTTGAAATAATCGGATTTATTTATCCGTTCAAGAACAAGAAACACTATGTTGTTGCAGGAGGAATTGACAGGTATGGCCTGCGAAAAGTAAATTATCTCATGAATACCCTTTTGATTTCTTTTGTGGTGTTTTCTTTATTGGTTTTTTTTGCCGGATACTTTTTTTCCGGCAAAGCCCTCGAACCAATTTCCAAAATTGTAAAACAAGTAAGATCCTTTACTCCGGCCAATTTATCCTCACGGCTAAGCGTAGATAATAACAGGGATGAGTTGGCGAGGTTGTCGCAAACCATTAACAGTTTGCTCACCAGAATTGAAAGTGCTTTTCACCTTCAAAAAAGTTTTGTTGCTAATGCCTCCCACGAATTAAGAAACCCCTTGGCGATGATTACATCTCAAATTGAAGTGGGTCTTTTGAAGGAACGCGAAACCCAAGATTATCAAAGAATTTTGGAGTCCATTCTCGAAGATATTAAGGGGATCAATGAAATTGTACAACGCTTGATGGAATTGGCGAATATTGAATCTGATTCTTCCGGCATTCTCTTCAGTAAGGTTAGGCCCGATGAAATTCTTTATCAGGCAAGACTTGATTTTTTGAAGGTAAAGCAAGATGCTCAGATTGATACAGATGTGCTTGCTTTGCCCGAGGATGAAAATGTTTTGGTTGAATATGGCAATGAAAGATTGTTAAGAATTGCTTTCTTTAATCTGATAGAGAACGCCTACAAATATTCAAATTTTGGCAAGGTGCTTATTACTTTTGAAACGAAAAAGAACCAGAACATCATTAGTTTCGTGAATGAATCAAAATTTATGCAGGATTTAGACCTTACAAAAATATTCGAACCCTTCCACCGTGGAAACGTGCACCGAAACATTAAAGGGCACGGAATTGGACTATACCTGGTGAAAAAAATTATTGATATTCACCATTGTAACATTCAGGTGGTAAAATTGGGAGAGCAAACTGTAAAATTTATTATTTCCTTCCCCCAAAAGCAATCTGCCTTTAATTAGTCTAGGAAAATAATACACTGGTTCCGTAGCCCGATTTAACTGGGTTTACAATCAATACGGGTATTTGTGCATCATTGGTAATAATGGTTCTTTCATCTGTTCCGGCAAGAATTTCCGGGAAGCCGCTTTCCTGACTGTTTACAACCGCAATTAAATCAATATCCTGTGCTGCTGCATAAGCCAACATGTTTTTTACAAAAGCGCCTGAAGCATTAATTTCCTGAACATCAAATTCAATTTTATTGATTCTCAATTCGTTTTTGGCAAGAGCAACATTGTTGGCAACCGTTTGCTTAAAGTGATCGTCACTGGCCAATGGGTAAAAAATGTGAACCTTGGAACCAAATGATTTAGCCACTGAAATTGTCATGGATAATTTTTGTTTCGTTTCTTTCGAAAAATCCATCGGAAGCAAAATGTTTTGGTATCCATCCCTGAACTTTCTTTCCTGAACCACAATAAAAGGAACCTTTGAATTGGTTATTACTTTCACTGCATAACTTCCTAAAATATGCTGCATGCCCTTAACACCGTGGGTTCCCATAACAATCAGTTTTGCATCGTTCTCTGAGGCAAAATTTCCAATGGCATCAAAAATAGAGCCTACTCTTGTTGCGATGGTCAAATGCACATTCGCAGGAACAGGAAATCTGTTTACTGTATCGTGAAGGCTTTTTTCCGCATCCTTAATCTCCTTTTCTTTGGCAACAATATTTAGCAATATAATTCTGCTCTCTGATTGTCTGCTCGCTATGCCTATCGCGTGAGTGAGCGCACAATCTGCTACTGCCGAAAAATCAGTAGGAACAATGATGGTATTTCCAATAGGGTTCATTTGATGTTTTCCTGTTTTTAGGAACGCAAAGTAACAAAAAATGATTGTAAAGGGGGCATTAATTTTGATAGTTTTTATCAAAAAATGTTTGTTTTTCGAAGAATTATTGCAACTTTGCGGGTCAACCCAAAAATGGGTGACTACCCATTGGTTTAGTTTTGTACAATTAATCGAGGATTTCAGCATATGATGAACTTTAACCTGAAGTGTATTGCCAAAGAAAAATTCATTCTCAAGAGTGTAATTTCTTGTTTTTTATGGGCATTTGCTTTTTCTGCCTTGCTTCTCAGCCCCAGAACTGCCGGTGCTACCGTCTTTAACGTGAATACGCTCGTGGATGGCGGTCCGGGCTCTCTAAGAGCCGCAATCCTGGCAGCCAACAATGATGGAACTGCTACTGCAGGTGCTCCGCATATTATCAATTTAACCGGACTCTCAGGAACCTTAACGCTTGATTCTGCCCTCAGAAATGTTGAAAACCACATCACTTTTAATGGTCCGTCCAACAACTCCTTAACCATCCGCAGAAACCCCACAGCTCCCACTTTTTCTGTTTTCTTAATTAAACCCTTTTCTACACCAAACATCGTTGTTCGGATGAATAATTTAGTGGTTACAGAGGGTAATAGTTTAACCGGTGGAGGAATTTATGTGGAAGCTTCTACCCTTGTGATTAACCAGTGTCGTATTTTCCGAAACTTCTCAAGCAATGGTCTAGGCGGTGGTATTTGTATCAATGATGCGGAGGTGGAAATAAACAATTCCACCATTGATAATAACCGGAATTTGGCCGGTTTGGGTGGTGGTATTTACATGAATTTGGGTAGCCTCCTAATGAATAATTGTACGGTTTTCGGTAATCGTGCCTCCATTGGAGGAGGTATTGATAAGGCCGACATTGGGGCCATGGTCATCAATAACTGTACTTTTACCAGAGACACTGCCGATGATATTGGTGGCGGTATTTACAATGATTTTGGTGTATTTGAATTGAACAACTCTATTGTTACTGGAAACCTTGGTGTTAATGGAGGAAATGATATTGTTCAGGGTGTTTTCTCCACTTTTGGTCATAATCTTATTGGGAATATCAATGGGGTGGTTTTCTTTGGTAACCAAACCGGAAACACAGGTGCTGGCGTTAATGCTTCTTTTGTTTTAAATCAAACATTGGCCAACAATTCAGGTCCAACTCCAACCTGTGTGCTGGTGCCTTGCAGTCCGGCTATCGATAATGGAACCAGCAACGCTTATCCCTTACCCATCTCCTCTGCCACCGACCAAAGAGGAATCGTGCGGAGTAATTTCGGTACTGCTTTTGATATTGGCGCTGTAGAGTATAGCGGGCCTATTTCTTCCGATGTTTCAAGGTGTGGTCCGGGGCAGGTTACAATTACTGCATTTGCCGGCACCGCCTACCTTTGGTATGATGCTCCAGTGGGTGGAAATTTGTTAGGTTTTGGCGCTAACTTTAACGTTAGTATTAACACTAGCACTACCATTTATTTGGCCGATTTTTTCAATGGTTGTGAATCAACAACAAGAATTCCTGTAAATGTAACCATCCTTCCCCTTGCTCCTCAACCTACAATTACACCCCTTGGGTCAACCACGTTTTGTGATGGAGGTTCTTTGGTGCTCGAGTCTAGTACTGATCCAACTTATGTGAGTTTTGATTGGGAGCCAGGAACAGGAACAGGACAAACCTTTCAGGTTACATCGGCCGGATCCTATACGGTTACCGTTGTAGATCTCAATGGATGTTCTGCAACCTCTAATCCGGTGCTTGTTACCGTTAATCCAAACCCTGTCCCGGTAATTACCTCAAGTGGTTCACTGAATTTGTGCAGTGGAACCACCGTTACTCTTGTTTCAAGCATCCCTTCAGGGAATTTGTGGAATACAGGTGAAACCAATGATAGTTTGGTAGTGAATACCGCAGGATCCTATTTTACCGTTGTAACCGATGCAAACGGATGCTCCGGCCAATCAAATACTATTGTTATTAATGCCGTTCCCGTTCCTCAAACTCCTGTTATTTCTGCAAGCGGCCCTACAACTTTTTGTACCGGTGGTTCCGTTACACTTACTTCTAGCAGTGCAACCGGTAACCTTTGGGGACCCAATGGCGAAACAACACAAAGTATTGTTGTTAATACTTCCGGAACTTATTTTCTTACCGTTTCTGATGGCAATAATTGTGTTTCCGACACAGCTTTTGTTACCGTGGTGGTGAATAGTTTGCCCCAAGTTACGGTTAGTCCTGCCGGACCTGTAAACATTTGTCAGGGATCCTCTACGGTATTAACTTCCTCACAGCCTACTGGTAATGTATGGTCTGATAATTCAACCGGAAACACGCTGACCGTGAGTGCTGCCGGAAGTTATTTTGTAACTTTTACTGACGGAAATGGTTGTTCTGCTGTTTCCAATACTGTCGTAGTTAATACAACAAACGCACCTACACCTCCGGTTATAACGGCCAATGGCCCGCTAACTTTCTGCGATGGCAATTCGGTAGTTCTTACATCAAATATTGCTGCCAATATCTTGTGGTCAACGGGTGAAACAACGCAGTCCATCACCGTTGTCAATTCAGGCTCTTATACTGTTTCGGTAACCGTTAACGGGTGTTCCTCCACTTCACAACCTGTAAACGTTACAGTTACCCCGGGCCCTGTTGCAGCAGTAATTACTCCTTCAGGACCAATAACCTTTTGTGCAGGGTCTTCTGTAACACTTACTTCAGATATTGCCTCAGGCATTTTATGGTCAACCGGTGAAAGTACACAGTCAATTGTGGTTAATGCCTCCGGTTCCTATACCGTTTCAGTTACCGATGGCTCTGGTTGTACAACCGAATCTTTGCCGGTGGTAGTAACGGTTAATCCTTTGCCTACAACACCGGTCATTACTCCGTCAGGTCCTACAACTTTCTGTTTTGGTCAAAGTGTAACGCTCACTTCTAGTTCGGCAACAGGTAATGTTTGGTCAACCGGCGAAACCACGCAATCTATTGTGGTAAGTAGTACGCAGGTTATTACGCTAACCGTAACAGATAATAATCTTTGTTCTTCTACTTCCTTGCCTCTATCCATAACGGTCAACCCCCTTCCTCAAACACCAACCATTACCCCCGGAGGTAATCCAACCTTTTGCTTAGGTGAATCAATTACCCTTACGTCAAGTCCTGCGGTTTCCTATTCATGGAGTCCTTCGGTTGGAACTTCTCAAACCATTACTGTCATTGCCAGTGGTTCCTATACGGTTACCATTACAGATATTAATGGCTGTACTGCTACTTCTAACCCATTTGCAGTTAATGTAAACCAACCAACCCCTGTCAGCATTACAGGAGATAATACATTTTGTCAAGGTTCAACGGCTAATCTTTCAGCCAGTGCAGGTGTTTCCTGGCTGTGGTCAACAGGACAAACAACTCAAAATATCAGCGTTGCTCAAAGTGGTTCCTACACAGTGGAGATAATTGATGCGAACGGTTGTGCCTCTGTTTCTGCTCCCTTTGTTGTAACTGAATTATTGACGCCTAATCCTGTAGTAAACCCTGCAGGACCTATTCAGGCTTGTTCCAATGAGACGGTGGTTCTTACTTCCTCATTTGGTTCAGGGAATGTTTGGAGCAATGGTGAAACCACACAATCCATCAATGTTACTAGCTCTGGTAGTTATTTTACCGTAATCACCGGTAACAATGGTTGCATTGGCACCTCCAATATTGTAGAGGTAATTATTCTTCCGGCACCAACAGCCCCTGTGGTTACATCTTCAGGCTCAACCAATATTTGCACAGGATCATCTGTAACCCTTACCTCAGATGTTGCAACAAATATTATTTGGAATACTGGTGAAACTACTCCTTCCATCAATGTTTCCCTTTCAGGTTCATATTTTGTTACTGTTACCGCTCCAAATGGATGTTCTTCTTCTTCTATTCCTGTAACCGTAGTGGTTGATCTTCCTCCTGCGGCACCCTTATTGCCAAGTCCAGTTTCACAATGTGGCGGCATCGTCACCCTTGATGCTGGTGCAGTAAATGCCGGTACCAGCTATTTGTGGAGTACTGGGGAAACAACCCAAACCATTGCGGTGAATGTTTCCGGAAATTATTTCGTTACCCTCACCAACAATTGTGGATCGGTAAATAGTAATACGGCTGTTGTTACTATTTTGCCTGTGCCGGTTGCTCCAATAATAACAGCGAATGGACCTACCACTTTTTGTCAGGGTGGATCTGTTGATCTAACTTCTGATGTAGCTAGCAATATTCTGTGGAACAACGGTTCCAATGCTCAAACCATTTCGGTGAACCAAACAGGAAATTATTTTGTGGTGTTTACCGACGCGAATGGTTGCACTGCTGCCTCTAATGGTATTGATGTTATTGTTGATATTCCATTGCTTGCACCTGTTTTACCTACCAATATTAGCCAGTGTGGCGGTGGTTTGGTTTTAGATGCCGGTTTCTTTGGTGGTAGCACCAGCTATTTGTGGAGTACAGGAGAAACAACGCAGACCATTACCGTTAATGCTACAGGAACCTATTCTGTTGAAGTAACCAATGCTTGTGGTACAGTGACTTCAAACCTTGCCGATATCACCATTATTCCTTTGCCTCCTGCACCCGTAATTACTGCCAACGGGCCAACCACCTTTTGTCAGGGAGGTAGTGTTACACTTACCAGCAGTGCCCTAAGCAATAATCTTTGGAGCAATGGCGAAACAACACAATCCATTCTTGTTAATCAATCAGGAAATTATTCTGTAACCATTGCCGGTGTTAATGGTTGCTCCAGCAGTTCAAACACCATTACCGTGATTGTCGACATCCCTCCGGTTGCTAGCAATTTGGGAGGTCCTTATGTACAATGCGGAGGTACAGTAACCCTTGATGCCGGAAATTCAGGTGGTTCAACCACCTTTTTATGGTCAAACGGTGAAACCACTCAAACGATAAATGTTGCCACCTCCGGTAATTATCAGGTAGTAATCACAAATTCTTGTGGATCGGTTACCAGTACAGTAGCTTTAGTTACCATTGAACCAGTACCTCCGGTTCCATCCATCCTTCCTAACGGCCCTGCTACCTTCTGTCAGGGAGGTCAGGTAACCTTAACCGCCTCTGTTGATCCATCTGTTGTTTCTTTGTTATGGAGTACAAGTGAAACTTCTAACTCCATTTCAGTAGCCACAACAGGCTCCTATACTGTTACAGCATTTTCTGCCAATGGCTGCAGTGCAACCTCTTTACCAACAATTGTAACGGTTGATTTTCCTCCTGTTGCTCCAAATTTGGGTGGACCTTATAACCAATGTGGAGGAACCGTGTTTTTGGAAGCCAATTTCTTTGGAGGATCCACCACCTATTTATGGAGCAATGGTGAAACAACACAAAGTATACTTGCAGCTACTTCCGGAAATTATTCGGTTACCATTACCAATTCATGTGGTTCTGTTACCAGTGCTCCTGCAACAGTAATCATTAATCCTTTGCCAACAACCCCATTAATCTCTGCCTCCGGGCCAACCAATTTTTGTCAAGGAGGCTCTGTTGATTTATCTGTGATTTTTGATCCATCGGTGACGTCTGTTTTATGGAGCACAGGTGAAACCACAAACACTATTACGGTTTCAACCGGTGGAAGCTACTTTGTTACCGTTTTTGGTGCCAATAATTGCTCAAGCACCTCGGCACCAATAAATGTTAATGTTAACACGCTTCCAGTAAGCCCTGTATTGCCTGCAAGTATAAGCCAATGCGGTGGGTCGGTTACCCTCGATGCCGGTCCTGTGCAGCCCGGTAGCGTTTATGCATGGTCTAATGGCGAATCTACCCAAACAATTACGGTAACCGCCTCAGGAAACTATTTTGTTACCATCATTAATGCTTGTGGAACTGCTCTAAGTAATGTTTCACAGGTTGAAATTCTACAAGCACCTCCTGCACCTTTAGTAACAGCTTCTGGTCCTACCACTTTCTGTCAAGGAGCTTCTGTTGATTTGACTGCGAGCTTTTCGAATAACATCATTTGGAATACAGGAGAAACCACCCAAACAATTTCTGTAAGTCAATCAGGAAATTATTTTGTGGTTTTCACTGCTGCGAATGGTTGCACTTCATCTTCAATACCGGTTACTGTGATTGTTGATTTACCTCCGGTTGCACCCGTTTTACCACCAAGTATCACTCAATGCGGTGGTTCTGTTACGCTTGATGCCGGTTCTTTGGGAGGAAGTACTTCTTATTTATGGAGTAATGGGGCTACCACTTCTTCTATTACTGTTACCGTAAGTGGTAGTTATTCTGTTTTGGTTAGTAATTCATGCGGAACAGTTCTTTCAAATGTTTCTGTTGTTACGATTGAACCATTACCTCCGGCACCGGTTGTTACAGCCGGCGGACCAACAACCTTTTGCCAGGGAGGATCGGTAACCTTGAACAGTGATGTTTCTACCGGTATTGTATGGAGTAATGGTTCAACCGACCCTTCCATTGTTGTGTCGCAATCAGGCAACTATTTCGTAAGTGTAATTTCTGCAAATGGTTGTTCAAACTCTTCTAATATTGTTACCGTAATTGTTGATGTTCCGCCAACCGCACCCAATTTAGGCGGACCTTATGTTCAGTGCGGAGGACAGCTTACACTTTCGGCCGGTATACTGGGTGGAAGTACTACCTATTTATGGTCTAATGGTGAAACTACCCCTTCTATTTCTGTAAACCAAAGCGGAAATTACAGTGTGGTGGTTACCAATTCTTGTGGAAGTGTAACAAGTACAACAGCAAATGTTACCATTAACCCCTTGCCAACAACTCCAACCATTCAGGCCAACGGACCTATTTCATTTTGTGAGGGAAGCTCGGTTGATCTAACAGCGATTGTTGACAATACAGTGCTGGGATTGACTTGGAATACGGGAGAAACTACCAACACCATAACCGTTGATACATCAGGAGCCTATTTTGTAACTGTTTTTGGTGCCAACAATTGCAGCGCATCATCACTTCCGGTTACGGTTTCTGTTGATACGCTACCTACAGCTCCTGATTTAGGTGGACCCATCACCCAATGTGGTGGTACGGTAACCCTTGATGCAGGTTTCTTTGGAGGATCTACGAATTATTTGTGGAGCAATGGTGAAACAACGCAAACAATTGTTGTAACCAGCTCTGGTTTATACTCCGTTGCCATCAGCAATAGTTGTGGTTCGGTCATTAGCAATCCTGTTGTAATTAATATTGAAACGCCTCCTGCTACACCTGTAATAGTGCCGAGCGGACCGCTTGATATTTGTTTAGGTTCTTCGGTTGATTTAACCATCAATCCCGACCCAACAGTGGTTGCGGTATTGTGGAGCACAGGTGAAACCACCAACACCATCACCGTAAGTTCTGCTCAAGCAATATTTGTGACCGTAACCGATGCGAACGGTTGCTCAAGTATTTCTTTAACTGTCAATGTTAATGTGGATAATCCTCCGGTGGCCGTTGTTTTGCCGGATACCGTTGATCAATGCGGTGGAACAGTAACCCTGGATGCAGGCTTGATTCCTTCCGGCTCAACCTACTTATGGAGCACCGGTGAAACAACCCAAACCATTGTGGTTGCAAATAGTGGGGTTTTTAATGTTTCAGTTATTAATTCTTGTGGAACAGCCCTTAGTAATGATGTAGTAGTAAATTTGTTAGCTGCACCACCAATTCCAACCATTACAGCATCTGGTCCTACAACCTTTTGTGTAGGTGATTCTGTGGGATTAACCGTGAGTAACGATCCTTTGGTAACTTCAATTCTTTGGAGTACCGGAGAAACTACGCCTACCATTTTTGCTTCCACTCCCAATGCTTTAACCGTAACGGTTTCTTACGCCAACGGATGCAGCAGTTCTTCTTTACCAACCAGCATTGTGGTCCAAAACCCGCCGGTAGCGGCAGTTCTGGGTGGGCCATTTACTCAATGTGGAGGCACCTTAACACTCGATGCAGGTGTTATTCCTCCAGGAAGTGTTTATGCTTGGAGCAATTCTGAAACAACGCAAACCATTACCGTATCGCAATCAGGAAATTATTTTGTTACCATTTCTAATTCCTGTGGTTCGATAACGAGTGACACAGCTGACGTAATCATTAATCAATTACCCAACACGCCTTTAATTACAAGCAGCGGTCCAACTACTTTCTGTATTGGAGACTCGGTGGTTTTGACCAGTAGTAATCCAAATAATAACCTTTGGTCGAATGGTCTAACAACCCAAAGTATTACGGTAGATACGGCCGGAACCTTCACTGTTTCTGTGGTTTCTGCCCCTGGATGTTCAGCAACCTCCAATCCCATTACCATCGTGGTTCAAAATCCACTGGTGGCAGTTAATTTAGGTGGAGATGTTAATGAATGTGGCAGCAATGTAGTATTGAATGCCGGCAATCCCGGATCAACATACACATGGACCGACCTTACAGGAAATAACATTTTAAGTCCGACCCAATCAGTAACCCTCGTTAATAGCGGCTTTGTTTTTGTTGTGGTAGAAAACGCTTGTAATAGTGTAACTTCCGATACCATTACAGTAACCATCAATGCATCCCCTGCCACTCCGGTAATTAATGTAACCGGTTCGCTTACTTTCTGTGAAGGCGATTCTGTTTTGTTGGTTGCTTCTGGAGGCTCTTCTGTTGATTTAATAAACAACGGTGACTTTTCTTCCGGTGCCAATGGTTTCGTGTCTGACTACAATTTTTCTAACAACCTTATACCAGAGGCCACTTATAATGTGGGTCCGGATGCATCGGTTTTCCACCCCTCCTTTAATGGGTCAGGAAACAATGGAGGAAATTTTCTTGTAGTTAATGGCTCTTCCACACCGGGACAATCGGTATGGTCGCAAACCGTGAGTGTGCAACCAGGTGCATCTTATGATATTGGTCTTTTCCTCTCTTCTATGGTGGCCGGAAATCCTGGCGAGATTCAATTGAGAGTAGACGGAATAGACGTAGGTGCGGTGATGAACTGCCCTGGATCTATCAACACATGGGTTCCCTTTACACAAACGTGGACTGCAGGAGTTTCGCCTTTTGCCAATTTATCATTGCATAGTATGAGTTCAACTTCAGGTGGAAATGATTTTGGAGTTGACGATATCACCATGAATTGTACCAATTGTTCCTCTGTTGCCAACTATGTTTGGAGCAATGGTGCAACAGGTGATTCATTGGTTGTTGATAGTTCAGGCACTTATACAGTTTCCATTGTCAATGGCTTGAACTGTTCTGCAACTTCACAACCCGTTACCGTGATTGTGAATTTGTTGCCACAAATTCCTGCATTTGCCGATACTACTCAATGTGGAGGTAGCATCACTTTGGATGCCGGAAATCCAGGTGCTACTTATCTTTGGTCGAATGGTCAAACTACACAAACCATTGTGGTTTCATCAACTTCCGCCAATGTTTT
This sequence comes from Bacteroidia bacterium, assembly GCA_044370375.1. Taxonomy (GTDB): domain Bacteria; phylum Bacteroidota; class Bacteroidia; order UBA4408; family UBA4408; genus JBILVQ01. Next base: position 19,213 of record JBILVQ010000001.1, read on the forward strand.
TGTAGCCATTACCAACTCCTGCGGTACCGTTTCCTCTGATACGGTAGATGTAACCATTAACGCTATTCCGGTGTTTGACCTTGGTGGTCCATACGATATTTGTAATGGTGGCTCGGTTACGCTTGATCCGGGAATTGCTGGTTTAACGTATGATTGGAGTACTTCAGAAACCACACAAAGCATCTCTGTTAGCACAGCAGGTAATGTGATTCTGACTGTTACAAATCCTTTGACCGGATGTAACTTTACCGATACCGCGGTTGTTAACGTTAACTTCCCTCCGGTTGTAAATTTAGGACCAGACATTGTACAGTGTGGAGGAACGGTAATTTTAGATGCACAGAACCCGGGCTCAACTTATTTGTGGTCAAGTGGCGAAACAACACAAACCCTTTCCTTGACAGGTACTCAGGTAACCACTGTTTCGGTTACTGTTACCAATACATGCGGAACTACTGTTAGTTTGCCAATTACGGTAGATATTCGCCCTGCACCAAGTCCTGCCTTTATTGTGGCCGGTGGTCCAACCACTCTTTGTGAAGGAGATTCTGTAGAATTATTCGCCAGCCCCGGAACATCCTATATATGGGCACCGGGTGGTGAAACAACCAATTCCATCACGGTTGGTGTTTCGGGCACTTATGGAGTAACGGTTATTGATGGAAATGGTTGTCCGTCCATCGCACCTGCTGTAGTGGTGGATGTATTGCCATTGCCTGGTGTACCAGCTATTATTACTGCAAACGGACCAACGACCTTTTGCCTTGGCGGTTCCGTTACTTTGAGTTCAGCTAGCTTAACAGGAAATACCTGGTTGCCATCCGGTAATACGAATAATGCCATAACCGTATTCAATGGCGGCCCTGTAGTATTAGTTGTTACTGCACCAAATGGATGTTCTTCGGTTTCTGATACGGTGGATGTAATTGTAAATTTCCCACCTCCAGCCTTTGTTGTTGTTAATGGAAATCCTAATCTGTGTTTAGGGGATTCATTGGTGTTAACAGCAAACAATGGTCAAGGCTTTACCTACTTATGGTCACCCGGTGGACAAACAAGCCCGTCCATTTCGGTTGCTGCGGCTGGAGACTACACTGTAACAGTAACTGATACGAATAATTGTTCTTCTACCTCCATTGCAACCAATGTGGTTTCGATAACTCCACCTCCTATTCCGGTAATTAGTTCCTCAGGGGCTTTGGCTTGCTTTACAGGAAGTGTAACACTTTCTGCAAGTGGTCAGGGCGACTTTGTTTGGTCTAACGGTCTTGTTGGGTCAGTGGTAGAGGTAAATCAACCGGGAGATTATTTTGTGACGGTAACCAACACATTCTCTTGTTCATCGGTATCAGATACCATAACCCTAGTTCCTTCCAAGGATATGAGTGTTACATTGAGTAGTCCGGTTTATGAAAGCAACCAGAAAAATATTCGTTGTTTCGAAGGATCGGATGGGGTAATTGAAGCCAAAGTAGAAGGTGGTTACGAACCATTTACCTACGCTTGGTCTAATGGAGCCACCACAGCCAAAATTGAAGGGGTTAAAGGAGGGAATATTGATTACGTGGTAACGGTAACAGATGCCTATGGTTGTACAGCAACCCAAACTATTCAACTTACCACTCCGGAAAATCCTTTGGAACAGACGCCTCAGGGCTTCTCGCCTGATGGTAATGGAGTTAACGATAAGTTTATCATTCCAGGAATTGAGTCTTATTCAAATGTAAAGATTTGGATTTATAATCGTTGGGGCAATGAACTGTATCAGGTAAATGGAACTTACAATACAGAAAATGCTTGGGATGGAACCGGACCCAACGGAAGCCAGTTACCTGATGGAACTTACTTCATGGTACTTGAAGCAGAATCACCTGAATGTGGCACCATTGCTACACAACGTTACATTGAACTTAGAAGGAAATAATCAGAATGAAAAGGAAAATGCAGCAACACAATAAATATCTTTTCATGAAAAGGATAGCAGCACTAATTGCAGTCTTGATGCTTACCTCAGGGGCACTAAAAGCTCAGCAGGATATCATGATAAGCCAATATATGTTTAACGGATTATTTTTGAATCCTGCCTATGCCGGTTCGCATAAATACATGGGAGCAAGTTTGCTTCACAGGCGTCAGTGGGTAAATTTCCCTGGGGCACCTGTTACCAGTATTTTTGCAATCGACGGGCCTTTGGCCAACAGAAGAATGGGCTGGGGAATGATGGTGGCAACAGAGAAAATTGGAGCTACCAGCCAAACAGATTTATTTGGTAATTATTCCTACAACATTCCATTAGCGAAAGGAAAACTTTCTTTTGGTTTAAGAGCAGGAGGGTCATTGGTAACCGCAAATCTGGCACAGTTAAAAACTGTAGAAAGCGGAGATGAGGCTTTTGCAACCAATATCCGTTCAAAGTTCCTTCCCAAATTTGGTGCAGGGGTTTATTATTATGCTAAGATGTTCTATGCAGGTATCTCTGTTCCAACGCTGGTTGCTTACGACTCAAAAAGGGACTTTAGTTTCGATGTTTCAAAATCTTCAAGTGTAAGAAATCATACCTTCTTAACAGCGGGCTATGTATTTGTCGTTAATCCAATGGTTAAACTAAAGCCTTCGGTTTTGGTGAAATATCAGCCGGCAGCTCCTGTACAGGCAGATATTAACCTTAATGTTTTGTTAAACGATGTACTATGGCTGGGAAGTTCTTTCCGCACAGGTGAATCTATTGTAGGTTTGGTTGAATATCAAATTAATCCAATGTTCAGAGTGGGTTATGCCTTTGATTACAACCTAACACAAATTCGTAAATTCTCAGCAGGTTCACACGAAATTATGCTTGGAATTGATTTTGGCCGTGATATTCTGAAAACCAAGAACCCTCGATTCTTTTAATTTTTGAAATCTGACATGAAATTCCCACTTCCAAGAACGATTCTCCTTGCTGCCATTCTCCTGCTTTCTTTGTCAGGATGTACCAGATACTACATTAGCCAGGGGAACAAAAATTTTGATGCACTTGCTTATTATAAAGCTGCACAGTTTTACGAAAAAGCTGTGGCCAAAAAGCAAGACCCGAAAGCATTAACCAATCTTGCCGTTTGCTATCGTTCTATGAACGAATACAAAAAAGCAGAGGATACTTATGCAAAAGTTGTTGCACTTCCGGGTGTAGATCCAATGCATACTTTGTCGTACGCAAAGGTTTTAATGAACAATGGAAAAACCGAACAAGCTGCTGAACAGTTAAAGAATTATCTAAAGCTAAAGCCAACTGACTCCAGTGCTGAAATGCTTTTACGTTCTTTAAATGAGCGCAATACCATGATGAAGGATACCACCCAATGGTCTTTGACCGCGGTAAAAATGGGAGGTATTCAAGAGTTTTTTAGTCCGGTTAGATATAAGGATGGTTATATTTTTTCTGCCACCGGTGAGGCTTCTAAAACAGAGGCCAATCCATCAACAGGAAAAGGTTATTACGATTTGTATTTTGTAAAGCAAGATGCTTCAGGCAATTTTGGTACGCCTGCTAAATTAGAAGGTCATATCAATGGTAAATTACATGATGGGATGGCTGCTGTGGTACCGGGAGGAAATGAACTTTATTATACCACCACCAATGATGAAGGACTGAACGAGGAGGAACGATACGAAAAAGTAATCGGTTTAAAAATTCAGAAGGATGTAATGAAAGACGGAAAGTGGGAGAAAGCCGAAGATTTTCCGCACAACAGCGGGGATTATTCTACAGGACATCCTACACTCACCTATGATGGTAAAACCATGTATTTTATTTCGGATAAACCGGGAGGTAGCGGAGGCACTGATATATATTCTACCAAATTGGTAAATGGTGCATGGTCTGCTCCTGAAAATTTGGGTTCATTGATTAATACTCCTGAAAATGAAATGTTTCCGTATGTGGACAGTTTAGGCAATTTGTATTTTTCAAGTTTCGGTCATAAAACCATGGGCGGCTTGGATGTATTTGTTTGCAAAAACGAAATGGGAAAACTCTCTCCACCGGTGAACCTTAACTATCCATTGAACTCAAGTAAGGATGACTTTAGTTTCTCTATTGACAATAACGGAACCCGTGGTTTAGTTTCTTCCAATCGTTCAGGAACAGATAAAATTTATTCCTTTACAAAGAACCCGGCAAAAATTGAAGTAACCGGAACCGTAAGCAGCAAAGTTGATGGCAAGCCATTGGCCAATGTTAAAATTGATATTTCAGATAAAATGGGTGGTTCAACGGTAACGGTTTATACCGATGAAGCAGGGAATTACAAGGCTGTTTTGGAGTCGGAAAAGGAATTTGAATTTTCAGTATCCAAAGACGGATATTTTGCGCAAACTGCAACGGTAAGTACAAAAGGAAAGAAAGACAACCTAAAACAGGATTTTGTGTTGGATGAGTTGGTAATTGATAAGCCTGTGGTAATTGACCAAAGCGAAGATCCCAACAAACCAAGACCTATTTTCTTTGACTTCGATAAATGGGATATCAGGCCTGATGCTTACGAAAATCTGAACAAATTAGTGAAGCTGTTGAAGGATAATCCGAAGGTTAATATTGAACTAAGTTCGCACACCGATTGTAGAGGAACTGATTCTTACAATCAGAAACTATCTGAAAGAAGAGCCAAGTCAACTGCCAAATATCTTACGGAAAAGGGTATCAAATCCAAGAGAATCAAGTCAAAAGGTTACGGTGAAAGAAAATTGGTGAATAAATGTGCTGATGGAGTACCGTGTTCAACTGAGGAGCATCAGGAAAACAGAAGAACCGAATTCAAAGTAATCAGTGTTGACAAATAAGGGCAACAGCTGTTTAGGTTTTCTTTGACCGGTTTTGTTGCGGATTGTGTTATCTTTACACAGAAATTGCGAAGGGACTGCAATGGTTTAATGTTCATCTAATTTAACTTGAATTATTGTCATGATAAAAAGGAAAGATCAAGCACATGTGGATTGTCATCATTGTGACTCAAGATTCAAATCTGTTTTTTGCGACCTCGCCTCTGAGGAATTGGAGGCCTTAAACAACCATAAATCTTGTTCCCAGATTAAAAAAGGACAGGTGATTTTTAATGAAGGATTTCACCCGCATGGAATTTATTGCGTTAACAGTGGGAAAATCAAGGTTTCTCAAATGGGCGATGCAGGTCGCGAGCACATTGTACGTCTTGCAAAGGATGGCGATATTTTAGGTTATCGTGCGGTTTTGAGTGGTGATAAATATTCTTGTTCAGCAATTGCTTTAGATGACTGTAATATTTGTTTTGTGCCCAAGGAAGTATTTTTGGGTATGGTACAAAGAGATGTTTCGCTTTCAATGAGCATGATGCGATTGCTCTCCGACAACCTAAAGCAAGCCGAAACGAGAATAACCGAAATGGCCCAGAAACCGGTGCGTGAAAGATTGGCTGAATCCATATTGTTCCTGAAAGAAACTTATGGCTATGAAACCGGTACCAACATTCTTAATGTAACCATGTCGCGGGAGGAGCTTGCCAACATGACAGGAACGGCAACCGAAACCGCCATACGATTACTTTCGGAGTTAAAATCCGATGGAATTATTGAGCTAACAGGAAAGAAAATTGGCATATTAGACCATTCTAAACTGGTTAAAACCGCCAACTTGTTTGATTAGCACTGTTTAACATGATAAAAATCATGTTTTCTATTGACCCTTATCATTCTAATCATTTATAATTGAAGCTAAGTTTGCTGAGATTAATTCAGTAAATGCCTACCGATTATTTGTTTCATACCACCCAATTAAAACCTGATGGATTAACCCTGTATCAGGCCGAACGCCATCATGCAGAAACCCGTGTAGTGTTAAACCTATTGGGAAAAACCATGGAGCGCTTGGTTACAACTGAGAATTTGCCCGTCCTTTGGCCTGAATTATATGATCGATTTTTAATACTGGCCGATACCATTGAAAACAACCAAAGAAAGGAGGAAACTATTTTCTTTCCCTTTGTGGCGAAAATGCTTTCTATTCTTCAAGGCAATAAATCAGTTGATTTTCCGCTGCAAACAATGGTTAAAAAACCCATTGATCTAATGAGAAAGGAACATGAAAGGGTTAGAAAAATTATGGATGAAATAAGAGACCTTACAGATAATTATTCTTTGAAATCAGTCAGTTCTTTCGAAGGGAAACTATGTCTTTCAGAATTATTCGTCCTTCATCAAAACCTCGAAAAGCATTTTTACCTTGAAGAAAACATTCTGTTTGAACAAGTTTTTTTTCTCGAAAATAAATTAAACGAAGCTAATCCGGGTTTTTTTCGATAATATTGTTAAGCCCAAATGCAAATCAACATGAAAAAATTTTTAGTCCCAACCGATTTTTCCCACGCTGCCGGAACCTCAGTAGATTACGCTGCAGCTATGGCCCAGTTTATGGGAGCTGAAATCCTATTGTTTCATGCCTTTCATATTCCTATTCCTTCTACAGAAGCGCCTGTCGTTTTAATTTCTGAAGAAGATTTAATGAATGAAAATTTAACAACGCTGAAAAAATTTGCCCAAACCCTGACAGATAAATTTCCGGGTTTAACGGTCAATTGCCTAGTTAATTCAGGTTTTGCAGCCGAAGAAATTCCTAAAATTGCCATGAGTCAAAAAGCAGACTTAATTGTAATGGGAGTAGGAGGATCAGGAATGGTAGATGAATATCTTTTTGGAAGCACTACCGTTGGCGTTATTCGTCATACCAAAATTCCGGTTTTGGTTATTCCAAAGAATCATATTTTTTCTCCTCCCGCTGGAATTGTTTTTTCTTGCGATTATACGGAGTTGCGTCAACTAAGCACCGCTGACCTGATCAAAAACATAGTCAAAACATTCAATAGTCATTTATTTGTGTTGAGTGTAGAAAGAGAGGGTGACCGTGTTTCTATTGAGAAAGCTATCTCAGGAGTTCACATTGAAGGTGCATTTAGCGAAATAAAACATTCACTTCATTTTCCTTATGGTGATGATGTAGTAAGTGGGATTAATGAGTTTGCAGATCAACATAAAGCCGGTTGGGTCATTATGATACCACATGAACATGGATTTCTGGATCGCTTGTTGAACCGAAGTCTTACCCGAAAAATGATTTTCCACACCCATACGCCTTTGTTTGTAATTCACGATTAATTCAATCCTATGAAACTTGACATCAACTACCAGACTTCTTTGAATGAAATTCAAAATGAGTTTTCTGCCAGGTTTCCTAATCTCCAGTTGCGCTTTTTTTTACTCAATCATCCCGATGGCTCTAACCCTGCCAAAGAAGAGCTTTCACCACTATTGAAATTAGAGGAGGTGCGAAAAGTACAAGGCAATGGCTGGGTTACTTTAGAAAAAGACCAAACTGTGGCCAAGTTGGAAGCAGATTTTAGAGTTCATTTTGGCCTTAATGCACAAGTCTTTAGAAGAGCAGGTAAAAACTGGCTGGAAACCACCAGTACCGATAGTTGGACCCTCGAAAAACAAAATGAATTTGGCGCAGAAAGTCTTTTGACCATTAATGAATCCGACAAACCTTCCGATTATAGCCTTCGGGATGAGGATTAAAGGTTGAATTCTTTGTTTGCTTTGTTTTTTTTGAAATAAGACACAAAATAGTCCCATTTTCAGTTTCCTGTCTCAAGAAATCTTCACGATATTTCGATTTCGCTTTGTAGATTAGCGGTCAGAAATTGAATGATATGCAACAGCCTTTAAGTGAACAGGAAATTGTAAGAAGAAACTCCCTTGCAGAACTGGAAAAATCAGGGGTAAACCCTTACCCTGCAGAAGAATTTGTGGTAAATACCCATGCCGCAGATATTCATGAGAATTACGAAAGGGATAAGTTGGGTTATAAGAACGTTAGCATGGCAGGAAGGATCATGACCCGAAGAATTATGGGTAATGCTTCCTTTGCAGAAATTCAAGACAATACCGGCAGAATTCAGATTTACATCAAAAGGGATGAAATTTGTCTAGGCGAGGATAAGGCGCTCTACAATGTTGTTTTCAAAAAGCTATTGGATATTGGAGATATTGTAGGTGTAAAGGGTTATGTATTTACAACCCAAACCGGTGAAATTACTTTGCATGTCACCTCTTTTGTTTTACTATCCAAATCACTGCGCCCTCTCCCAATTGTGAAAACAGATGAATCGGGCAATGTGTTTGATGCCTTTACTGATCCTGAACAAAGGTACAGGATGAGATACCTCGACTTAATTGTAAATCCAGAAGTACGCTTCACTTTTGTGAAAAGAGCACAGTTGGTTAATTCAATGCGGACCTTCCTGAATAACAAAAGTTATCTCGAAGTTGAAACCCCGGTGCTTCAGCCACTCTATGGCGGTGCAGCAGCCCGACCATTTAAGACGCATCACAATACGCTTGATATGACTTTGTATCTGCGTATTGCCAATGAATTGTACCTTAAAAGACTTATCGTTGGAGGATTTGAAGGCGTTTATGAATTTGCTAAGGACTTTAGAAATGAAGGAATGAGCAGGTTTCATAATCCTGAATTTACCCAGATGGAATTGTATGTTGCCTACAAAGATTATCTATGGATGATGAATCTTGTAGAACAAATGGTAGAAAAGGTTTGCATCGATTTAAACGGATCGAACGAAGTATCCGTTGGTTCAAATACCATTAGCTTTCAAAGGCCTTGGAAGCGTTATACCATGTATGGCGCCATCAAAGAATATACAGGTTACGAGGTAGAAAAAATGAGTGATGATGAATTAGCAAAGGCTGCTGTTGCCCTTGGCGGAAAAGCCGAGAAAAGCATGGGAAGAGGTAAACTCATTGATGAAATTTTTGGTGCAGCCTGCGAACCAAAAATGATTCAGCCAACCATCATCATGGATTATCCTGTTGAAATGTCGCCACTTGCAAAAAAACATCGAAGTGCCGAAGGCTTGGTAGAGCGCTTTGAGGTTATTTGTAATGGCAAGGAAATTTGTAATGCTTATTCAGAATTGAACGACCCCATTGATCAGCGCAAAAGACTCGAAGAACAACTGGAGCTTGGGCTGCGAGGCGATGAGGAGGCCATGACGCTTGATGAAGATTTTATTCGTGCTATAGAATTCGGAATGCCACCCACTGCCGGCCTTGGAATTGGAATCGATCGTCTTTGTATGATCATGACCAATGCCAACTCCATCCAAGATGTAATTTTTTTCCCACAAATGCGACCGGAGAAGATTTAGGCTTTTTTGGGTCAATGCAATTTTTAAAGAAAAATCACGATTACTGGGCGCTGCTTCCCATTCTGGCAGTTGCTGCCTTTTTCAGGTGGAAGGGATTTGCCGAATGGTCGCTTACCAATGATGAGTTGAGCGCACTATATGGCCTTTCTCTTGAAACGCTTTCTTTAACTATCAACGATTATGTTTACAACGATATGCATCCTGCCGGTGTACAATTGTTGATGTTTGCGTGGTGCAAAATTTTTGGTACTTCTGTCTTTGCTGTTCGATTGCCATTCGTTGTTATGGGCATTCTTTCTGTAGCACTCACCTTTGAAGTGGGAAAGAGATTTTTTTCAGCCAATGTTGGCTTAATGGCCGCAGCTTATTTTGCCATTATGCAATTACCGGTGCTCTATACACAGTTGGCAAGGCCTTATAGCAGTGGAATGTTGCTGGTCTTGTGGACAACCATTGCTTGGCATAATCTGGTGTCTGCCAATAGCCGTGCATCCATGGTACATTACCTACATTGGAGTTTGACCACGGCATTGTGTTTATACAACCATTATTTTAGCGCATTGGTCCCTATTGTGCTAGGTTTTTCAGGTTATTTTATCCTTGACAAGTCACAGTTTAAAGCATATTCTTTTTCAGGGATGCTTTCCTTACTTTTGTTTTTGCCCCATTTATCTTTATCCATTGCCCAATTTTCAAGAGGCGGTGTGGGAACCTGGTTGGGTCCGCCTGATATTCGCTTTTTTAATGATTTTTTCTTTGCGCTGTTTAACGAAAATTATTTCACCTGGTTTCTGTTTTCAATGCTTGCTTTCTTCGCTTTGGTTAAGTCAAGAGCAAACTTTGTAAACAAGCCAAATTGGATTATTTCTTTGGTGCTATTCCTCTTTCCATTGCTGTTAGGATATTTTTATTCAGTTTATGTTAACCCGGTACTTCAACCTTCTATTTTGCTTTTTTTTGTTCCCTTTCTATTAATGGCTGCCATGGCAGGGTTTACTGCCTATTCAGCGAGAGTGGTGGTTTTGCTTTCTTTTTTGGTTTTAGGAATAGGGTCTTTTACCATCATTAAAGTAAACAAGTTCAACCAAAGCGAGAAGTTTGCAACGTTTAGTGAAATAGCAAGACTCGTGCAGCATAGCGTGGATAGCCTTGGACGTGACAATATCGATTTTGCCATGAATGTGGTGCATCCCTTTTACCTGGAATATTATTTTAAACGAAAGAATATAACGATTCCTTTTTTAACAAGTTCAAACAAGGGGGGTGAGGAGTTGAGGAAATTCCGGAGTCTTGTCAATCAGTCTAACAAGAAGTATTTCCTTTATACATGGACAAATAGTGATAACCCGCTGCAGATTTATTCGATCATTAGGGAAAAATTCCCTTGTTTGATAGAAAGAAAATTCTTCTTTAATAGTGAGTTTTATTTGTTTGCAAAACAAGATGCATGCACCGATTCAATTGAAAAAACCAGATTTGTTTCGGTGAATACTTTTAAAACGAATCTCGCCTATTGGTCGTATGCTGGTCCATACAAGGATTCGCTTAATAATCAATGGTCCGGAATGGGTCAATTGTTAACACCAAAAGTTCTTTATAGCGAAAATTTTGAAGCGCCTTTGAAAGATTTAATTCTACAAACGGATGATATTATTCTGGCATCTGTTGATTTTAAATCCCTTTCAGATAATTGCAAGGCCACCTTGTGTATTTCTGTTTCCGATAGCGATAAAGATATTCATTGGAGTGCTACTCCATTAAGTGTATTTATTGATTCTACGAAAGATTTTTCAAGGGCTTACCATGCAATCCGTATACCTGAAATTAGAACCCAATCCGCCAAGGTTAAGGTATATGTTGCAAACCCGGATGCCACAGGTAATTTGATTGTCAATAATTTTGTTGTAAAAGCAACGGATGGCAACCCATTACTGTACGGCAAAAGGATTAAGTTTTCTTCGCTGCCGGAATGAAGCAATTTTTACCTCAGCCATATTATGCTTTGCTTGGATTAATCCTACTGGCACTTTTTTTTACTTTCAGAAATCCGAATAACGCATGGGATCGGGTTATCCAAGCAGAGGGTTTGGGCTATTATGCGTATTTGCCTGCTATCTTCATTCACCATGATCTATCGTGGGAGTCAACCGCATTGGCTGCACAGCCTTATTATAATCGCGATATCAGAGGCGATTTCCTGAATAAAATTGATCAGAAAGGAATCAATAAGTATTTTCCGGGTATCGCCATTTTGTGGTTGCCTTTTTTTTTAGTTGCTCATTTTTTGTCTTTTCTTACAGGGATGAATCCGGATGGGTTCGGTTTGCTTTATCAGTATTCAATTGCGTTTTCGGCTATTTTTTATTTATTACTAGGACTAAAGTATTGCGAAGGGATGCTCAAAGAACTATCACTCACGGTTTTTTGGGCTCGCCTTTCCAGCCTACTGATTTTATTGGGTAGTAATCTTTTATACAATACGCTTGGTGTTGCTTCACAATCACATGTTTATTCCTTTTTTCTTTTGTCTGGAGTGCTGTTTCATGGTATACGCTATTTTCGTTTAATGGCCGTAGATAAAAGAGATGTTATTTTTGCATCACTTTATCTTTCAATTGCCTTTTGCATCCGACCAACAGATATTTTGGTCTTACTGTCGTTGCCTTTTTTTATCGCAGTTTTGAAAATTCCAATCAATAGTTTAAGGTTGTTTATTAGCAATATCCGCCACCTTTCCTTTGCTGCTTTTTCTTTTCTTCTTCCTATTGCGCTTACCATGCTTCTTTGGTATTTACAAACAGAAAGTTTTATTGCAGATAGTTATGTAGGAGAACATTTTTATTTTGCGAACCCGCAATTGAGTAATTTTTTATTCAGTTTTAGAAAGGGCTGGCTAACTTATCATCCTATATTTTATTTATCGTTTGTTGGTCTGTTGATTTTGCTTTTTCAACAAAACCGGGCTGCCTTCTTTTCGGGATTTCTTTTCGTTTTTATGCTGGTTTATGTTTTCTCTTCTTGGTGGATCTGGACTTATTCTGTTCCTTTCGGACAGAGGGTTATGATTGATTTTTATCCATTTTTTATTTTTCTTTTCGGATTAGCATTGAAATATTTGAATTCACTAAGATTAAAAATATTTGTAAGCATCTCTCTTTTGTTGGTTACTTTTAATCTTTGGCGAACTTACCAATATCAAAAGGGAATTATTCCATGGGAATATGTTACCTCAAAGCTATATTTTTCAACCATTTTTGATGGTGGCCCTGTTGCACGTTATTTGGTAAATGAACCCAGGATAGTGGATCGGAAAACACTTTCATTAACCCCGCTTGAAAATGGCCTTGGCCGGTTGCAAACGGAAACTTCCATCAGGAATGTTTTTCAAACCGCATTGCCTTCTTTCGATGCAGCAGGGATTCGGCATTTGCGCGTTAATACAACTGCTAACTGCCCTAAAATTTCAGGAGAAGTAAGGATTGATTTGGTATTGTTTTTTGAAGGCAAAGAGGTCAGAAGAGAGTCACGATTTGCGAATGATTATTTTCATCCCGGAAAGTTTACTCCAATTTGTTTCGGATTCGAATTTGCTCCTCATGAAAAGGCCGATAGTCTTGTTTATCAGCTCCTATATGGGCCTAATGCTGAGCCTGTTCTTTTTGGTAACGTACAAATTGAATTAATGGCAGAAAACGAAATACCTGAATTTGTTCCATAATTTTTGTAATTTTATTTTTTTATGGAAAAACCGAGCATTGGAATCATAGGAGGAGGTAGTTGGGCAACTGCATTAGCAAAGATTTTTTCCCAACAAACCGGGTTGTCAATCAACTGGTGGGTAAGAAACCAGGAGGTGGCCAACCATATTGAAAGTTTTGGTCACAACCCGAATTACCTTAGTTCTGTTCAATTTGAGAAAAACAGAATTTATGTTTCTTCCTCAATTCAAGAGGTAATTAAAAGAAGCACTTATTTGGTATTTGCTATCCCCGCTGCTTTTCTACAGAAATCTTTGTCAGGCGTTTCATCACGAGATTTAGAAAACAAGTTTATTATTTGTGCCATTAAAGGCGTTATTCCTGAAAAGAATTTAATTCCCTGTCATTTTTTCCAGAATGAATTTAAGGTGGGTCAGGATGCGATAGGCGTTATTACTGGTCCGTGTCATGCAGAGGAAGTGGCGCTTGAAAAACTAAGTTTTCTGACCATTGCTTCTTCCAATCAGAAATTATCATTGCAAGTTTCAGACTGGCTGAAATGTCGTTACATCCGTACCGTTCTTTCAACCGATACGGATGGTGCGGAATATGCCGGTGTGCTAAAGAATATTTATGCTGTTGGCAGTGGAATTTTTCATGGCCTAGGCTATGGCGACAATTTTCAGGCAGTTTTTATTACCAATGCCATTCGTGAAATGGAACGCTTTTTGTCAAAAACCAGCACAATTACTTATGATGTAAAAGAGTCTGCCTATTTGGGTGATTTGTTGGTCACAGCCTATTCACAGTTTAGCAGGAACCGTACTTTTGGAAATATGATTGGTAAGGGTTACTCTGTAAAGTCGGCACAAATTGAAATGAATATGATTGCCGAAGGTTTTTATGCCTGCAAAAGTATCTATCAGATAAATCAACAATTAGGGGCCGATATTCCAATTGTTGATGCGGTTTACAGGATTCTCTATGAGCGAATGAGTCCTGCCATTGAAATGAAATTACTGAGTTCAAAACTTTCCTAAAATAAATTGGCTATGATGAAGTATAGATTGTTCGGTAAATCCGGACTTAGGGTTTCTGAGATTTGTTTAGGAACCATGACCTTTGGTACCGAATGGGGCTGGGGTGCTGATTGGGATGAATCCAAAAAGATTTTTGAAGAATACACCAATGCCGGAGGAAATTTTCTTGATACGGCAAACCGCTATACAGAAGGTACTAGCGAAAGATTTTTAGGCGAATTGATGGCTGCAGATCGTCACCATTTTGTTTTGGCAACCAAGTATTCTTTGAAAGACCGCTTTGGTGATCCGAACTTTGTGGGTAATCACCGTAAAAACATGATGCGTTCGGTGCAGGAAAGTTTACTTCGTTTAAAAACCGATTATATCGATGTTTTGTGGGTTCACGCCTGGGATTTTCTTACTCCCGAACAAGAAGTGATGCGCGGTTTAGACGACCTTGTGTCCAGAGGTATGGTACATTACATTGGAATTTCCGACACGCCTGCATGGGTTGTTTCACGTTGCAACACCATGGCAGAATTGATGGGTTGGACTTGTTTTACTGGATTGCAAGTTGAATACAGTTTAATGCAAAGAACCCCTGAACGCGATCTTCTTCCCATGGCAGCAGCTCTTGGCTTAACGGTTACACCCTGGGCGCCTTTGGCAGGAGGTGTTTTAACCGGTAAGTACCTCAAAAATGATCCGGGTAGAATTACAGAAGGAAGTATCCGACGAAATGAAAGAAATACCACAATCGTTAAAGAGGTGATGGCCATTGCAGATGCCAAGTCTTGCTCATCTGCTCAGGTCGCTCTTGCTTGGATGCGGCAACATGCTGTTGGCTCTATCCCTATTGTTGGAGCCAGAAAGGCAACGCATTTGCAGGATAGTTTAGGCAGCGTTCATGTAGTTTTAGACCAGAATGAGTTGACGCGTCTCAATGAGGTCAGCAAAGTTGAATTGGGCTTTCCGCACGATTTTTTGTCAGGAGATCCAATCAAAGACAATTTATATGGAGGAACCTATTTCGATATCATTCGTTAAGGTGGATGGAAAAATTAAATGATGAATTCTTATTTCTTGTAGAAAAGCAAATGAAAAATTTTTGGGTGTTGGCATTTATTTTCATAGGCATGGTATTCCAAAGTCCTGCACAGCCCGGCAATTGGCAGGGTACCTTTTGTGGAGAGGTAAAAAGTTTAAATTTATCTGTTTGGAATTCGTTTCTCGATTCAATGCCTCAAACCTATAAGGGTGTTTTGTCCGGGAATCGTTTCGAAGTAAAGGTTGACCTCACCTTTGATCAGCCACTCTTGCTGGAGGTTGACAGTGTGCAAGGGTATATTCCCGGATTTAAGTTTTTAAAGGAAGAGGCTGAGTGGATTTGTACCAATGAAGCTGCGAAATTAAAAGTAAAGAACCTTGCAAGCTCTGACCTTGCCGCCTATTTTGATTTTTCCGCAAGATTTTTTAATAACCTAGAAAAAAGTCAGTTGAAGGAAGTGGAGGACAAAAGTATTGATGCTTGGGAGGATTTGATTTTTAAGAATTCAAGAAAACAAAGAGAATATTTTGAAGCAATCACCAAACAGGCTCTGTCTGATCCTTCCCTAAGGAATGACCTGATGGCACAAATAAAGTTCAATTACTTTTCTCTTTTGCTAGCCTATTCTGTTGATGGTCCTTTGCAACAAAAATCTACTCCCAACCAAAAAATTCCTGCATTAATGTTAGAGAAACTTCCTGTCCCGGAAGAACAATTCAATGCCTTGATGAAGTACGCATGGTATAGAAATTATATTATGAACTGGGTTTTTTATCGTGCAGCAGCATCCACCGATTTTAATTTTAAAAATGGTTTTTCATCTTGGCTTGAGTCTGCTGTAAATGTTGCATTCACCATTCCTGATAAAACCGCCAAATCCTTCGCAGAATCTTATTTGCTTCGATTTTTTTCTCCCTCTTTATCTGCTGTTACGATTCAGGCCTTGTTGAAGGATATTCAAATAAATCCCGCCCTTGCAGCAGCCGATTTAAGTGCCCACAAGGAAAAGCTTTTGGCATTGGTGAAAGCAAAAGAAAAGGAGCAGAAGGCTAATAAAAAAGTAACAGCATCAAGCATTTCAACACCTGAAAGTACCAGCACAAAATCTGGAGGTGTTTTGATGGTTGATAAGAATGGTAAGCCTGTTAGTCTAGAGAGCTATAAGGGGAAGGTAGTGTATGTTGATTTTTGGGCAAGCTGGTGCGGACCCTGCCGGCAGCAGTTTCCTTTCTCTGCAAAAATGCACGAATCCTTAACGGAAAAGCAAAAGAAGAAAATCGTTTTTCTTTACATCTCTATTGACGACAGTGAAGATGCATGGCAAAAGTCAATCCGTGATTTAAAAATTATTGGGGATCACGCTATTTCTAAGGGTGGATGGAGATCAGAAGTATGTAAAGTTTTTGGAATTAGTTCTATTCCCCGCTACATGATTGTGGATAAGAATGGAAAAGTGATTGAAGAAAATGCACCTAGACCATCTGACCCAGATCTGCTTCAAAAACTAATTAAACTGGCAGAGGAGTAAGGTGTTTTTTCTTTTTTTACGAAAAAAAATTCCCTCTAATGGCCTTGGAAACTGCCTCTGTGTTGGAGTTTACCTGCAATTTTTCATATATTCTTTTGATATGAGTGCGAACAGTTTCTATCCCAATGCAAAGTTCTGAAGCAATCATTTTGTAACTTAATCCGTTGACAAGACATTTTAAAACTTCCAA
The DNA here is from genome assembly GCA_044370375.1 of Bacteroidia bacterium. Lineage (GTDB taxonomy): Bacteria > Bacteroidota > Bacteroidia > UBA4408 > UBA4408 > JBILVQ01. Next base: position 35,932 of record JBILVQ010000001.1, read on the forward strand.
CTCGCGGGGCGATAAATTGTTTTCTTGTATTTTTTCTTTCCCCTTGCCTGAAAAATACTGCACCACTTTTTTAGCAATTGAAGAGGTCATAGGGGCACCGCCCATCGATGCCTCCCTGATGGCCTCAATGATTTTTGCAGGTGGTGATTTCTTAAGCAAATAACCAGAGGCTCCTGCCCGCATTGAGTCAAATATCCTGTCCTCATCCTCAAAAACGGTTAGCATAATAATCTCAACCTGAGGTCTTACTTTTTTTATTTGCTTTACTCCCTCAATGCCGCTTTGGCCTGGCATATCTATATCCATTAGGATTACATCGGGCTTCAAATTCTCGGCATGCACGGCTGCCTCCAAACAATTAGAAAAGGCCCCTGCCACATGAATGCCAGGGGTTAATCGTAGTAATTGGATGAGACCGTTTCTGATTTCATCGTTGTCGTCAAAAATCATTAAACTTATCTTGTTCATCGACACGAATTTTTATTCAAAGTTAAGCCTTACCATCAATAGTATTTGTCCCCAATTTAGGGGATGGGAATTTGGAAAACGAATTTTGTTCCACTTCCTTCCATCGAATTTATTTGTAATTTACCTTTAATTGCTGTTGTTCTTTCTTTGATATTTCTTAGCCCGTTTCTTTTGCTTTCTTTTTCCGGATCAAATCCTATTCCATTATCGGAAATGGTTAGCATTAGCCTTTTGTCGTTAATTTCAATGGAAACATCAATGATTTTACACTTGGAATGTTTACAGGCATTGTTGATTATTTCTTTGAAAATTAGATAAATATTTTTTCTTAGGAGCATGTTGAGTTTGGTGTCCTGAAAGTTTTCAGGGGTTACTTTAAAATTTAATTGTATGTTATAATATTCGGTGTTTTCATTCGCCTGCTCCCTCATTCTGACGATCATGTTTTTAAGGCCATCTTCTTTAGGATTTATCGCCCATACAATATCATCCATTACGTTTAGCATTTTTTGAGCATTACCACCAATTTGTTCGCTTATTTTCTTTCCTTCGGTTTCTTTGTCATTGAGCGTATACTTCAACGTTTCACTTAACAAGGAAATACTGCTTAAGGTGGAACCAACTTCATCATGCAAATCGCGCGAAATGTTATTTCTTAGTCCTTGCAATTCCATAATTCTCCTTAACCGGATTCGATAGGTAAGATAGAATACAAAGCCTGTTAGGGAAACTAAAATAAAATAAAACCACCATTGATAATACCAGGGGGCAGATACGAAGAAATTAAATTCCCTGATAACACTACTCCATGTTTGTCCATCTAGAGTGTAAGCCAACTCAAAACAAAATTCTCCAGCGGGTAAATCAACATAGGTTACCGTGTTTTCAAAAGTATAGTTCCAATCCTTTTCCAGTCCGCTTAAACGATATTTGTACTTAACCAACTGTGACTGGTTGAAGGTGAAAGAGCTAAAGGATATTTGTGTATTGCTTTTTCTAAATCCAAGCTTTAGCTTTGTTTGATATTGGGAAGGAGGGATGGTTTTTTGATTTATGACAAGGTCGGTAATGGCGGGTGGAGTTAGTTTTACTTTTTGATTGGCTTGTGCAAGATCGAATCCGAAAATCTTTTCGCCATCATGAAAAATTAGTTTGTTTTGTCCTGCAATGTGATGAATATTTCCGGTGGTTGTTTTTATTCCATTTCCCGAAAGTCCTTCGAAAAACCTTATTTGCTTGTCGCGTGTGTTGAATTGAATGAGTCCCGAATGGTATGTCATCCATAGGGTTGAATCTATTTTTAGGAAGCCATTGATCATTTTGCTGGGTAAACCATTGATCCTTGAATACAGTTTTTTGCGCATGGTTTTTAATTCCACTTCATAAAATCCCTCTGAAGAAGTATTGGAATAGAGATGCTTTGAATCATGAATAAATTTACCACCCACATTCGAAGAATCGTAATGTACAACCCTTGCTGTTTTTTTGTTCACATCCATCCACCCTCGATTGGTAATAAACCTGATTTTTTCATGATCAATATTTATTCCTCCATATACCCCGTAACCCCTGTTCTCTTTCATCTTTACCGGTGTGTTTACAGCCGTAACTTTTTTATATGGGATGTTTAATTTTAAAATATTTTCCTTGTCCCACCACCATCTCGATAACCACACTACGGAATCTCCTTGCTCATCGACTTTCATTACCGGTGATTTTTTGAAATGATCCGTTTTAGTAAATGTTATTTCCTTTTTTTTATTCAAATCAAGAAAGGAAAATGCCTTTGTTCTCTGAAGGTAAATGCGTTGATAAGAAGAGGAAGAAATATTCCACAATTCGCCTGCTTCCATATTGTAAATTAATGGGAAGGTGCTACGTACACTCCATGAAGGATCAACAATTAAAAGCGTTTGATTGTCTGCAATAGCTAAATCTCCATTGTTGAGTTTTGTCATGGATGCGATATGGGTTAAGCCTAATTTTTTTGCATCATTTTCATAAGTATAGGTTGGCTTATTTAGGCTTAATTTTGAAATGCCTTCGCGGTGACCAATCCACAAAACATTGTTGCGGTCGAGCATCAAGCAATTCAATTCATTCGATTGAATGGAATTTGGATCGCCTGGGCGAATTGTGTAGTGATAATATTGACCCGTTTTTAAGTGATATTCGTAAAGTCCGGAGGCTGTAGCAATCCACATGCGATTGTCGCCATCTTCTTGAAAGTCGGAGGGTAAGGTTTCGAATTTTTCTCCTTCAAGACCGGTAAATTTCATGCTGTCTGATTTCTTTTGGGTTAAATCAATTTTAAAGAAAGCAGGAAACCAATAGTCAATCCATAGATGATTGTTTTGGTCAATTTCTAAATCAATGACTGCCTTCCCATCTCTGTTTTTTTGTGCCAGTTCAGCATTGAAAATGAAGTCATATTCACTATAATTTTTGTAAGAAATGAATTTTTTTTCTCCTTTTTTTAGGATGTTCAAACCACTCAGGGTTCCCAGAAATAAATTCCCGTTTCGATCAATAGCAATACTGCTGGTGAAATCGTTGGATAGCCCCGAGTTTTCTACCGTGAATTTTTTAATCAGTTTTTGATGCTGAAAAAGAAACAGTCCTGCCCGGGTTGAAACAAGGATGCTGTCTTTACCCCAACCGGCAACGCAGGTAATACCCATGGCATCGCCATTGAATTGTGGATGTGTGGTTTGATTGTAGTTTTTTACCTCAAGGGTCTGGGTATTAAATATGGTTAATCCCCCGGTAAAAGTGCCAATCCAAAGATTTTCCTCTTCATCTTCATAGAGGGTAGAAATTCTACCTGAAGCAATGCTTTGGTTAGGACGCATGGGATCATGTTCAAATTTTTTGAATTGATGCCCGTCATACCTTAATAAACTTTCATCATTTCCTATCCAGATGAATCCCTGATGGTCTTGCAACAAACAATTCACACCACCGAATTCTAGTCCATCTTGTAAACTTAAATGGGTAAAGTATGGGTTTACCTGCGATAACCCATTCAACCATTGAAAACAAAGTAGGATGATTATCCCAAATGACTTTTTCATTTCTCAGGCTAAATTGTAAAAATTTATTGTACCCACATGGTTTTTTTCTAATCTTGCTACCTTCGCATCAAATATCTGCTATGTCTGATCAGGAATTTAACTCATCCAAAGCGCCCGAGCCTGTGGGGCTTTATCCTCATGCCCGCAAAGTTGGCAATCTGTTATTTCTTTCCGGTGTTGGTCCTCGTGAAAGAGGTACAAAAAAAATTCCGGGGGTTGACCTTGATACTTTTGGAAATATCCTGTCTTATAGTATTGAAGAGCAATGCCATAGTGTTTTTAGAAATGTTCGTTACATTTTGGAAGATGCCGGCAGCTCATGGGATAAAATAGTGGATGTAACGGTTTACTTAACCAACATGAAAGACGATTTTCCTACTTACAATCGCCTGTGGGCCGAATATTTTAAGGAGAATCCCCCGTGTCGTACTACTTTGGAAATCAATTGTTTACCAACGCCCATTGCGATTGAACTAAAGGTTATAGCAACGCTTTAGATTTCTTGTTGACCCTTGATTGTTAGGGAATTATGAATTTTTGTGAACAGAAGTTTTTACAGGGGGTTCAGGTATTCCAAAAAATTGTAAATTCGCAGGCTTTTATAAAAAGCAGGCGAAAAAATGTCAAAATCTTATCCTGAATACAAGCAACTCAACCTTCCGGCAATTACAGCCGAAATCCTGAGTTTTTGGGAACAGCATGATATATTTGGTGAGTCTGTGCGGTTGCGGGAGGGAAACCCATCTTTTGTTTTCTATGAAGGTCCTCCTTCCGCCAATGGAATGCCCGGAATCCATCATGTGATGGCACGCACCATCAAAGATATTTTTTGTCGCTATCAAACCATTCTGGGTAAACAGGTTCACCGAAAGGCCGGTTGGGATACCCATGGTCTTCCTATTGAATTGGCGGTTGAAAAAACACTTGGCATTACCAAGGAAGACATCGGCAAATCAATTTCTGTTGAAGATTACAACAAAGCTTGCCGCACTGAGGTAATGAAGTACACCGATCAGTGGGAGGAACTTACCCGCCAAATGGGGTACTGGGTTGATATGAAAGACCCTTACATAACCTACGACAATAAGTATATTGAGTCGGTTTGGTGGTTGTTAGGTCGTTTGTTTGACAAAGGCCTGCTCTACAAGGGTTATACCATTCAGCCCTATTCTCCTGCCGCAGGTACAGGCCTTTCATCGCACGAGTTAAATCAACCCGGATGTTACCGTCAGGTCAAAGACAGGACCGCAGTGGCTATGTTTGAGCTTATTCAGGATGACTCTTCAAAAAAATTATGGTTAGAAGGTGTTCAAGAGGTTTTTTTCCTGGCTTGGACAACCACGCCATGGACCCTTCCCTCCAATACTGCCCTCGCTGTTGGCCCCGAAATTCAATATGTTTCCGTTCATACCCTTCATCCCTTTACCGGAAAAGAAGTGGTGGTCATTTTGGCCGCACAATTATTGAACAAGTATTTCTCTAAAACCAATGAGGGGCTCCCGTTTGCTGATTATAAAATGGGTTCAAAGGATATTCCCTTTAAAGTGGTACAGGAAATCAAAGGGAGTGATTTAAAGGGCCTTTCTTACCACCAACTATTACCATTTGCACAACCGGATTCAGGAGATGCTTTTAAGGTAATAGCCGGTGATTTTGTAACAACTGAAGATGGAACCGGTATTGTGCACATTGCTCCTAGCTTTGGTGCCGATGACTTTAAAGTGGCCAAACAAAATGGTATCGGTTCTCTAACGCTGGTTGATAAACGCGGAAGGTTTTTACCCGTAGTTTCCGACGGAATTTTTCTTTACGGAAATGAATATGTTAAGGAAGCTTATCTCAATGAAGATGAGAAGCAATCCGAATTCCTTAAGCAAAAACAAATTCTTGAATCAGCCGGAAAAATTAAGGAATTAAAAAGTTATTTAAGTGTTGATGAACGAATTGTTCTGAAGTTGCAGGAAGAGGGCAAGCTTTTTAAAAAAGAAAGCTACGAACACTCTTACCCGCACTGTTGGAGAACAGATAAACCGGTTCTTTACTATCCGCTCGATTCCTGGTTTGTAAAGATTCCTGAGGTTCGCCAGCGCATGGTTGAACTCAACAAAACCATTCATTGGAAACCTGAATCAACCGGAACCGGCCGTTTTGGCAATTGGCTCGAAAACGCCAACGATTGGAATTTGTCCCGTTCACGTTTTTGGGGCATCCCTTTGCCTATTTGGCGAACCGAAGACGGTAGTGAATCAATTTGTATTTCTTCTGCAGAACAACTGCAGCATGAAATAAAGAAGTCTATAGAAAGGGGAATAATGAAGACCAATCCATTGCATGATTTTGTGCCCGGAGATTTCTCTTCTTCCAATTATGCATCCTTCGATTTACATAAACCCTATGTAGATGATATTGTCCTTGTAGCTCCTTCCGGAAAACCCATGTACCGGGAAGCCGATTTAATTGATGTTTGGTTCGATTCAGGCGCAATGCCTTATGCACAAGTGCATTATCCTTTCGAGAATAAAGAAAGCGTAGATTCAGGAAAAGTTTTTCCCGCCGATTTTATTGCCGAAGGGGTTGACCAAACCAGAGGATGGTTTTATACCCTGCATGCCATTGCAACACTTTGCTTCGATTCTGTTGCCTACAGAAATGTAATTTCTAACGGACTGGTTTTGGATAAAAACGGTAATAAAATGAGCAAACGCCTTGGCAATGCCGTTGACCCGTTTAGTACAATGTCCAAATATGGTACAGATGCCACCCGATGGTATATGATTACCAATGCTCAGCCTTGGGATAATCTTAAGTTTGATGAAGAAGGTATTACCGAAGTACAAAGAAAATTCTTTGGTACGCTCTACAATACCTATGGCTTTTTTGCATTGTATGCGAATGTAGATCAGTTTGTTTTTGATCCTTCTGCCCTCATCCCGGTTCAGCAAAGAACCGAATTAGATCGTTGGATTCTAAGTCGCTTAAACCACCTGGTGAAAGAGGTGAGGCTTGCCCTTGACGATTTTGAGCCAACAAAGGCAGCAAGGATGATTGAAGAATTCGTTGATCAACATCTTTCTAACTGGTATGTGCGTTTGGCCAGAAAAAGGTTTTGGAAAGGAGAAATGTCTTCCGATAAGTTAGCGGCCTACCAAACCCTTTTTGAAGCACTCATCACCTGCAGTCAGTTAATTTCTCCCTTTGCTCCGTTTTTTGCCGATTGGCTTTACCGAAACTTGAATAATCCTGCTGCTCATTCCTTAAACGGAAAGCATGCTGTTTTGGGTTATTCTTCTGTTCACCTTAGTTTGCTTCCTGTTGCCAATGAGTCGCAAATTGATTTGAATCTTGAGCGCAAAATGGACCTGGCGCAGAAAGTTTCGAGTCTTATTCTTTCTATTCGTAAAAAAGAGAACATAAGGGTTCGGCAACCACTCAATAAAATAAGAATTCCTTTGGTTCACCCGCAACTCGAAAAGGATATTTCTGAGGTTAAAGAGTTAATCCTTTCTGAGGTGAATATCAAGGAAATTGAGTTTGTGAGTAGCGAAAATTCAGGGATGGTAAAAAACCTGAAATTGAATTTTAAAACCCTGGGAAAGAAATTCGGAAAACAAATGAAGGCCATTCAGGAGTTTGCCTTGCAGAACAGCAACGAAGTAATCAGTGCTATTGAAAACCACGGGGAGTTTTCAATGAATCTGCCCGATGGAGCGGTAATTCTTTTGCCTGAGGACGTAGAAATAATTCCTGTTGACATCCCGGGTTGGAAAGTGCAAAACAGTGGTAGCCTTACCGTTGCCCTGGATGTAACCTTAACCCCAAAGCTGGTTCGGGAGGGAATTGCCCGCGAATTGGTAAACAGAATTCAAAATTTAAGAAAAGAAAAAGGGTTGAATGTTATCGACCTGATCAATGTGCAATTGGTTGACCAGCCTGTCTTGAGAGAGGCGGTAACCGAGAATTTGGAATATATTTGCACCCAAACCCTGACCAAAAATCTTCATTGGGTTTCTTCTTCAGAAAACCCTGATGGTGTAGCGGTAGAATTAGATGAAACTGTTTCTACCATGATTTCTATAAATAAAGTAAGTTGAACCAAAGTGATTAAATGCCATGGCAAAAAAAATTGCAAACAAAAAGGGAAAGCCGGCAAAGGATAACAAAAAGAAACCTGTAGCTGCTGCAAAATCTTCCAAAAAGCCGGCTCCAAAACCAGCAAAGAAGGCGGAAACTAAACCTGCCAAAAAAGCGGTTTCAAAGCCCGCAAAAAAGGCTGCACCTGCTAAGAAGGCTGCTGTAAAGAAGGCGGCACCTGTAAAGAAAACCGCTGTAAAAGCAAAAGTTGCCAAAACGGTAACCAAAGCCTCCAAGACAGCAAAACCTGCTCCCAAGCCGGTAAAAAAAGCAGTTAAGCCTGTAGTGAAGGCAGTTTCAAAAGCCAAGGCTACTGCCGCAAGTCCCAAAAAAGCCAAGGCCGATTTGCTCGCTAAACCGGCACAGAAAATAGCCGCTAAAGCTGTAAGTAAGCCTGCTTCTAAAAAGGAGGAGAAACCCGTTGCTAAAGCCGTGGTTTCGGTAAAACCCGAAAAGGTAATGAAACCTGCTCCCCAACCAAGTCCCAAACCTTCTGTGAACCCACGCAAAACCGAAGTTGCTAAAGTAAAGGCGCAACCAAAGAAAGAAGAGTCTATGGTGGATGAAGATGAAGACGATAAGCGTCCAATGCCTGCTCCGGTTGTTCCAAAGAAGGAAGAAGTGGTGGTGGATAGAAGTGGTTTCTTAACCAGAACAAAGTTTACAGATGCTGAATTGTCTGAATTTAGAGATCTGATAAAAAAGAAGTTGGAATTCGCCATCAAGGATTACGAGTTGTTAAAGGATACCTTGTCGCATCGCGATAACAATGGAACAGATGATACTTCTCCAACTTTTAAATTGCTCGAAGATGGATCAGAGGTTCTTTCAAAAGAGGAAACAACACAATTAGCGGTTCGTCAACAAAAGTACATTCAGTCGCTTGAAAATGCGCTTATTAGGATAGAGAACAAGACCTATGGCATTTGCAGGGCAACCGGCCAAATGATTAGCAAGGAACGTTTAAGAAGTGTACCCCATGCAACCCTGAGCATTCAGGCCAAATTGGATCAAAGCAATTAACTATTTTCCCTTTCAAATGCATTGCCTCATCGCTAAGGTGAGGCATGCATTTTTTTTATGAAGCCCTATTTTAAACCTTTTTTGCTTGTTTTTTTGGTGCTGCTTTTCGACCAAGTCCTTAAAATTTGGATCAAAACAAACATGTACCTTGGACAAGAATTTGTTATTTTTCCCGATTGGTTCATTATCCATTTTACAGAAAACAATGGAATGGCCTTTGGAATGGAATTAGCCGGTTCGGCCGGAAAGTTACTCTTGAGCATTTTTAGGGTGATAGCCATTGGAGGCATTGGTTACGGCCTTTATTATGTGGTAAAAAAGAAATTCCATCCGGGATTTATTACCTGCGTTGCTCTGGTTTTTGCAGGCGCATTGGGCAACTTGATTGACAGCGCTTTCTATGGCGTTATCTTTGGGGATAGCTATTCAGGGGTAGCTGAGGTATTCCCAAAGGAAGGTGGCTATGCCGGTTATCTCCACGGCAAGGTGGTGGATATGCTCTATTTTCCCTTAATAGAGGGCCATTTTCCTCAATGGTTTCCAATTTGGGCTGGTGAAGAGTTTATTTTCTTCAGGCCTGTATTTAATATTGCGGATATGTCTATTTCTACCGGAATGGGTCTGTTCATCTTGTTTCAGAACAGATATTTTCCTGATCAAAAAATTAAAGAAGAGGAAAAATCTACGGATGCAGGTGCAACCGAAAACAATGACGAAACGGTAGAAAAACCCCTTTAAGAGGTTCTTTTTCGCTGGCGGTCTAATACTTTTTTACGCTTGTCATCAGTAGAAGAGCTTTTGAAACTCAGCCACAAAGCAATTACCACAAGAATAATTACCATTAATATCATGAACAGAGAGGTCCAGGTACTTTCGTTGGTCTTTACTATATCCTTGGCCTCACTGAAAACCCCTTTGATGGTTTTGTTTACCCCTGCGGCTGTATCGGCTGACGCGGTGTCTGCTACGGCTTCCTGTGCAAATGAAATTGCCCCCGTAAATAATCCCTGAAGAAGGATTAAAATACCTGAAAGTGTCCATTTTGTTGGGATTTCCCTCAGATTTAATTCCGGAATTCGCATACCTGTCATAACTTTATTTTTAGAAAAACGCTTAAAAGTACAACATATTATCGACAAATCAAAGAATTAGCCATATTAAAATCTAAAAAAGCAGGTTTTGACATTTTTTAAAAAGTTTTTTCTACCTTTGTGGCGCTTAAAAAGAAAAATGATAGGAGGGGACGAGTAGTCCCCTCTTTTTTTTCATGCTTGCCAATGCTTAATGCTGAACATATAAATCAGTTGGTTCTTGAACATATTCACGGTTCAGGAATTTTTCTTGTAGATATTAAAGTTTCTAAAGGAAACAAAATATCTGTGTTTATTGACCGTTTGGAAGGACTGGCCATTGATGATTGTGTTGCCCTCAGTCGATTCCTTGAGGAAAAACTAGACCGCGAAGCCAACGATTTTGAGCTGGAGGTTTCTTCCCCTGGTCTTGATGCACCTTTTAAAGTGCCCGAACAATACAGCAAAGCTGTTGGCAGAACGATTCAGGTCCTTACCCTTGAAAGCAAGAAATTGGAAGGAGTACTCAAAAAAGTTGAAGACCAAACCTTATTCATTGAGCTCTTAACCAAAAAGAAAAAGGCAGCTAACAACCCTCAAGAAACTGAGGTTGTATTGCCCTTGACACAAATTAAATCCACCAAAGAATTGTTAATAATCAAATAACCCGATATGAACCACATCAATCTTATTGAATCGTTTTCTGAGTTCAAAGAGTTCAAAAGCATTGACCGTCCTACCATGATGAGTATACTCGAAGATGTTTTTCGTAGTATGATTATCAAACGCTATGGAACAGATGAAAACTTCGATATCATTATCAATATTGACAAAGGCGACCTTGAAGTTTGGAGAAACCGCCTTATTGTTGATGATGAGTTTGCTGAAGATAGCTTCGATTATGATGAGAATAAACACATCAGCCTTACAGATGCCCGAAAAGTTGATGCCGATTTCGATATAGGTGAAGAAATAACCGAACCGGTTAACATGAATGATTTCGGTAGAAGGGCAGTTTTGGCTTTGCGTCAGAATTTGGTTTCAAGGGTGCTTGAACTCGAAAAAGACGGTATTTACCGTAAGTACAAAGAAAGAGTAGGAGAGATTGTTACCGGAGAAGTTTATCAAATTTGGAAACGCGAAATTTTATTGCTCGATGACGAAGGGAATGAACTTATTTTGCCAAAAATAGAACAAATCCCTACCGATTTTTTCAAAAAAGGCGACACCGTTAAATCGGTGGTGGCAAGGGTGGAAATGAAAAACAATAACCCCTCCATTATTCTATCCAGAACTTCCCCCGTTTTTCTTGAGCGACTTTTTGAACAAGAGGTTCCCGAAGTTTTTGATGGCTTAATTACCATCAAGAAAATTGTTCGCGAGCCGGGCGAGCGATCAAAAGTTGCTGTTGAATCGTATGACGACAGAATTGATCCAGTAGGAGCTTGTGTGGGTATGAAGGGATCCAGAATTCATGGAATTGTTAGAGAATTAAGAAACGAAAACATTGATGTAATCAATTACACCAATAATGTTTCACTCTACATTACACGTGCCCTTAGTCCTGCAAAAATTACATCCATAAAACTGGATGAAGAAACCAAAAGAGCCGAAGTTTATTTAAGACCCGATCAGGTTTCTCTTGCCATCGGAAAAGGAGGCCATAACATTAAATTGGCCGGTAAATTAACCGGGTATGAAATTGATGTTTACCGTGACTCTGATATCGATCAGGAGGATGTGGATTTGGAAGAATTTGCAGATGAAATTGAATCCTGGATTATTGATGAATTGAAAGCCATTGGCTGCGACACTGCTAAGAGTGTACTTGAACTCAGCCCCGAAGAATTGCTGAAAAGAACCGATCTTGAGGAGGAAACAATCAAAGATGTTCGCTCCATTTTAAAAGCAGAGTTTGAATAATTCTCACACAAAAAAGTTTAAACAATTAAGGAACTGAATGCCCGAAAGCACAGAAAATATCAGGTTAAGTAAAGCCGCCAAGGAATTAAACGTTGGGATTGCCACCATCCTCGAATTCGCTCAAAAGAAAGGATTAAGCGTGGATTCTAATCCCAATGGGAAAATTTCCATGCAGATTTTCGAGGTTCTTGAAAAAGAATTCTCAAAAGACAAACAGGCAAAGGAGGAATCTAAGCAAAAGTCATTGTCAACACGCCAGAAAAAGGAGACAATTACCATTGACGAGAAAACCCCTACACCGCACAGCCACGATAAGAAAGAGGCAGAGGAAATTTTAATCAAGGATAACAATATCCCCTTTCAACGTGAGGTGGAAGTGCCAAAGGTTGAAGAAGTGGTTGTTGTGCCTGAGCCAGAGAGCATTCCGGAACCTCCGGAAATTATCCCCGAACCTGTGGTTGTTGAAGCTTCTGTACCTCCTGAAGTTCCGGTACCCGCTGCCCCTGAAAATGCAGAACCTGAGGTAATAAAACCTAGAATTGAAGAAGCCATCAATCCTAAAGTTGTTGGCAAAATAGATCTCGAATCCCTTTCCGGCAAAGGAAAATCAGGCAAGAAATCCATCAAAAAGGAAGAAGCCGAAGTGCCTGCCAAAACGAAAGCCAAGGTTAAAGAGGAACCCAAAACCGAGCCTGTTCAGGAAGTGCCGGCAACTCCTGCAGTGGTGCCGCCGGCCGAAGTTGAAACACCCAAACCCGAAGCTCCGGAAAAAGTTGAACCCGAGCACCATGTTACCCAGTACGGAAAATTAGAGGGCCCAACCATTCTTGGCAAAATGGTTTTGCCGGTGAAGGAAGAGAAAAAGAAGCCCGTTGCTTCTAGTTCCGGAAATGAACAAGGGAAAAAGAAAAGAAAACGCATTAAAAAAGGCCCACTGGGTGCCGAAGGTGGCGCTCCTGACCAAAATCAACAGAACCAGCAAGGTCAGGCAAATGCCGGTCAACAACAAAGAAGACCTAATCAAAGACCTAACCAGGGTCGTCCGCTTCCTCCCGTTAAAAAAGAACTTACCCAAGAGGAAATTGATGCCCAGATAAAAGAAACCCTTGCAAGATTAAGCGGTACAGGAAAATCGTCCTCCTCTAAATACAGAAGACAAAAACGTGAATTGGCCAGTCAGCAAGTACAGGACGATCTACAGCAATTAGAAGAAGGCAAAAGAGTTCTTCACGTAACAGAATTTATTTCTGCCAATGAGTTGGCCAGTTTAATGAACGTTCCGGTTAACAACGTTATCTCAACTTGTATGAGTCTGGGTATGTTTGTTTCTATCAACCAGCGTTTAAGTGCCGAAATTATTTCCATTGTTGCCGAAGAATTTCATTTCAAAGTTGAGTTTGTTTCTGCAGAGGCCACTGTATCGGCCAAAGAAGAAGCCGACCGACCTGAGGATCTTACTCCACGACCACCCATTGTTACCGTGATGGGTCACGTTGACCATGGTAAAACCTCTTTGCTGGACCATATCAGAAAAACCAATGTTATTGGTGGAGAGGCAGGAGGAATTACCCAGCACATTGGTGCCTATGGGGTGAAATTGGATAGCGGAAAAAGAATTACTTTCTTGGATACCCCCGGACACGAGGCCTTTACAGCTATGCGTGCAAGGGGTGCTCAGGTAACAGATATAGTAATCATTGTAGTGGCTGCTGATGATAATGTAATGCCTCAAACCAGAGAGGCCATTAACCACGCTCAGGCAGCGGGTGTTCCCATTATCATTGCCATCAATAAAATTGATAAACCCGGAGCAAATCCTGACAAAATCAGAGAGGAGCTTTCTGCAATGAACATTTTGGTGGAAGAATGGGGAGGAAAATACCAGTGTCAGGAAATTTCAGCTAAAAAAGGCACCAACATGGATGTTCTCCTAGAAAAAGTTCTTCTTGAAGCCGAAATGCTTGATTTAAAGGCCAATGCTAAAAAGAATGCCATTGGTACCGTGATAGAATCTTCATTAGATAAAGGACGTGGATATGTAACCACTGTACTTATTCAATCCGGAACACTAAAAATGGGTGATACCATGCTGGCCGGTTGTTACAGCGGTAAGGTAAAAGCAATGTTCAACGAAAGAGGAATCACCGTAAAAGAGGCCGGACCTTCAACACCTGTGTTGTTGCTCGGACTTTCAGGTGCTCCTACCGCAGGAGATACCTTTAAAGTAATGGATGATGAAAGGGAAGCCAAAGAAATTGCAGCCAAAAGGCTTCAGTTATTGCGTGAGCAAGGTTACCGAACACAAAAACATATTACGTTGGATGAAATTGGCCGAAGATTGGCCATTGGCGACTTTAAGGAACTAAACATCATTGTAAAAGGAGATGTGGATGGTTCTGTTGAAGCGTTAACCGATTCATTGTTGAAATTAACCACCGAAAAGGTTCAGGTAAATGTGATTCACAAATCGGTTGGACAGGTAACGGAATCCGATGTTTTGCTGGCTTCTGCCTCTAATGCCATTATTGTAGCATTCCAGGTTCGTCCGTCTGCCTCAGCAAGAAAACTGGCCGAGCAGGAACAAATCGATATACGGATGTACTCTGTAATCTACGATGCCATCAATGAGGTGAAATCGGCCATGGAGGGAATGTTGGCACCTACTTTTGAGGAAAAAATCACCTGTAACATCGAAATTAGGGATGTTTTCAAGATTTCTAAGGTGGGAACCATTGCAGGATGTATGGTTTTGGACGGAAAAGTCAACCGAAACACAAAAGTCAGGGTAATCCGCGATGGAATCGTGGTTTATACGGGCGAACTGGGCTCACTGAAAAGGTTTAAGGACGATGTGAAGGAAGTTGCCTCCGGATATGAGTGCGGTTTGAACATCAATAATTTCAACGATATCAAGGTTGGAGACATCATAGAAGGCTACGAAATGGTAGAAATGAAAAGATAATGCATCTTTTTCATCCTTCATGTGTTGAAAATTTTTTTAAAGTTGAAAAAAGTTTTACATTTGCAGCCCCTTTTTGGGGTAGTACAATAATTTAAAAAAGAAAAACAGTGGACGCTCTTAGCTACAAAACTGTATACGCCAACAATCAAACTGTTGAGAAACAGTGGTTGGTAATTAATGCCGAAGACCTTGTCCTTGGCCGTTTATCTTCTCAAATTGCCAAAATTTTGAGAGGAAAACACAAAGCAAGTTTCACCCCTAATGTTGACTGCGGAGACAACGTTATCGTGATTAATGCCGAAAAGGTAAAACTCACCGGTAATAAAGTTTCTGAGAAGGAATACGTTCGTTACACCGGCTATCCGGGCGGGCAGCGTTTTACCTCTCCTGCATTATTGCTCAACTCTCATCCTGAAAGGATTATTGAGTTAGCGGTGCGCAGAATGTTGCCAAAAACGAAATTAGGCCGCGCGGTTTTTGGTAATCTTTATGTTTACCCCGGAACCAGCCATCCTCATGAGGCACAAAAACCAAAAGAACTCGATATCAAACCTTTGCTTTAATATTTCATGGAAGTAACCAATACCACCGGAAGAAGGAAAACAGCCGTAGCCCGCGTTTATTTGCAGGCTGGAACCGGTAATGTTGTGATTAATAATCGCGACCTCAAGAACTATTTTCCAACCGCTACCCTTCAGTACAAAGTACAACAGCCTCTTGAAGCTACCGGTGTTGCCGGTACTTACGATATTAAAGTAAACGTTGCTGGCGGAGGAATTACCGGACAGGCAGAAGCGGTTCGCTTGGCCATTTCAAAAGCTTTGGTTGAATTGAACGCAGAAAATCGTACAGCACTTAAACCACTTGGCTTCCTTACCCGTGACCCAAGAATGGTTGAGCGTAAAAAGCCCGGCCAGAAAAAGGCTCGTAAACGCTTCCAGTTCAGTAAACGTTAATTTTTATTTCATACCCAAGCAGAATTCCTCCAGATGTCAAGAACTAACTATACAGAATTACTCGAAGCAGGTGTTCATTTCGGTCACCTAAAGAGAAAATGGAATCCCAAAATGGCTCCCTATATCTTTATGGAGAAAAACGGAATCCACATCATTGATCTGAACAAGACCCAGGCGATGCTTGATGAAGCAGCCGATGCAATGAAACAAATTGCAAAATCAGGTAAAAAAATATTGTTCGTTGCTACGAAAAAGCAAGCCAAAGAGGTGGTTGCCAATGCCGTTGGAAAAATTAACATGCCCTATGTTACCGAAAGATGGCCCGGTGGTATGCTAACCAATTTTGCAACCATCCGTAAGGCGATCAAAAAAATGTCTACCATCGATAAAATGTCTACCGATGGTACTTTTGAAAATATCCACAAAAAGGAAAGATTGATGTTTACCCGCGAACGCGAAAAACTTCAAAAAACCCTTGGAAGTATTGCCGACCTTACCCGTTTGCCTGCTGCCATTTTTATTGTAGATATCTCTAAAGAACATATCGCTGTTGCAGAAGCCCGCAGATTAAACATCCCTACCTTTGCTATTGTTGATACCAACAGCAATCCTGATGTAGTTGATTTTGCCATCCCTGCCAATGATGATGCATCCAAATCCATCGAATTGATCATGCGTGTGCTTACCAATGCCATTCAAGAAGGTTTGTCAGAAAGAAAAGTAGACAAAGACAAAGATGCCGATGGCGCTGATGGAGAAGTTGTTGCTACGCTTGAAGAAGCCGCTGAAGAAGCAACAGACGGAAAAAGACCAAGAAAATCTAAAAAAGACTAATCAACCAAAATAATTTTTACCATGTCAAGTGGAATTGCCATTTCAGCTGCTGATGTAAACAAATTACGTGCACAAACCGGAGCAGGAATGATGGATTGTAAAAAAGCTTTGATGGAATCTGAAGGAGATTTCGAAAAAGCGATTGATTACCTCCGTAAAAAAGGACAAAAAGTTGCTGCCAACCGTGGCGACCGTGATGCCCGCGAGGGTTATGTAATTGCAAAAGTTGCTGCTGATGCAACCAAAGGAATCATTCTTTCCTTGAACTGCGAAACCGATTTCGTAGCCAAAAACGATGCATTTATTCAGTTTGCTACTGAAATTGCCGATAAAGCCTTAGCAACATTTCCTGCAAATGCAGAGGAATTGTTGGCTCAGGATTTGAATGGCTTGTCAGTTGCCGACAGAATTATTGAGAATGTTGGAAAAATTGGCGAGAAAATAGAAATTTCTCACTTTGCGCCTATTCAGGCGGCTTGTGTGGTTGCTTACAACCATCCCGGAAACAGAGTGGCTACTTTAATTGGCTTCAATAAAGCATCCAACGAGCAAATCATGCGTGATGTAGCAATGCAAGCTGCTGCAATGGCGCCTGTTGCACTCGATAGAGGAGATGTTTCTACCGAAATGCTCGAAAGAGAAATTGAAATTGGTAAGGAGCAAGCAAGAGCAGAAGGAAAACCCGAAGATAAAATTGAAATGATTGCCAAAGGGAAGGTTGAAAAATTCTATAAAGAATCAACCTTGCTCAATCAAGAGTTTATCAAGGACAACAAGAAAACAGTTCGTCAATACATGGACGAAAACGATAAAGGCCTTACTGCTACAGCATTCAAGCGAGTAGCCCTCGGCTAAACTTTATTAGAAATTCAAAAAGAGAGACTTGGTTCTCTCTTTTTTTTTAACCTGATTATGGCATATAAAAGAATTTTACTCAAATTGAGCGGTGAATCCCTCATGGGCGATAAGCAATTTGGTATTGATAATGACCGATTGGCTCAATACGCGAAAGAAATAAAACAAGTTAGCGAGAAAGGCATACAGGTGGCAGTAGTGATTGGTGGTGGAAATATCTTTAGAGGTATTCAAGCCGAACAAGGTGGCATGGATCGTGTTCAAGGCGATTACATGGGCATGTTGGCAACTGTCATTAATTCGATGGCGCTACAAAGTGCCCTTGAAGGCATGGATGTACCAACAAGGTTGTTGTCGGCCATTAAAATGGAGGAAATTTGTGAACCTTTTATCCGTAGAAGAGCGGTTCGCCATTTGGAAAGAGGTTTGGTGGTCATTTTCGGTGCCGGTACTGGAAACCCCTATTTTACAACGGATACTGCAGCCTCTTTGCGTGCCATTGAAATTGAGGCCAATGTTATTTTGAAGGGAACCAGGGTGGATGGAATTTATACCGCTGACCCTGAAAAGGATGCATCTGCCGTGAAATATGAGAACATCTCCTTCGATGAGGTTTATAGCAAAGGCCTTAATGTGATGGACATGACAGCTTTTACTTTGTGTAAAGAAAATAACCTGCCCATCATTGTTTTCGATATGAACAAGCCCGGTAATTTGTTAAAATTGGTTGCAGGAGAAAAAATTGGTACTTTGGTTGAAGTTTAAAAAGTAGAAATTATGAGTGCTGAAAAAGCGAAAGCAAGTATTGATTTGGCCGAAGAATTAATGAAGAAGGCCATTCAACATCTCGAAAGTGAGCTAACAAAAGTAAGAGCAGGAAAGGCCAATCCACAAATGGTGGAAGGGGTTTCTGTTGAGTATTATGGAAGTCATGTGCCTTTGAGCAATGTTTCCAGTGTAAGCTCTCCTGATGCCCGGACCCTGATCATCCAACCATGGGAAAAAAACATGTTGTTGCCCATCGAGAAAGCTATCCAGGTAGCAAACCTAGGCTTTAACCCGCAAAATGATGGAAACTTCATTCGTATTTCTGTCCCACCGTTAACAGAAGACAGAAGAAAAGATTTGGTTAAGAAAGCCAAAGCCGAAGCAGAACATTGCAAGGTTACTTTACGCACTGCCCGCAGAGATGCAAATGAAACACTTAAGAAATTAGTGAAGGAAGGTTTGCCTGAAGATTTAGCAAAAGATGGTGAAACAAAAGTGCAGAACCTTACCGATAGCTATTCTTCAAAGGTTGATAAAATTATTGAAGTGAAAGAAAAGGAAATCATGACCGTTTAATCGGCATAGAAAAATATTGCCCCCAATGGTTCAGTACTATTGGGGGCTTTTTTATACTTGTTGATTTACCCTCTTAGCTTATCAAGTAATTCATTCAAAAGCTTGGCTTCAGCCTCATCAAGTGTGCTTAATTCTGCCAGCATTTTCTCTTCCTCAATATCCATTTGAAGCAATAATTTTAACCCTTCTTCGGTTATGCTTACTTCAACTGCTCTTCTGTCATTAAGATTTGTCTGACGTTGTACCAATTTTTTTTGTCGCAGTTTTTCAACCAGGCGTGAAGCATTTGAATTTTTATCAATCATCCTTTCGGATATGGAAAGGATCGAGCAGGGATTGGGTAATTGCCCTCTCAGGATTCTTAAAATATTGTATTGCTGTGGAGAGATGCCATAAGCTTTGAAGTGTTGAATACTTTTTAAATGAAGCCAACTGCCTGTAAAGAATAAGTTGATGAATAGTTTGTGGTATTCATTGTTAAACTTTTTTTGTCTGATGTCTTCATGGATATTTCCCACAATGTTTGCCTCTTTAACTCCCAAAAAAATCAGGCGCTGATAGCTTCCACCTCCTTGTTTACTTTTTTAACCAGGCCCTGCAATACCTTGCCCGGTCCGGCCTCAATGAATTGTGTAGCGCCATCCTTCAACATGTTTTCAACGGTTTGGGTCCAGCGAACAGGAGCTGTTAACTGAGCTACCAGGTTTTTCTTTATTAATGCAGGATCGGCAACAGCCTGCGCATTTACATTTTGGTAAACGGGGCAAATGGGCACATTAAATTCGCTTTGCTCAATGGCCTCCTCCAATTCTTTTCTGGCAGGTTCCATCAGAGGAGAATGAAAAGCTCCCCCAACCTGCAATACCAAAGCTCTTTTGGCTCCTGCTTGTTTCATTAAATCGCAGGCCTGATTGATTCCTTCAATACTTCCTGATATTACCAGTTGTCCGGGGCAATTATAATTGGCGGCAACAACCACCTCTCCCTTAACAGAAGCACAAACTTCTTCCACCTTTGCGTCTTCTAAACCCAATACAGCTGCCATGGTTGATGGATTTTGTTCACAGGCTTTTTGCATAGCATTTGCACGCTTGGCAACCAAACGAAGTCCGTTTTCAAAACTCAATGTACCATTGGCTACAAGCGCAGAAAATTCACCAAGGGAATGTCCTGCCACCATATCCGGATGAAAATTATTCCCCAAGCTTTTGATAACTGCCATTGAATGAATAAAAATGGCAGGCTGGGTAACATTTGTTTGTCGCAGCTGTTCTTCGGTGCCATGAAACATGATTTCGCTAATATTAAAACCAAGGATTTCATTTGCTTTATCAAACAAAGCCTTAACATCTGAATTGTTTTCATAAAGATCTTTTCCCATGCCCGGAAACTGGGCACCCTGTCCGGGGAAGATGTAAGCTTTCATAGTTTCTTATTAATGTAGTTTTGATTGAATCAGGTTAATAAATTCAGATCGGGTGGTGTCTTTCAAAAATTCACCGGTAAAGGCAGAGGTGGTGGTAACCGAATTTTGTTTTTGAATTCCTCTCATCTGCATACACAAGTGGGCACATTCAATGACAACCGCAACACCTAAGGGATTTAAGGTTTCCTGAATGCAGTCTCTTATTTCTGTGGTCAGTCTTTCCTGTACCTGTAATCTTCTTGCATAGGCCTCAACAACACGTGGAATTTTGCTCAATCCAACTATGTAACCATTGGGGATATAGGCAACATGCGCTTTGCCAAGAAAAGGCAATAGATGATGCTCGCACAAAGAATAAACTTCAATGTCTTTAACAATGACCATTTGCTTATAATCTTCTTTAAACATGGCAGAAAGAAGAATTTTTTTTGGGTTCAGGCGATAACCATGGGTTAAAAAATGCATGGCTTTGCTCGCTCTTTCCGGGGTTTTCAGCAAACCTTCCCGCTCGGTGTTTTCTCCCAGTGAATGAAGAACGTTCTTGTAATGTTGAGCTACTTGATTAACCTGATCATCACTGTAGGTTATTTTTTTTGAATCAATTTCTTCCATTTTTCAGCAGATTAATTTCCAAAATACTCAACAAAATTATTCTCCGTTTCATACAACAATATCTTGTGAAGGCTGCAACCATGTTCTTGCAAAATCGGAAATAATTCGTTCCAAATTCCTATGGCAAGGTTTTCAGTAGATGCCATTTTTCCACGCATAAAGGCTACCTCGAGGTTGATGTTTTTGTGGTCGATCGCTTCCACAATTTTCTCTTTAATAATTCTACTCAGAAGTTTAAGATCAATAACAAAACCGGTTTCAGGACTCGGTTCCCCTTTTACCGTAACAAACAAATCGAAATTATGTCCATGCCAGTTGGCGTTGGCGCATTTACCAAAGGTAGCGGCATTTTTTTCATCGCTCCAGTCCTCGCGCCAAACTTTATGGGCCGCGTTAAAGTGTTCTTTTCTTGTAACGTAAATCATAACAATTGGTCAAAGATAAGAAATGTTAGGGCAGACCATATGCATCGGCCCCCCTTTTCTTTATATTCCTTTGAATGCATATTCCTGCTAATTTTGCAAAAGAAATGGTGAACAAAAATTATTATGGTTTATTGGTAATGGCAACTCGTTTGGAGGCCGGACCCTTGCTTGATCATTTTGTTGCCGATTCCACCAATTTCAGATTGTATCATGGTAAAAATCATTGGGAACATTGGATAATGCTCATTACCGGTGTTGGTATGGTCAACACAGCACTTTTTACCGGCATCACCTTGTCTTCTTTTTCTTTCAAAATGGCTGTAAATGCAGGGGTTGCCGGATCATTTAATCAACAGCTATCCTTAGGAACCGTGCTCCGTATTGATGAGGACAGCATTCCCGAATTAGGTGCCGAAGATCATGATGCCTTCATGAATCTGAACGAGTTGGGAATTTATTTTCCTGAGCAGTTACCTCTGGATCCTGAGAACAAGTTGTCTGCCTTTCATGACGACTCGATTTTTCCGTCCTTATGGGCCCAATTACCCAAAGGGAAGGCGGTTACTGTTAACAAGGCCCACGGCAATGCTCAATCTATTGAGGCCTTTGAAAGCGAATTTGTTGCTGAATTGGAAAGCATGGAGGGAGCGGGTTTCATGATGGCTTGTAAAGCATTGCATCTTCCCTTTCTCCAAATACGATCTATTTCCAACTATGTTGAACCCAGAAACAAGGCAAACTGGAAAATGGCTTTGGCCCTTCGTAATTTACATGAGACCCTCAACAATGGTCTTACATCAAACAAAAAATGAAACTAGTTCTAGCCTATTCACCATGTCCTAACGACACCTTTATTTTCGGAGCCCTTATTAATCAATTAATAGATACCGAGGGCATTGAATTTGAAGTGGTATTGGATGACGTAGAATCTTTGAACAGAGCGGCCCTCAAGCACAAGTATCCGATTACTAAATTGAGTTTTGGCATGTATGCAAACGTTATCGGTAATTATCATTTGCTTTCTGCCGGGGCAGCTCTCGGAAGGGCATGCGGACCCTTGCTTATCAGCAGGCAACCCATCGCGGAAATAAAATCCAGTGACGCATACCGGATTGCTATTCCCGGAAAGAACACAACGGCCAATTTTTTATTAAACATCTTTTTTCCGGCCCTGACCTATAAAAAGGAAATGCTATTCAGTGAAATTCAGCCTGCATTGATCAGAAATGAGATTGATCTGGGCCTGATCATTCATGAAAGTCGTTTTACCTATGAAAAAAGCGGACTGTATAAAGTGGCCGATTTAGGCGAATTATGGGAGAATGCTACCGGTTTTCCGATTCCTTTGGGTGGTATTTTTATCGACCAGCAATTACCCTTGGCAATAAGCAAAAAAGTAAATCGTTTAATCAGAAAAAGCATTGAGTTTGCAAGAAACAACCCTGATGCCATCATGCCTTATGTTCGTGAACATGCCAACGAAATGGATGAATGGGTAATGAAACAGCACATTGATTTGTATGTCAACAACTATTCTTTAAATTTGGGCGAAGATGGTAAGGAAGCGGTGCGGTATTTGTTGACAAGAGCAGGTAAAGACAAATCTTTATTAATGAGTGAGTTGAATTGGTTGGTACAGGATTAAAATTGAAATGATATGATCATAATTACCGGAGCAGCAGGTTTTATAGGTAGTGCATTGCTGGCTTTTCTAAACGAAAAAAATTTCAATGATATTGTTTTGGTGGACCATTTTACCAATGAACAAAAATTGAAAAATCTGGCTGGCAAGAAGTATTCTTTTATGGTTAACCGTGAAGAGTTTCATGATTGGCTCGACATTCATCACTCCTTGGTACAATTTGTTTTTCATTTGGGGGCGAGGACCGATACGGCAGAGTTTGATTTGGATTTGCTGAATCGATTGAATTTGAATTTCAGCAAGAAAGTTTTTGAACAGTGTACGGAATATGGATTGCCTTTGGTGTATGCATCCTCTGCTGCTACCTATGGTGATGGAGCCTTGGGATTTGATGATGACGAAAGCATCTGTCCGCAATTGCATCCCCTAAACCCTTACGGTTTTTCCAAGAATGAGATGGACAAGTGGGTCCTTCGTCAGCCTGAGCGGCCTTACTTTTGGGCAGGTTTAAAATTCTTTAACGTATACGGCCCCAATGAGTATCATAAAAAAAGAATGGCCTCTGTTATTTTTCATTCATATCATCAGATAAAGAATAATGGTGAGGTAAAACTGTTTCGTTCTCACAGACCCGAGTATGCCGATGGCGAGCAATTGAGAGATTTTGTTTATGTAAAAGATGTTTGCAAGGTTTGTTATTTCTTTATGAAGAACAGGAGCCGTTCCGGTATTTATAATTTGGGAACAGGTGAGGCAAGAAGTTTTCTTGACTTAACCAATTCCGTTTTTTTGTCGATGAATTTAAAACCTGCTATTTCCTTTATCGATATTCCGGAGGACATTCGAAACAAGTATCAGTATTATACACAAGCAAAAATGGAAAAATTGCGCAGGGCCGGATTTACAGATGATTTTACCAGCCTTGAGGCAGGTATCAGTGATTATGTAAAGAATTATCTCCTGGAAGAGAAGTATTACTAATGCTCATTGATATCATTCGTTTTTTGCTTGGCTTAAAACCGGTACGTTATTTTTTTTCTGCCGGAATTGCCACCATCGTAGATGTTGTTGTATATTATTTGGTTTACAATCATGTGCTTCATCAAGAGGAGCTTTCAATTGTTAATTCAATGATTTTTAAGGCGCCAACAGTTGCACTAACATGCTCCTATTCTTGCGGCCTGGTCACCAATTTCACCATTACCAAATATTTTGTTTTTCATGAGTCTGAATTATCAGGAAGAATTCAATTGTTTCGTTTTATCTTGGTGGCCTTTGTAGTGTTGATAGCCAATTATTATTTCATGTATTTTTTAATCAATATTTTGGGCTGGTTCCCAACTTTATCGAGAGCAGTTTCTGCCATAAGCATTGGCGTATTTAGTTTTGTTGCCCATCGTTTTTTTTCTTTTAAGATATAGAAGAAAACAATAAATTTATTGAAACGTCTTTTGTTTGATTAAAATATTTAATTGGGCAGGATAGAACCTACCGTTTTCTGGTTAAGTTTTAGTCCTCTCAAGAGGTCAAATTGATAAAAGGGCATAAAAGCAGAAATTAAATTCTTGTAACCATTGAATTCATCTGAATTATCTACCTGTAATGCGTAATTGGTTCCATCAACCCTCAAATTAAGCTAGGTTAATCCCTGTGAATCTGTTATATCAAAGATATTAAATTAAAACCATTTTCTAGAACATAATTTTTGGCAATTACTCTGTGCCAATTTTTTCTTTTTGAAAGTATTTTTTACCAAAGCAATAGCCGATGGATACTGCCGGGGCAAGCCAGTTTTGAAATTCGTTAACTCTACGATTAAACGATGGGTCTAATCCATTATAGTAATCTATTATTTTCTTCCCATAAATCAAAGAAACACCCAAAATCAACCTCTCTTGAAGAATACGTCTTGCGTAGTTTAGACGAAAGTAAACTACAATTGATTTATTCGTTTTGTCCTGAGAGAATGATATTCGGCCCTTGTCATAACCTAATCCCAACCCTAAAAGGATGCTTCGGCCACTACTATGCTTATAGCCTAAATTTATTGCGGTAGAGATATTATAGGCATGAACTAGTTCATGGTTCCCTTGCAAATTATAGCGGTAACCAGCAATCGCATCGGCTTGATAAAACAAACTAGTCTGTTTAATTTTGGAGTTATAGAAATACTGCAAATTGTATGCGTTACTTGTACCCCAGAATTCAAAACAAAGGGCATGAAAAAATTGTTTATTTTTTGAAGTACTTGATTGTCCAATTGCAGTTCCATGCAACCCAATTAAAATTGAAATTTGCAAAACGATTATATTTTTCATTTTTGAAATTAATTTTTAATTAACTTGGTACTATGGATATTTTCATCAAAATTAATTTTAAGAACATAGATTCCCTTTGAAATATTTGAAAGGTTGAGTATTGTTTTATTTGAGTAAGAAATACCTGTTTCCAAAATTTGACCCATTGTATTTTGTAATGAATAAGAGTAAGAATGGTTTACATTAGTTGTTTCTATCGTTAGGGTTTCATTAAACGGATTTGGTGAGATTATTACACGGTGTGATGAATAATTTTCTTGCATGTCAATATTTGGAACAATGGTAATTGGATTGATTGAATCAGCTAAATCTGGAAGGTTGATGTTTACCGAGGCATACCTTCCTCCCGTATAACAGGCTGAACTTACAGTCTGAATGCTTACCTCCGAGCCCGCTTGCAAATAAACCTCCCCTTTAATGGAAACAAAATTGCCGGCCGTAATGCTTGCAGTTACTCCGTCTTGTATAATAAAGTTAGAATTTTGATAAACAGGAAGGGCTATGCTTTTTTGATTGGTGTTTGCATTGAACAGATAATCACTGTCATAAAGAAACTCTGTGGGAATATCTTCTAAAGTATTAATGGTTAAATTGTGTTTGGCATGGAAGTCTTGGTTATAGGTAAGGTTCCTGTTGAAAAGAATTAAATCCACACATTCTTTGTCCCATTGGGCCCTTACTACCTGAGAAAAACCATAGCCGCCAATAGCAGAGGAGCTAAGAAAATCTAATGCAGACCTGTTGTTGTTAGGATTGTTTGGATTTCCACCCTCCCATACGTTCTTCATGGTTTGCAAAATCAAATCGTAAGTAGTTGTTGATTTTACCGTGCCGTTATCATCAAATTGGTAAAAGGGCATAAAGGCAGAAATTAAATTCTTGTAAGCATTGAATTCATCTGAATCATCTACCTTTAAGGCGTAATTGGTTCCATCAACCCTCAAATTAAGGTAGGTTAATCCCTCTGAATCTGTTATATCAAAGATATTAAATTAAAACCATTTTCTGGAATATAATCTTTGGCCATTACTCTGTGCCAATTTTTTCTTTTTGAAAATATTTTTTACCAAAGCAATAGCCGATGGATACTCCCGGAAAAAGCCAATTATTTTTTTCTAAAGTCCTTCGATTGAACGTTGGGTTCAATCCATTCTGATAGTTCATAATTTTGATGCCATAAACCAATGAAATTCCCAGAATCAATCTTTCATTACATAATCTTCTAGAATAATTAAGTCGAATGTAAGTCAATACTGTTTTGTTTGTTTTATCATCTGAACTTAATTTTCCTTGTACGACTCTTCCTTCCTCCTGACCTAAACCAAAACCTAAAAGCAAGCTTCTTCCTGAGTTGTGCAAATAACCTAAATTTCCGGCTACTGAAAAATTATACACATGAATTACCCCAGTTTTTCCTGCTGATTCTGACCTATATCCTGCAATTGCATCGGTTTGAAAAAACAAATTCATTTTATTTATTTTTTTTAAGAAGAGATAATGAATATTAAATGCTGTGCTCGTACCCCATAACTCTATACATAGCCCATGCTGTTGGTTTAGGTTTTGGTATTTTATTTCTTTGCCAATCAATTCAAAATTGATGGCCACAACAAATAAGAACAATGTAAAAAGTAATTTTTTCATTTTTGAAACTAATTTTTAATTATTTTTTGTTTAATTATTCCTTCCACAGAAATAATTGAAATAAAATAAACACCATTTTTTAAATGATTTAAGTTTACTTCTGTTTTTCCTGGAAATATTGTGTTAATCTGCAAGATTTGCCCCATCGAATTTTGTAGAATAAAATTGCTAGGCCGCTCCGTGAATTCAATTTCAATAGTAATGGAGGAAGAAAAGGGATTCGGGTAAGCATTAATTTGAGGTTTTATTGGGTCTAGTTGTTTCATTGAATTCTTCTTTACTGATTTTTGAGTTGAAGAATCGATTGGGGCAATAAGATTATTGTTTGATTGTGAGAATCTTCCACCTGAATAACAATTAGATGTAACAGAACTTATACTTACTTCTGATCCAGAGTTAAAATAAACTTCACCCTTAAGAGAAACAGAATTCCCTGCAGTGATGTTAGCCGTTACACCACTTGGTATGGTAAAGTTGGAGTTTTGATACACAGGAAGCGCAGTGCTGTTTTGATTGGTGTTAGGATTGAACAGATAATCACTGTCATAAAGAAACTCTGTGGGAATATCTTCTAAAGTATTAATGGTTAAATTGTGTTTGGCATGGAAGTCTTGGTTATAGGTAAGGTTCCTGTTGAAAAGAACTAAATCCACACATTCTTTGTCCCATTGTGCCCTTACAACCTGAGAAAAACCATAGCCGCCAATAGCTGAGGAGCTAAGAAAATCTAATGCAGACCTGTTGTTGTTAGGATTGTTTGGATTTCCTCCTTCCCATACATTTTTCATGGTTTGCAAAATCAAATCGTAAGTAGTTGTTGATTTTACCGTGCCGTTATCATCAAATTGGTAAAAGGGCATAAAGGCAGAAATTAAATTCTTGTAAGCATTGGGAACCTGACCATCATCTTCTGCCAAGAAAGTATTGGTTCCATCCACCCTTAGGTTAAATTTGGTTAATCCCTCTGAATCCGTTTCATCATAAATATTATTCAAAAACATTCGTCTGAATTTTTCCATTTCTGCATGGTTTAGAAAAAGGTCATTATTGTTGTTAATGGTGAGTCCCTGCTTATAAGCCTCATAAAAAAAATACATAGAGTTGACTGCATGAGATACGTCCTCGGATGCTTCAATTGCCTTTGGGTAATCAAACGAGTTTTCGTCAGGGCAAGGTGCGCATTTGGATAATTCAAGGGACCACCCATTGGTATAATACCAAAAGGAATTATTTGGGCCGTTTAAAAAAATCGGGGCATCATATTGAATTTCATTTGGACACGGTGAATGGCATTTATCTGTAAAAGTAAGATGGGATTTTAATAATTCTGCTATACGTTTGGCTTTTGTAAGGTGATTGGAATTTCCTGTTAGACCCGTGTAGAGGAAAGGTAATGCGCAAAGAACATTTTGATTGAGTTGAGCAGCTTGTTGAGGGAAATCTTGATTAAACAGAAAGCCCAATTCAGTGGTGAATAAAATGTCAGCATGTTTGTTCATGGTTATCTCAATCTCCTGGAGCAGAAAATTTGCAATAGCTTCTAAATTGCTGAGGTTGGGATAGTATGTGCTAAGGAAGTCTGGCACCGGCACTGTTTTTAAGCCCGGTTGTTCATTTTTTATCAGAAAAACCAGATGGGCAATGGGCCAAATGGCAATCATGTCCTGGTATCTGGAAAACTCATCATTGAAGAGAGTCCAGCCGAAATAATTTTCATTGTATAATATAATTCTTGCATCAAGGGTTTGCTTGGAAAGTATCAGCGATTTAAATAGGTAATCTTTATCACCTGTTGTTAGGTACATTGAAATCAGAGATTCATTTATGGGTGCAAGCTCATCACCATAAATGCTTCCTGGCGTTTGGTCAGTTTTGTTTCTAAGGTAATTAATGTAACCTTCCTGCCCGTTAAGAATTCCTTTGAACATTATATAATCATAATGCTCTTTGAAACGATAAAGATTTTGACCTTTTGTTAGCCCGGAGCAAAGCAAAACAAAAGCCAATAAGATTGCTTTCATTTTACTTGCCTTTTAACTGTTTTATTTCTTCTTGCAATGAGGCAATTTCTTTTTGCTGCTGCAATAAATAAAGGGTTAGTTCTTCAATTTTTAAAAGCAAAAGGGGAGTCATTTCACCCATTGAAAAACCATTCTCTTTCACGTCTGCAGCGGATGGGATTTTAGGTAAGTGCTTATTTTCTTTTAAATAAGTGGAGAGATTTTCCAACGAGGTGAGCTCATAATTTTCATCGAATACATAATCGGGCCAAATGGAAGTCGATTGGGTTACTTTCACTTCTCTGGCAAATACAATTCCATGCACGGCCAGTTTGTAAGTTTGTGGATTATCTTGATTACCAATTCTCACATTTCCATTAAGCCATGAGTTTCCATTAGATTGAAAAACGGTTAGTGGATCCGTATCAAAATCTGTAACGCCTACACCTAATCTGTTATTTGCAATTAGGTTTCCTGCTTGTGAGTTGCCGACAAGTACGTCCCGGCCACAGTAATAATTGAGCAATAGTCGTGATTCACTTTGCACTGATGAATTTTCAGGAACCGCTGCTGAGGTTTCAATGATGCCATTGCTTCCATCTGCACCCATAGCCAATTGCGGCTGGTTGGCTTGTGCAACCGCATAAATAAAGCCTCCAAAAATATTTTGTGTTGTACCTGGCGGCAAATAGTTTTGCCCGCAAATAAAATGGTTTCCTGTTACTTCATCTCTTTCTAAACCAAACCTTAATATTTTGTTTCCGGAAGTATCGGTTCTGCTGAACACTCCCAAACTATCGCCAATTAATAAATTCCCCGAACTAATTTTAGCGTAATTATTACTCAACCTTAATTGTTCAATATTATTACTCTTCAACACCACATCCACACTATCCGTTGTTCCAATAAACTGTGTGGCCGGGTCAGTGCCCGCATTCCCGCTCATGCCCCAGTCTTGTCGTTCAGGTTCTTTTAAATTTACTTCGCCACGATATCGACAGTTGTTTTGGTCGTTAATTATCAAATTATAATCACCACCGCCTAAGTTACTAAGGTTGGCTGTAGTGCCAATGTTGTTCTCTTGCCATATCCATTCAAAGGTATAGGGTGCGGTCCCTCCACTGGCAACTGCATCTATTGTTCCGTTAAAACAATTGTAGCAGCTTACATTAAAGTTGTTCGGGTAATTCGATTTACTAATTTGTACATCTATGGCTGTTGGTTCCGTAATGGTGACTTGCAGCGTTAAGGTATTGTCT
>JBILVQ010000129.1:0-8700 GCA_044370375.1 Bacteroidia bacterium
ATCCCTGCCGTTAGAAGTGTGTTGGATGATGGCATTGAAAATGATTCAGCCCTTGCCAACAGAATTGCCAGGCAAATTTTACTTTTGGAAAAATTTTAATGATGAAGATGAATCAACTTGTCCTTATGGTCGGACCGCTAATTTATTCGCTGTTTTTTGCCGTATTGTTTTTGCAGTCTGGACTGGATAAGTGTTTTGATTTTAAAGGTAATTTAGCCTGGTTAGAACCACATTTTTCTAAAACATTTTTTGCCCGATTCGTCCGTCAACTCCTAATTCTTTTAACCTGTTTTGAATTGGCTTCCGGTCTGTCCTTTTTGTTGGCTGTGCCCGCAATTTTAATGGGTTCCTTCAATTTTTTCTTCATTGCCCGCGCTTTGGCCGGCATTACTCTGTTGTTCTTGTTCACCGGCCAACGATTGGCAAAAGATTATGCAGGCGCCTCCACCATCGCCATTTATTTTGGGGTCTGGTTTTTGGCTTTCTTCGGTTTTTTCGGACTTTAATTTCGAATAACTCTTTGTTTGATTAGGCTACGTTAGCTTAATCTTCTACCATTTTCATCTCCCTCAAACCAACCGCCTGTGTGTATCAGCAGCATTTTTTCTCCTGCCTTGATTTTGTTTTGCCGAATTTGTTCCAGCATTCCTAAAAATGCTTTGGCCACATAAACAGGCTCAAGTAAAATCCCCTGCAATTGATTTTCGTAATATTCTATTTTCAGCAATAAGTCTTTTGGCCTTTTTGCATAGCCACCAAAATGTGCATCGTAAATAATCGCTACATCACAATGCTGCGAACCCAAAGCATGCTGTGAAATATTCAATAAAATTTGTTCTTCTATTTGCGACATTCCTTTTAAAACACTAACTCCCCATAGCTTTTGTCCGGTCTTCAAGGCTGCAGCCATTCCTGTAATCGTTCCTGCTGTTCCAACGGGCAAAAAAATATGTTTGAAATCTTGCGGAATGAAGTTGGCAATTGCCTTGCAACCCTCCATTCCTTCGCGGTTATTGGCTCCTTCCGGAATGATAAAGTAGTTGGGAAATTCCTCCTCTAAACGCTGAAGAAATTCTTTTTCTTCTTTTTGCCTATAATTTTCACGACTCAGGTAGCGGAGGTTTGCACCCGATTTTTTCATGTTTATGATCCTTGGATTATAGGGTAGGGTTTCCTCGCCACGAATGAAGAGGGTACAAGGAATTTGTAAAACTTCGCAAACCCAGGAGAGAGCGGTTAAGTGATTGGAATAGGCTCCACCAAAACTAACAATGCCTTCATAATTTCCTTTGCTGAATTTTTCAATATTTTTTATCAGCTTAAAGTATTTGTTGCCCCCAAAACGCGGGTGCATGGCATCGAGGCGCAAAATGAACAATTCGTGTCCTGAGTTGTTGAGTTCGGGCAGACAAATTTTCTGAATTTCCGGTTCTTGTATTAACTTTGAAAGTTCCAATGAATGAGTTCTCTCCACTACGCAAACTTGATCCCGATGATTATTATTACAGTCCGGAAGGATATGTTGTTTTCACGGCCAAATACCTTTTGAATAGAGGTTATTGTTGTAAAAATGGCTGTAAACACTGTCCTTATGGATACAACAAAAATACAGGTAAATTTGAGCCTGAAAAAATCCATAAGCCTTAATTCTTTTTTTTCATGAGTACTGTTCTCCAACACAACGACTTGCAATTTTTCAAAGAAGAAATACTAAGCGGAATTCCTGATCAAATGCCCCAAGCGCAAGCCTTTGATCCTAAAATTAATCATGCACCCAAAAGAAAGGAAATCCTTAATGCTGCCGAAAAGAAACTAGCGCTGCGTAATGCGCTTCGTTATTTTAAGCCCGAGTATCATGCTGTACTTGCGCCCGAATTCGCGAAGGAGTTGAAGGATTACGGCAGAATTTATATGCATCGCTTCCGACCTTCGGGCGTGATAAAAGCCCGACCGATTGATTGGTATCCGGCCAAATCGAAACAAGCCGCAGCCATCATGCTCATGTTACAAAACAATCTGGATCATGCCGTAGCACAGCATCCGCATGAGCTCATCACCTATGGTGGAAATGGTGCAGTTTTTCAGAATTGGGCACAGTATCGCTTAACCATGAAGTATCTGGCCGAAATGTCGGATGAACAAACACTGGTTCTTTATTCCGGACATCCCATGGGTTTGTTTCCTTCACACAAAGATGCCCCACGCGTGGTGGTTACCAATGGAATGATGATTCCTAATTACTCAAAACCGGATGATTGGGAAAAATTCAACGCATTAGGAGTAACGCAATATGGTCAAATGACAGCAGGTTCTTTCATGTATATTGGTCCGCAAGGAATTGTGCATGGAACAACCATTACCATTTTAAATGCAGGAAGAAAATTTTCCGGAGCCGGCAAAGACGGATTAAAAGGTAAGATTTTTATTTCTGCCGGATTGGGCGGTATGAGCGGTGCTCAGCCAAAAGCAGCTAAAATTGCCGGTGCTGTTAGTGTGATTGCAGAGGTAAATGCAAAGGCCACAGGGGTTCGTCATCAGCAAGGTTGGGTGGATGAAGTATATGATAACTTGGATGAAATTATCAATCGGATGTTGATGGCGCGTGAGAACAAAGAGGCCGTTTCTTTAGCCTATCAGGGCAATGTGGTTGATTTGTGGGAAAGGCTTGCAGAACGTGGCATTCATGTTGATTTGGGCAGTGATCAAACTTCATTGCACAATCCATGGGCAGGAGGTTATTATCCTGCCGGTTTTTCTTTGGAAGAGTCGCAAAGAATGATGGCGGAAGAGCCGCAGCGATTTAAAAGTGAAGTACAAAACACCTTGCGCAGACATGTAGCTGCTGTTCAAAAAATGGTTGCCAAAGGGATGTATTTTTTCGATTATGGCAATGCATTTTTATTAGAATCATCAAGAGCAGGAGCACCTGTTTTAAAAGAAGATGGAACTTTTATTTATCCTTCTTATGTGCAGGATATTCTTGGTCCCATGTGTTTCGATTATGGCTTTGGTCCTTTCCGTTGGGTGGTAACGTCTTGCAATCCTGATGATTTGGCCACCACCGACCGTTTGGCCATTGAGGTGTTGGAAGATATGTTGAAGACTGCGCCTCCCGAAATTGAGCAGCAGTTGAACGATAATTTGTTGTGGATGAAACAGGCTGCTGCCAATCAATTGGTGGTGGGGTCTCAGGCAAGAATATTATATGCCGACAGTGAGGCAAGGATGCGCATTGCAGAAGCTTTCAACAAGGCTGTTGCGGCCGGAATTATTTCGGCTCCGGTAGTATTGGGTCGTGATCATCATGATGTTTCAGGAACCGATTCTCCGTATCGTGAAACCAGTAATATTTATGATGGATCTTCATTTACGGCAGATATGGCGGTTCATAATTTTGTTGGCGATGGTTTTCGTGGTGCCACTTGGATATCTTTACACAATGGCGGTGGAGTAGGATGGGGTGAGGTGATCAACGGTGGTTTCGGCATGGTGTTAGACGGCAGTGCCGATAGTGACAGAAGGTTAAAGTCTATGCTGTTTTGGGATGTAAACAATGGCATTGCCCGTAGAA
The DNA here is from genome assembly GCA_044370375.1 of Bacteroidia bacterium. Classification (GTDB taxonomy): domain Bacteria; phylum Bacteroidota; class Bacteroidia; order UBA4408; family UBA4408; genus JBILVQ01. The sequence goes on from JBILVQ010000129.1 coordinate 3,572, forward strand.
GCTGGGCGAGAAATAAGGAGGCCATGTTTGCCATACAACGCGAAATGGACAGAACGCCTCAACTAAAAGTAACCATGCCTCATTTGGTAGATGATCAGTTGTTGGAGGGTTTGTAAAAGCTAAAATAGAAAATAAAAAAAAGGGAATGGGTAGATTTTACCGATTCCCTTTTTTTTTTGATTCTTTAGGTAATTAACAATTTGAAGGGAAATTTTGTGGACAAGATGTTCAATAAGGGTTGCTTAACTTCCATTTTCTTCCCTTTACCTATCTGCATCGCCTTTTCAATCTAAGGGATGGGAAAAGATTAAGGACATTTTTCTCTATGATGAAAAGGATTTTTTTGCACTAAGGTGAAAATGTTTTGGCCTTTCTTCACGCTTGTTCAATTTGCCAAAAATATATTTTAAAACTCATTGAAAGAAAAAACTGTCTTTTTTTTGAGAACTTTTCAAAGGCTAAATATCTGCCATAATTTATTGGCCCATTTGTTAATTAAAATCTCTGTTTCTTTTGACCAAGTTAAAATGCTAAGGCTAATATCTAAAAAAAAAGGAAGGTGATAACCTTCCTTTTTTTTATCTCAATTTTATGCAAAAATTATTTTGCAGGTGTGCTGGCAGGGGCAACACTTTGCTCTTTCATCATCTTTTCTCTTTCTGCTTTCACCTTCGCAACCCTTGCTTCCTGCATTTTCTTTAACTCTTCCTTTTTTGCTTTTGTTTCAGGGGTATCACCTTCTCCTTTTTTGTTTGCCTCCTGAATTTCTTTGTTTAATTGGGCCATTTTTTTCATTTCCTCAGGATCCTGCGGTGGCATGCTGGCTTGACGCTCTTTCATCATCTTTTCACGCTCGGCTTTCATCTTTGCATTGCGCTCATCCTGCAATTTCTTTAACTCCGCTTTTTTGGCAACTACCTCAGGTTTCTGACCATCTCCGTTTTTCTCTGCCTCCTGTACTTCTTTGTTTAACTGCGCAATCTTTAACATCGTTTCCTGATTGGCCTTGCGCTCAGCGGCCATTTTTTCTCTGTCGGCAGCTGAAGGTCCTGCTGCAGGTGTTGCTGCCGGCTTTTGTGTGGCAGGTTGTGCAACCACAGTTTGTGGTGTTGCTTGCTTTGATGCCGGTTGCCCTTCCTGCCCTTGAACTCCCTGAATGGATAGCATGATTCCTATACCCACTAGTCCATTACAAATGGTTTTTATTTTTTTCGTTTTCATGGTTTTTGTTTGATTGAATTAAAATTCTTTTTATCGCTGGTTTTTTCTTGTTTGTCGAACAAATTTAATGAAATAAATTTCATTCCCTATTGTTTTGAAAAAAAATAACATGGGCCCGCATCAAAGGTATTTTTCTAGGCAGTTGCCTTAAAATCAATATTTTCGCTTCATTAAAAGGAAAGGCTTCTCTAGATAACGGAAGCTAAGGCGGGCAAAAAACACCGCCAGCAAAAGTCCTGTGCTCATCATGACCATGATCGTAAGCCAGTCCGGAAAATAGGGATGAATTAATCCCTCTATTGCTTTTCCAATCATCAATGCCGGTTGATGCAAACAATACAAGCCATAGGAAATGATTCCTAATTGCGATAACTTCGGTATTGTTGAGAATTTTACGACCGAATTTTTGGCAAAGCTCTGCTCTAAAACAATAAAGGCAAAGAATAAGGTATATACCAAACGTGAAATCAAAACCGTTGGTCGGTAAAAATCAAATGTTCCGTTAAAAAGCAAATAAATTCCAACCAGATAAATCAAAAATATTAACCAAGATGGCATGTTCCTAATCCAATCCAGCACTTTCCAGTTCCATTGATAGGCCAATCCACACAACACCCCAACAATGAGGTCAGGAGCAACCGTAATGCTATGAATGCCCATCGCCACAAAATTGGGGTAGAGCAAATGCCGGTAATATAATCCGCCCCCAATCATCAACAATAAAACCAACAACAAAACCCTTCCTCTGAATAGAAATAGCAAAATTGGAAAGAAGAGATAAAACTGTTCTTCCACTGCTAAGGACCACATGGGCAGCAAAACCGGATTGTTGGGCAGTCCCCAATAAATGGAATTAAAGTTAGCAGCAAAAAACAGATAATACCATGGGTTAGATGTTTCGTTGTTCACGGCATCGGTCAGCAATGGAGCGATAATGAATCCAATGATCAATACGGTAAAGTATAAAGGCCATATCCTGAGTGCCCGCCTGATGTAAAAATTTTTGATATTGATTCCGCCCTTGGTTTTCCATTCATGCATCAGTAGCGTGGTAATCAAAAAGCCACTGATCACAAAGAAAAGTGAAACCCCCAAGTAGCCTCGGTAAAAAAAAACTTCACGCAATAGTGCAAAGGTTTTGTTTTCAAAACAAGCGTAACCTGAAAGTGAGAAGTGTTCCAAAAATACAGCCAGAAATGCCAGAAACCGCAAGGCATCCAGGTGAGGAAAATAGGGCTTTTCCTTTAAATCACGCATTGCTCTCCAACATTAATTTTCTTAACATAAACAATCCATGTTGCGAAGCTACTTCTATTGTTCGCTCCCGGTTGCTTCCCAACAGAAACTTTTTTGTTAGCGTTTTCTCCTTGTAAGCAGCTGCAATCCAAACCAATCCTACCGGTTTTTCTTCGCTACCCCCGTCCGGACCGGCTATGCCCGAAGTCGCAATTCCTCCTTCTACCTGCATCACCCGCAATAAACTTTCTACCATCGCCACTACGGTTTCTTCACTCACCGCACCATGTTTTTCTAACGTGTCGGCAGAAACATTCAGTAATTGTTTTTTTATTTCATTGGCGTAGGCAATAATGCTTCCCTTGTAAAACTGACTCGCACCGGGCATTTTCGTTATTTTTGCGGCCAAATGGCCTCCGGTGCAACTCTCTGCTGTGGCCATCGTTTCATTGCGTTCTTTCAAAATATTTCCAACCACTTTTTCTAAGGTATCCTCATCTTCTCCAAAATAATTCGTGGCAATTAAAGCCCTTAGCTTTTCTGTTTCCTGTTCCAACATTTTGCGTGTTACCGCATTGGCTCCCACCAAACTCAAACGCAGGCGCACCATGCCGGGCGAGGGTAAATAGGCCAGCTTTAGGTCTTTGGGTAAGGCACTTTCCCACGAAGAAATCTTATCAGAAAGGGTAGATTCTCCAATCCCCTGTGTTAACAACGTTTTGTGCATCACCGGTGGCAAATCAAAGCTCTTTCGCAAGCGCGGCAATACTTCATTCTCCATCAAATGCTTCATTTCATAAGGTACTCCGGGCAGCGATACATAAATCACCCCGTTTTTTTCAAACCACATTCCGGGTGCTGTTCCGCGTTGGTTGCGTAAAACCTGCGCTGCCACCGGCACCATGGCTTGTTGTCGGTTGGTTTCGGTTACTTCAAAACCACGTTCGGCAAATAATTTTTTTACATCCCCGTAAACGTCTTCATCAAAGCGCAATTCACTGTTAAAATAACGACACAGGGTGTTTTTGGTCAGGTCGTCTTTTGTGGGGCCCAAGCCACCGGTCATGATAATCACCGCAGCCGTTTTGGAGGCCAGTTCCAGGGCCGAAACAATGTGTTCTTCTTTGTCGGACACCGAAGTAATCTGCCGCACCGCAATCCCCATCGGGTTTAACTCCCGCGCCATCCAGGCCGAATTGGTGTCAATTACCTGCCCAATCAGCAATTCATCGCCTATGGTAATTATTTCACAGTTCATTGTAATTTTGTATAAATTTTGTCTTCATCAGCAACAACGCAAATGTTGGCAATGTTTTTGATTATTCCATAAAAAAACATTTTATGAAAAAGTATTTTTCTCTTCTGCTCCCGCTCGCAATGGCTTTTAGTACCCAGGTTGCTCGGGCGCAAAAATTATCCGATATCAAAGGTTTGGGCAATCAGGTCCAAAACGGAATTACCAACGCCTCCGGTGGTAATGTTAAATTAACCAACGATGAAGTGGTTGGCGGCCTCCGCGAAGCCCTGCAGGTAGGTACCAACAAAACCGTTGAACGCGCCTCTGCCGCCAATGGTTTTTTCAAAAATCCGTCCATCAAAATTCCTTTTCCTTCCGAAGCAAAAAAAATGGAAAGCACGCTAAGAAGTGCCGGCATGGGAAGTCAGGTGGATAAGTTTGTTGAAACCATGAACCGCGCGGCCGAAGATGCTTCTAAAAGCGTGACGCCCGTATTTGTTGATGCCATTACCAAAATGAGCATTGCCGATGGCATGTCAATTCTCAAAGGCAACAACGATGCTGCCACCAGCTATTTGCGCGATAAAACCACCGCAGAGTTAACGCAAAAAATTAAACCCATCATTGCTGCTTCTTTAAAGAAGGTTGAAATCACCAAATACTGGAATCCTTTGGTTAAAAAGTACAATGCCATGCCCATGGTGCAAAAGGTAAATCCTAATCTCGAAGAATATGTTACCGAAAGAGCCCTTCAAGGTTTATTCAAATTGCTGGCCGAGGAGGAGGGTAAAATTCGCAAAGACCCTGCTGCCCGCGTCTCCGATTTGCTGAAAAAAGTTTTCGGCTCTCTTTAACCCAATCAGTCAACTACATTTTTTTTAAGGCCTGTTCTCCCACAACAGGCCTTTTTACTTGGTCTTTTTTTTACTTTTGGACCGCGGAACAAAACACTCCGTTTAGATTTTTTTGCTGCCATGAAAGAAGCCAATGCTGCGCCCCTTTATTTTACCCGTTTGGACAGTCTTCGCTTTCTGGCTTTTTTCCTGGTCTTTTGGCAACATTCCTTTGCTCATTCTTTTTATGGTTTAACAGATATTCCCTGGCTCAGCCAAGTCATCAAAGATTTGAATGTTTCCGGCGGAAAAGGTGTACACATTTTTTTCGTCATCTCCGGTTTTTTAATCACCTTCCTGCTCATCAAAGAGGAAGAAGCCAAAGGAAAAATAAACATCGGTGCTTTTTATGTTCGCAGAATTTTGCGCATCTGGCCCTTGTATTATTTGGTCTTGATTTCCGGCATGTTTATTCTGCCACAAATCTTTAATACTTTTCGCTTCGAAGGCAGTATTCCCATGAATCTTTTGTTCATGAATAATTTCGATATGCATGACGATTTCGCCAATGTAGGCGTGGCCTGGAGCGTAGCCATCGAAGA
>JBILVQ010000130.1:0-8598 GCA_044370375.1 Bacteroidia bacterium
TTACTTTAAGAAAATATTGACAAAATTTTTAAAAAGCAATCACATTCCCTTTAAAAAGACAACCTTTTATTCCTATCATTTGAGTGAGTTTACGCTTGCCATGCTTTGGATAAAGAGGCGTCATCGGGTGGCCGGGGTCTATTCCAGGTTTATTCTTCAAGATGATGAATTGCATTCAAAATTTTCTGCCTTTCAACCTTTCAGGCGCTATATTTTAAACAAAATAAATGCTGTTTTTTCTGTTTCGAATTTGGGAAGGGATTATTTGTTTGATCAGGCCGGACCGGGAGCACCTCCTAATATTTTGGTGCATCGCTTGGGTGTTAGGAAAGTTCAGCCCATAGTTACCTCCCGAGAGAACGGTGTTTTGAAAATTCTAACCGTGTCTTTTCTTGAGAAGCACAGAAGAATAGCCCTATTGGTAGAAGCGCTGGAAATGGCCGAACACCTTGAAATTGAATGGCACCATATTGGCGATGGAAACGATCAGCAAAACATGAAACAGTTTGCCTTTAACCATCTGTTTAATAAACCCAATGTTAAGTTCAGATTCACGGCCGATTTAAATACAGATCAGGTTTATGAAATCATTCAACAAGACCGGCCTCATGTGTTTATTAGCCTGTCGCAACATGAGGATATTCCGGTTTCTATCCTAGAAGCGTTTTCTTTTGGAATTCCGGTAATTGCAGCCAATGTAGGTGGAATTGCTGAGGTTTTACAGAATGGTGTCAACGGAATTTTACTTAGCGCCAACCCAACAGCCGCTGAATTGGTCGAAGCATTAAATTTTATGGTCCAAATGGATACGAAGGGTTACCGTAATTTCAGCAATAGCGCGCTTGCAACTTACGAACAGTTTGCTCAGGTTGAAAACAACTATGGAGCTATGATTTATGACATGATACAATTGAGCAGAAGGTATGAGTAAAGAATTTGCTGCTGCTCTAAATCTTCCCTTTCATCAACTTCCGGCCGGAAAAAAAATATTTTTTGTTTCCGATTTCCATTTGGGGGTTCCTGTAGGAACCAAAACGAAAGCCAGAGAAGAAACAATTGTGCAATGGCTCAAGGAAATTGAATCAGAAGCTGCAGTTTTATTCTTGTTGGGCGATGTTTTTGATTTTTGGTTCGAATACAAAACCGTTGTTCCTAAGGGTTTTTTCAACCTTTTTGCGCAGCTAATGCACCTGCATCGAAGAGGAGTTGTGATTCATTATTTCACCGGCAACCATGATATGTGGGCCAAAAATTATTTGCCGGATGAAATAGGCCTTTCCCTTCACCGTGGTTGTGTTTCTTTCGAGATGAACGGAAAGAAATTTTTTATCGGTCATGGAGATGGACTCGGTCCGGGAGATTATGGTTACAAGTTTATCAAAAAGGTTTTCGCCAATCCGGTTTGCCAGTGGCTGTTTCGCTGGATTCATCCGGATATAGGGATAGCATTGGCCAATTTTTGGTCAGGAAAAAGTCGTGGCCATACCCTCGAGGAGAAATACCTTGGAGATGAAAAGGAGTGGCTGGTTCAATTTTGCAAAAGCGTGCAGAAAGAGCAACCCGTTGATTTTTTTATATTCGGCCACCGGCATTTGGTCATTGATAAAAAGTTTGAAGAGGGCTTTAGGTATCTCAATTTGGGCGAATGGTTCGTTAAAGGTCATTATGCAGCTTTTGATGGAGCAGCTTTGCAAATTTTGCCCGTGAATGTGCAGTAAAATGGGGCAGAATTAAAAAGGTAACCTTTTTTCGGGTTCGTTCGTAAAACCTTGCCGAACCTAACCCCCATATTTTATGCGCCAGCTAAAAATCACCAAACAGGTTACGAACAGAGAAAATGCTTCTTTGGATAAGTACCTTCAAGAGATAGGACGTGTTGATTTGATTACCTCCGAAGAGGAGGTAGAGTTGGCCAAACGAATAAAGCAGGGTGATCAGGCTGCCCTTGAAAAACTAACCAAGGCCAATTTGCGTTTCGTGGTTTCGGTTTCAAAACAATATCAAAATCAGGGATTGAGTTTACCCGATTTAATCAATGAAGGAAATTTAGGATTGATTAAAGCCGCCCAAAGGTTCGATGAAACCAGAGGATTTAAGTTTATTTCTTATGCGGTTTGGTGGATACGCCAAAGCATTTTACAGGCCTTGGCAGAGCAATCAAGGATTGTTCGTTTACCCTTGAATAAAATTGGTGCCATCAACAAAATAAACAGGGCATTTTCGAAATTAGAACAGGAATTTGAGCGTGAGCCAACGGCAGATGAAATTAGTTCTATTTTAGAAATTACTGCTCAGGATGTGCGCGACTCCATGCGCACCAATAGTCGTCATATCTCAATGGATGCGCCCCTAACCTCCGGGGAAGATACCTCCGGAAATATGTATGATTTGATTGAAAATGATGATGCGCCAAGTCCTGAAACAGGATTGCTGAATGAATCCTTAAGGCGTGAAATCGAACGTTCGCTTCGCACCCTTACTTCGAGGGAGGCTGAGGTTGTGCGGTATTTTTTTGGATTAAATGGTCAGCATGCCCTTACCCTTGAAGAAATTGGCGAAAGGTTTGATTTAACAAGAGAAAGGGTTCGGCAAATTAAGGAAAAGGCCATCAGGCGGCTGAAACACAACAGCAGAAGTAAAATTTTGAAAACCTATCTCGGATAGTTCATTCCCGTTTCTTTTGTTTTAATTTTGGGGAAATTTTTACCATGAAAACGCCCCTTATCGCTCCGTCTGTTCTATCTGCAGACATGGGAAATCTTGAAAGAGATATTAAAATGTTGCATGCTTCAGCGGCTGACTGGATGCATTTTGATGTGATGGATGGAGTGTTCGTGCCCAATATTTCCTTTGGTTTTCCCGTGCTGAAAGCAGTTAGAAAGAACACCGATAAATTTATTGATGTTCATTTAATGATTGTTAATCCGCAAAATTATATCCGCGAATTTGTTGCCTCGGGTGCCGATCAAATTTCTGTGCACTATGAGGCTTGCGTGCATTTGCACCGAACCATTCAGGAAATCAAAACGGCAGGGGTAAAGGCCGGAGTGGCCATTAATCCGCACACTTCCGTTGAGTTATTAGCGCCTATGATCAACGAAATTGATGTTGTTTGTTTGATGAGCGTTAATCCCGGTTTTGGCGGTCAAAAGTTTATTCAAAGTAGCTTAAGGAAGGTAGAAAAATTAAGGAAATTAATTGATGACAATGCATCAGGTTGTTTGATAGAAGTTGATGGTGGTGTTGATTTTAATAATGCATCCGAATTGTTAGCCGCCGGAGCCGATGTTTTGGTGGCAGGCAACACTGTTTTCTCTCATCCCGACCCTAAGGAAGCCATTCAGCAATTGAAGGCAGCCCGGTAATTTTCTATTGAAAGGGTTGGTTGAGGTTCGGAAAAAAAAACTCATGAATTTACGTCACTTTTCGGCAAAGCTTCCAGAACAATTTCTTCGTAAACATTTCGCCATCCTTTCCATGGCCAATTGTTGCTTAAACTTTCATTGTGCCAAAGGGTAACAAAAGTTCCGTTAACGGCTTTTATTTCATCAATGATGGGTTTAACATACTTAAGGCATTCATCGGGTTGAATTTTCATATAGTTGCATAATGTTGCATCCATCACCTGAAAAGGATGAACCTTTAATTTCGTTTCAAGTTCAAGATCTAAATCGTAGAAAAAAAACGGAGTACATGTTCCTGCTCTAAAGCCTATTTTACCGGCATAACCCATGGTATAATCCTCGCTAATATCGAAATCAAGAAGGTTCTTATAAGTTTCGGGGAGCCTTAATTTTAAAAAATGTTGTCTTGAAAAAGTAATGTCACGGTTAATCACCTTCGATAACCTTTTTATTTCTGTTTCAAGTTTTAATTTGTCCTTATTGGATGCGTAAGATGGATGGATTCCTACTGCGGCAGTATCTGAAATGGATTTAATAAGATGATGAAATATCTGATTGTACACAGGAACATTTTTATCAAATTTTCCATACTCAGCAAATAAGAAAAAATACAAGGGTTTAAGGTTGTATTTTTTTTGAATACTAAGTTGTAAGTCATAGGTGTCATAAGGGTCTTTTTCCAGCCGCAACAATACTTTAATTCGCATCCATGTTTCGGCAAGGTTGCCCTTAAGGATGGATTGCGCAAGTCCGGCCGAAGCCCTTACAAAGCCCTTTTCTTTGATGGCATAAGCATTGTCAATGTCGATGGTTGAAAGATAGGTGTAGTTTTTTTCACCGAATTCGAGTTGAGGAAATTTTTCGAGCAAAACCGATTTAATCTCCATGGCCCAGATATCAACCACCGGTTTGCCTAAAAAATTTTGCTGATAGGCCAAAGATTCTGTTGCTTCAAAACGGTCATGTTGATCTCTGATGGCCGGTAAATATTCTTCGTAGCGACTTACAAGGAAGAAGGCAGCGGCAAAGGGATCGAAAGGAAGGGCAGAGGTTTTATTGGTTGCATAAAAAACTTTTATTCCTTTGAATTCGAAGGGATGCAAATCCTGATCTTTTAATCCTGTTTCAAACAACAACGATCGGGCTGCAAAGAAAAGTTCATCACCAAGGGCATGGTTACTATATGAGAATTTGGGCTGCTTTGCTTCGGTGAATTGATTTTCATTCAAGCAAAACTGAAAGGAAATTTTAAGCACATCCTGAAAAATGAACTTGAAAATATACCGCACGCGTGGGGTAAGTTTGGGAACAAAAATCAGCAGGGGTGTTTCTGTGTTCATAGCATTCCTTCATCAGCAAAACTCAGGTAAGTTTTATCACCGATAATTAAATGGTCAAGAACGCAAATTTCCATGATTTTTCCTCCTGCCACCAATTTTTTTGTTAGGTCTATGTCGGCTTGACTAGGCTTGGTTGCTCCGGAGGGGTGGTTGTGGGCCAGGATAACTGAACAGCAGGTGGGTGTATTCAATGCTTTTTTGAAGATTCCTTTGGCATCTACAACTGTGGCAGACATACCGCCTTTGCTGATATTGGCCATTTCCAGTAATTCGTTGGAGCGGTTGAGCAACATAATCCAAAATTCTTCATGATCAAGGTCTTCGAGTGAGCTGCGAATTTCTTTGTAAGCAGTATTGCTCCCTTGGATTACAACTTTTTCCTGTTTTTCAGCCGATTTTCTCCTTCTCCCTAATTCGAGGGCCGCCATGATGGTTACGGCTTTTGTTTCACCTATTCCCTTTAAACGAGAGAAATGGCTAATGTCCATTTTTCCTAGGCGGTGAAGATCGTTTCCTGCAGAAGCAAGTATTTTCCTGGATAATTCGAGGGCTGAGGATTCTCTGGAACCGGTTCTAATTAGAATGGCCAAAAGTTCAGCATCGCTAAGGGAATTTCTACCTTTTAATAAGAATTTCTCTCTGGGTCTGTCTTCTTCAGCCCACATGGAGATGGGGCTGGTGCTGGTAAAATTTTGCATAAACGGATATAGTTTAAATAAATGAATAGGCCACAAAATTATAAAAACTATCAGAGGATTGCAATTCTTCTATGAAAACCTAACTTCCTGATGGAATGCCGCAAGGGTAGTATGAAGGGCTATAAACGAAAAAAGCCATTCGGAAATCCGAACGGCTTTTATGTTATAAAAGGAATGAGCCTTAGGCTGCCTTGTTCAATTTGTTTACGTGGAGGGCCAACTTCGACTTCAGGTTGCTGGCTTTGTTTTTATGAATAACATTGATTTTAGCCAATTTGTCAACCATAGAAACAACTTTAGAGAACATTGAAGTAGCTTCTTTCTTGTCGCTGGTGGTACGTAATTTTTTGATAGCATTACGCGTTGTTCTGGCGAAATAGCGGTTACGTGTGCGCTTTGCATCGTTGCTACGAATTCTCTTTTTTGACGACTTGTGATTAGCCATGTTTTAGTTTTTTTAAGTAGCCCGTAGGGGAATCGAACCCCTGTTCCAAGAATGAAAATCTTGTGTCCTGACCCCTAGACGAACGGGCCATTTTTTTAAAATGGAATGCAAAAGTAACAGAAGTAGAAATATAAACCAAATTTATTTTAAAAATTTCTGTTTAAATGTTGATTTAGAGTATTTTGGTTGAACCCGGATGGTTAATGCTAGGCGGATGGTTTTTCTTCTGCGCTAAACTTAAAGCCTAACTTCTTGCCGGTTGACCTGGCCATAAAATCACTAATTTTGGTGACCTCGGCAACAGAAATTTCAGGTAATTGCTGAAAAGGCGGTACAAATAGGTCGAAATCCATGCAAAAAAGAATCAAATCAAGGATAATTTCTGTGCATTTTGATGCATCCAGGGTTTGGTGAGAAAAATCTGAATGCTTTTGACCCATCTTTCCTTTTCCATCAGCAAAAAAATGGGCTTGTCGGTTAATGAAAATCCGGGCAATGGGGTACCCAATATCGTTTTCTCGTTTAAAATTCATTGAATCGGCCAAAAAATTGTAAACGGTAATTTGGCCTACCAACAGTGCACCTTCGTTTTTCTTCGCGTATTGTGTTTGCCACAAGTAATGACTTTTGTCAAATTCAAACACATTGCTGTGCATGAAAAAAACGAGCAAATCTTCGGCAATGGAAATTTCGAAATAATATTCACCCTTTTCTTTGAAACCAATAGAAACAAGGTTTTGAACATCAGTGGTAGATTTTTTTAAGTATTCAACAATGCTTGCCGCCTGTTGCTTGAAGTGAACGAATTGTTTTTTGGTGCAATCAAACACTTCTTTTTGGTGAATGGTTTTGGTTTTGAGCAGTTCAACAATTTTTTCAGTTTGGTTGAAATCGTTTATTCCATTCATGTGCTTCATTTATTAATAGGCTTTGGCAAACAAAACCCTTTTGTTGGATGCTTTTCCTGAATAAACGCAGGTTCCTATTTCTTCGGTAGCATCTAATGGTATACAACGAATGGTGGCCTTGGTTTGTTCTTTGATGCTCTGTTCGGTTTCTGCCGTTCCATCCCAATGAGCTGAAAGAAAGCCTCCTTTTTCAATTTCTGTTTTGAATTGTTCCCAAGTATCAATTTTTTTGATCATGCCGGTTCTAAAATCCAAGGCTTTTTGATAAAGACTTTGCTGAATTTCTTCTAATAAGCCAGGAATGCTTTTTACAGCCTCATCGCGGCCAATGGATTTTTTTTCAAGCGTGTCGCGGCGGGCCAATTCAATGGTGCCATTTTCCAAATCACGCGGCCCCATGGCTATCCTGAGGGGCACTCCTTTAAATTCATAATCTGCAAATTTCCATCCCGGGCGTTGATTGTCGCGGTCATCGAATTTAACCCTTACATCGCTTTTTTTCAATTCATTCATTATCTCATGGGCCACTTTGGCAATGGCAGCAAGTTCTTCCTCGTTTTTGTAAATGGGGATGATTACGACCTGAATTGGCGCAACTTTGGGAGGGAGTACGAGTCCATTGTCATCTGAATGTGCCATAATCAATGCTCCCATCAAGCGGGTAGAAACTCCCCATGAGGTGGCCCAAACAAAATCTTGCTTGCCATCTTTTCCGGTAAATTTTACATCAAAGGCTTTCGCGAAATTTTGCCCGAGAAAATGGGAGGTTCCCGCTTGTAGTGCTTTGCCATCCTGCATCAGGGCTTCAATGCAATAGGTGTCTTCAGCACCTGCAAATCTTTCAGAGGGCGTTTTCACTCCTTTCACCACAGGAATAGCGAGATGCGTTTCGGCAAATTCTGCATAAACATCAAGCATTTTTTTGGTTTCTATCAGCGCTTCTTCTTTGGTGGCATGTGCTGTATGTCCTTCCTGCCAAAGGAATTCGGCTGTTCTAAGAAACAAACGGGTTCTCATTTCCCATCGAACCACATTCGCCCACTGATTAATGAGAATAGGAAGATCGCGATAGCTTTGGATCCAGCCTTTGTAGGTGTTCCAGATGATTGCTTCGCTGGTAGGACGTACAATGAGTTCTTCTTCCAGTTTAGCTTCGGGGTCAACGATTAATTTTCCCGGATTTTGTGGGTCGGTTTTTAACCTGTAGTGCGTAACAATGGCGCATTCTTTTGCAAAACCTTCAGCATTTTTTTCCTCTGCTTCAAAAAGGCTTTTGGGAACAAACAAGGGGAAATAGGCGTTAACATGGCCTGTTTCCTTGAACATTTTATCTAATTGTTTCTGCATCATTTCCCAAATGGCATAGCCGGAGGGTTTAATGACCATGCAACCTCTTACGGCAGAGTTTTCTGCCAGGTCGGCCTTTATGACCAAATCATTGTACCACTGAGCGTAGTTTTCTTCACGGGAGGCCAGGTTTTTCGCCATATTGCAAGTTTGGTATGGAATTTGTATTTTTAGAATCTGAAACCATTTGTTTAATCCTTTTTTAAACAAACGGGCTCAAAAATAAGAATTAAACCTTGACCATTATGGAACGTCTTAACTTCACAACAAATAACCCGGTAGCTATGAAATCTATAGCCCTCTTTCTTACGATGGCATTTCTGGGAATTGCATCGTGCTCTTCGTCAAAGCAGGCAAGAAGTTCTTCTTCCGATGATGTTTATTTTTCATCGAAGGATGCTAAAGCCGAAGCAGAAGCAAACGAAAAGAAAAGAACCCAAAGTGATTACACACCTG
>JBILVQ010000013.1:0-27176 GCA_044370375.1 Bacteroidia bacterium
TTGAACAGGGGTTGTGTACTCACCGGCCGCTACCAATAAATCGGCAAATAATTTACTTTCCAGTTGAAGGATTTTTTCTTCGGCACCTAAAATTTTTTCCTCATAATCTTTCAGTTCCGGGGTAATGTATCGCTCAGCATTTGTTAGTGTTTGTTTGCGAATCCAATGAACAGGCACTTTATCTTTGTGCACATTGGTTACCTCCAAATAGTAGCCAAACACAGAAGTAAAACCAACTTTGAGGGAAGAAATTCCTGTTTTTTGTGCCTCTTCCTGTTGAATTTTTAAAAGGTAATCTTTGCCCGAAAAGGCAATGTTTCGCAATTCGTCTAGTTCAGTATTGACCCCTTTGGCAATTACACCACCTTTAACAATTTGTGCGGGAGCTTCGGGTTCAATTTCTTTTTCAATTCTTTCCAGCAAAGAGCGGCAAGGATTCAGTTGTTCGGCAATACGTTGAAGGTTTGTTTCTTGGATTCCCAAACAAGCCTGTTTAATTTGTTCAACGCCTACCAAAGCATTTTTAACCTGCAATAATTCCCTTGGGGTAACCTTGCCTACAGATACCTTTGAAATTAATCTTTCCAGGTCACCGGTGCCCCTCAAAATACGGGTAAACTGAAAGGCAATATCGGGTTGATGGAGAAAAAAATTCACAACGGAATGTCTCTCCTTTATCAACAAAATATCCTTGAGCGGGAGTGCCAACCACCTGCGCATTAAGCGCGATCCCATGGGAGAGATGGTTTGATCAATTATATCAATTAAAGCCTTTCCGTTTTCACCTGAACTTTGAAACAATTCAAGATTACGCAGGGTAAATTTATCAAGCCAAACGTAGCGATCCTCGTCTAAACGGGCAATGTGATGAATGTGATGTAATTGTTCGGTTCTGGTTTGCCCAATGTAATGCAATGCTGCACCTGCGGCAATAATTCCTAAACGAAAATCTTCAATACCAAAACCTTTCAATGAGATGGTACCAAATTGCTTTTGCAGGGTTTCGCGGGCATAGTCGCCAGTAAAAACCCACTCTTCTAAACCAAAAGAATAGATTTTATTTCCGAAGTTTTTAAAGAAATCTTGCTTTTTGTCTTTTTGAAAAAGAATCTCGCTGGGTTTGAAATTCTGCAATAATTTATCAATGTAGGCCAAACTGCCCTGAGCAGCAAAAAATTCACCGGTCGATACATCCAGCAATGAAAGTCCGGCTTCTTCTTTGAGCATAAAAACGGCTGCCAAAAAATTATTTTGCTTGTTTTCTAATATTTTATCGTTGAAAGCAACCCCGGGGGTAATTAATTCTGTAACGCCTCTTTTAACAATGGTTTTGGTAAGTTTTGGATCTTCCAGTTGATCACAAATAGCTACTCGGTTACCGGCCCTCACCAATTTAGGCAAATAGGTATCAATAGAATGATGAGGGAACCCCGCCAATTCAATAAAAGAGGCTGCTCCATTGGCTCTTCTGGTAAGTACAATTCCCAAAATACCGGAAGCCTTTATGGCATCTTCCCCAAATGTTTCGTAAAAATCCCCAACCCTAAATAACAATAAAGCATCAGGATATTTGGCCTTAATGCTGTAATATTGCTGCATGAGCGGGGTTTCAGTCTTGCCTTCCTTGCCGGTTGTTTTTTTGCTCATGATTGCGCTAATTTACGCATGGAAAAAATGATTTCAAGTTTCAAATTATCTACAAATTACCAACATTGAACCGAAAGTTACAAAACGATGAATTAAACAGGCTGAGTGAAGAAGAATTCAAAATCAGCGATAAGGTTAAACTGATTTTGATTCTAGACAATATCAGAAGTCTTAACAATGTAGGGAGTATCTTTCGGACTGCGGATGCTTTCCTGATTGAAGCTATTTTTTTATGTGGGTTGACAGGAAAACCTCCTCATCGCGACATTCAAAAAACTGCACTTGGAGCCACAGAAACGGTTCATTGGGAATATTTTGAGCATACCCAACAGGCATTGGAGGCCTGCCGTTTGAAAAACTATGGATGTTATGCAGTAGAGCAAACCACCAACAGTATTGCCTTAGATCAATTTCCTGCTACCAAAAATTCGGGCATAGCCTTGGTTTTTGGAAGCGAGGTAGGTGGCGTAGATCAAAACATCATTGAACTATGCGATGGGAGTATTGAAATCCCACAAAGAGGCTTCAAACACTCCTTAAACGTAGCAGTAAGTGCCGGCATTGTTTGTTGGGCGATTAGCCAAAAAATGCCTGAGTAGTACCTTGGGTTACTTCTTTTTCTTTCCTTTTTCCTGTTCCTTCTTCAACTGGTAAAACTCCTTGTACATTTTCTTAAGTTCTCCGTTGATTTTGTGGGTATAGGTAATATCGTAAACAAACTCTTTTTGCATGTTATTAAATTGCACCTTAGCAATTGGCTTATTGAGGACAGCGGTATTTAAATTCTTTACTTCGGCAAAAATGGCCACATCTACCGGAAAAATGAAGGCGGCATTCACCTCTTTAGGTACGGCTGTATTAATTTCAACAATTTTGGTTACATACCCTTTCTTCGTGATAAGAACCTTAAACTTTTTATCGAGTGGCAATGAAAAATTGGTCTTACCCTTTTTATCGGTAAAATAGGAAGCCACCAGGTAATCATTCTCATTTAACACCTTTATAATTACCCCTTTGATGGTTTTTTCGTCAGCTTTATCCGGCCCCTTTGAATCTCGAATGATGGCGTTAATTTTTAGATAATACTTCTTAGGATCACGTGTAACGGAATCTGTTGAAGAAGCAATATTCAAATCCAGCGATGCCATGCTTTTCTGCGATGAAAAAAGCAGGGCCAACAGCACCACCGAAAACAGGGTAAACTTTTTTAGAAATAGGGTAGAATTCATTCTTTTTTGTCGATTAGTCTCCATTTTGCAGCTAAAAATAAGAAAGCCGGCTGCAAATTGCAAATTATTTTTTACTCAAAAAATAAAAACCTGCCCATTCAGGCAGGTTTTTATTAAGAACTTAAAGTTCAAATCTTATTGCAACAAGGTTTTCACGCTTGCGTCTTCCTTGGCTTTAAGAAACTCCATGTCTTCCATGGCCATGGTTTTTAGGGCAGCATCTTTAGCAAAAGCTTGACCAAGATATTTTACTACCCCTGCATTATCAGCTTTTCTAGCACAAATAATGGCTTTAAGGTAATTCCCCATTCCACTATCTGCATCTTTTGAAGCATCTATCATGGCCATGGCTCCGTCATTATTACCACTTAACATTTTGGCAAGAGCTGCATTGAAAGTGTTTTCACCGGAAAAATTCCCATTGGCTTCAGCATATTTACCTCTCATGATGTTAATTCGCCCCATGTTGTAGGTGGCTTGCGGGGTGTTTGACATTCCGTAATATTCCGCAGCCTTATTTCTATCTCCATTTTTCATTGCAATGATACCCAAGTTATTCAAAACAATAGGATTATTGGCACTTAATTGATTGGCTTTTTCGAATTGGGTTCCGGCCTCGCTTACTTTATTCATCATTAAATAAACGGCACCTAAATTATTAAACCCTCTCCATTCATTAGGATGCACTCGGCAAAGACTGCTATAAATCTTTTGTTGCACATTCAAATCCTGGGTAAGTCCGGCAGCGTACATTAATTCTTCATTGGTAAGCGAATCTGGCATTTCAAGCGCCATTTTGCTTAATTCCTCGTCTGTTTTGCACTTCTTTTCGGCAGAAATTGACATTTTGGATCTTCTTAACTGCGGTAAGATTTGCTCAGATATTTCAGTATATGCCTTTGAAATATTCTTAATTTCCTGCTCCCTCTTATCATTATCAGGATAGGTAGAAAGAATTCTAAGGATCATATCCTTATCCGGAACACTTGAGGCTTCCATTTTGGTCTTAAACCCTTCCCAATCCTCAGGAGTACTTGTAATGCTGTAAAACTGGTCTTCTAGACTTGTTTTGGTAATTTTCGTTTTCTTTCCATCCACCATCGTATCTGCTTTTTCAATTAATTCGGCATAGTTCATGGCACGAAGTTGTTTGCTGATGAAAGCCGCGGTTGATTTTCCACGATCCTGAGCCAAATTGGCATTTTTATCTGTTTCTCCATCCGGGGATGCATAGGCAGAAACACTCATGTTTTTGATGGTGTAATTTGGCTTGTAAGCAACTACCTTTTTACCCTTTTCATCCATGATTTCAATGCGGCTGTTCTTTAAAAACGCAAGCAAAGCGGTCATATCCTCTAACTTTACTTCTTTGTCCTTTACCTTGTCCTGACTGATATCAAAAAGCAAGTCGGCTTCAATTGACATGGGCACAATTCTTGGCATTTTTTCGGTTCCTACCGTTGGCCGTTCATCGCTCATGGTGATCAAAGGGGTAACAATTGTACCATCGGCAATTTTTGGTGTTTCTATTTCTTTCTTTACCTTTTCTTTTTTGGTAGAAACGGCTTTTGCGGCCAAAAAACTTACTTTCATTTCAGGTTGGTAGGCAATCCTGTCCGAATAAGTAAACAGTGTTTCGGTCTTTTTGGCCACTACAATGGCCTTTCCTTCTTTCACTTTTTCGCCTTGGAAAACAATTGGTTTCAAAGTTTTTTCACCACCGTTCCACTTAATAACCGGAGTAACGGTAACCACTTCTTTTGGAGCAAAAGACTTTGGAGGGATGGTTCCTTTCACGGTAATAACAACGGTGTCACCGTGCATTTCCAAAGGACTTGGAGTAACAATGTATGTTACCTTTGACCAATCGGTTGTTTTACAACTATTGAGACCTCCGATGATAAGTGAAGCCATTAAAAAACGACCCAAAAAGTGGCGATTTTTCATTTTAGTGGGTTTATAGGTATTTTGATTTGCAGCGCAAAAATAGAATTGTTTTTCAGATAAAAAAAACCGTTTCCATCCGAATCCCATTAATTACCATTATTTCTGCATTGAAATATGGGTTAATCCTAGGGGGTAAGTTTCCAAAATCCTGTCTTTTACCCAATGGTAGTCCTCCTCCCTGTTCACAAAATCAAGACCCTGGGTATCCAACACCAAACATCTCAAATGGGGTTGCGTCTTTAAATAGCTAAGGTATTGACGTTGAAGCCTTTCCAAATATACTACCTGAATTCCTTGTTCATAAGCCCTTCCCCGTTTTTGGATATTTACCTTTAGTTGGTCGTAATCATTGTACAAATAAACCAGTAAATCAGGCTTGGGTAAACTGGCAGCTATTATTTCAAAAAGGGTTCGATACAATTCCAATTCGTCTTCTTTGAGCGTTACCTGAGCAAAAACCCAACTTTTTTGGATAAAATAGTCGGATAAGGTGGTTTGGCTAAACAAATCGTAATTGATCAACCTGTTTTTCAATTGATGGTATCGCTGGGCCAAAAAATTAAGCTCTACCTGAAAAGCGAAACGCTCAGGTTCTGCATAAAAGGCAGGCAAAAACGGATTGTTCTCAAATTCTTCCAAAACCAATCTGGCTCCCATTTCCTGAGCCAGCCGGGTAGATAAGGATGTTTTTCCAGCCCCAATATTCCCTTCTATGGCAATAAAATTATATTCCATCCTTTACTTTTTCTACCCGAAGGGGATCCTTTAAATCTTTCAGAATTTCCAGGCTGCTCATTTGCAAAACAGGATGAATCAGGTAGGGCCATTCTTCTGCGAGAACCTCCATCACAAAGCGTCTTTGGTGCAAACGCGGATGTGGAATTTTTAAATCAGTTTGATCCAAAATGATATCTCCGAAGTACAAAATATCCAAATCAACAGACCTCGGTTCATTAAGCAATCCTGACCTTTGGCGGCCTAAATCCTGCTCAATAGAGAGAAGGGCCGAAAGTGTTTGCTTCGGACTTAAAGTGGTAGAAATTTCAATTGCCTGGTTTAGGAAAGGCAAAGGAATAGTAGTTCCCCATGGCTCGGTTCTGTACAAGCTACTCTCCTTAATAATGCTACCGATTTTTCGGCCAATTCCCAACTTTGCTTTTTCGAACAGAAAAACGGTATCGCCAAGATTACCACCCATCATTACAATTACACGCTCCGTTTTCATTTTTCAAAGAAAGGAATTGAAAAAATGATTTCGAATGCTTGTTGAAAACTAGTAAAAAATCCGCCACGATTCCATCTAAAAACCGGTCCATTGACTTGCGTTTAACAAGCTTTGTATTATGATTTTAGGATGGTCAAAAAATTAACTTGTAATATTGTAATCTAAAAAAAAAAAATGAGACAATTTTTTAAATGGGTTTTGGCAACCATGCTTGGAACCATTTTAGCCCTGTTTGCAATGCTGTTTATTGTGATAATGATTATTGCCGGCATTGCCTCCTCTTTTAATGAGGATCAACCGGAAGAAATTCAGGAAGGCTCTGTGCTTGTTATTGATTTAGAAGATGGTATAACCGACAGGGCGAGTGAAAATCCTTTGGAAAATTTCGATTTTAATTCTTTCTCTACGCGTTCAAAAACCGGATTAAATCATTTGTTGGCGGATTTGAAAAAAGCGGCAGGCGATCAAAAAGTTAAGGGTATTTATCTCGAACTATCTAGTCTTCCGGCAGGAATGGCAAGCGTTGAGGAAATCAGAAATGCGATTTTAGATTTTAACAAATCCGGCAAATTCAGTATCGCCTATGGTGAATCGTTTACCCAAAAATCCTATTATCTGGCCAGTGCCTGCAAAAAGGTTTATCTTCATCCTACGGGCGACCTTGAATGGAAAGGCCTTGGCGTTGAAATGATGTTTTTCAAAGGAATGCTAGCCAAACTGGAGGTTGAACCGGAGATCATCCGACACGGCAAATTCAAAAGTGCCGTTGAACCATTTATCCTGGATAAAATGAGCCCCGAAAACAGAGAACAAACCCGTACCTATGTTAATGCTATTTGGAACCAAATGTTGAATGGAGTTGCTGCGCAAAGAAAAATAGAGGCCAATGCATTAAACGAAATTGCCAGCGGTTATGTAATCCGAAACGCAAGGGTTGCGCTTGAAAAGAAATTCGTTGACAAACTGGTTTACAAAGATGAGGTATTGGAAGAAATCAGAACCCTTTCAGGGGCTAAAAGCAGCGAAAAGATTGCCTGGGTAAAAATGTCAAAATACCATAAAACCCCTTCAACAGAAAAAAAATCTCTATCGGATCCCAAAATTGCAGTAATTTATGCCAGTGGCGAAATTGAATCAGGGGAAGGTTCAGCCGAAAAAATTGGCAGCGAAACCTTGGCAAAAGCAATTAGAAAAGCGCGTGAAGATGATAAGATTAAAGCGGTAGTACTAAGGGTAAATTCACCAGGAGGAAGTGCCTTGGCCTCGGAGGTAATTTGGCGTGAAATGAATTTAACCAAAAAAGTAAAGCCTGTTATAGTTTCGATGGGCGATGTTGCTGCATCTGGTGGTTATTACATCTCTGCCCCGGCCAATAAAATTTATGCCGAACCAAACACCATTACAGGCTCTATAGGCGTATTTGGTTTGCTGCTAAATGCAGAAAAAATGCTGAACAATAAATTAGGAATTACCATCGACACTTTGACCACCAATAAACTAGCCAACTTCGGAAGCATGGCCCGCCCCTTATCTGCCGAAGAAAGAGGCATTTTGCAAGAATCTGTTGAAGATATTTACTCGGTTTTTCTTCAAAGGGTTGCTGACGGCAGGAAATTAAATACTGCAGCGGTTGACAGTATTGGTCAAGGAAGAGTTTGGAGTGGTACGGATGCGAAAAAAATTGGCTTGATAGATGAATTTGGCGGTTTGAATGATGCCATTGCCGCTGCAGCAAAGATGGCAAAGACTTCTAAATACAGGGTGGTTGAATTGCCCGAGCAAAAAGAACCCTTTGAGGAATTAATGAAAGAACTTTCCGGGGATGTTGAAACAAAATATTTATCCTGGAAATTGGGCAAGCATTACCAGATGCTAAAATCAGTAGAAAGAATAAAAAACTATAATGGCATTTATACCCTCATGCCGAGCATTCCTGATTTTCATTGATGTCAATTCAAAAAAAAGCCCGCTAACGCGGGCTTTTTTTTTACTCATCTAGTGTTTAATTATGCATTTACCATATCCAGAATGGATTCGAAAATGCAGAGTCCATCTGTGTTTCCCAACAAATTATCAGCTGCACGCTCAGGGTGCGGCATCATGCCAAAAACATTTCCATTTTTGTTGCAAATACCGGCAATGTGATTCACGGCACCATTAGGATTGGCCTCTTCATTTAGGGTTCCGTTTGAACTGCAATACCTAAACAAAACCTGATTATTTTTTTCTAGTTCTTCAATTTTTTCGGGATGATCGAAATACCTTCCCTCACCATGTGCAACCGGTACTTTAAGCGCCTTGCCAACCGGTACATGCCTTGTAAATACGGCATTGTTGTGCTGGGCTTTTATGTAAACATTTTTGCAAATAAAAGATTGGGAATTATTGTGCAGGAGGGCACCTGACAATAATCCGGACTCACACAAAATTTGAAATCCATTACAAATACCCATCAATAATCCTCCCTTTTGAGCATGATCAATCACTTTATCCATAATGGGTGAAAAACGTGCAATGGCACCGGAACGCAAATAATCACCATAAGAAAACCCGCCGGGCAAAACAATAAAGTCACAGCCCTTTAAATCCGTATCCTTATGCCAAAGCATTTCTACATCCTGCTTCAATACGTCTTTCAAAACATATTGCATATCCCTGTCACAATTCGATCCGGGGAAAACGACAACACCAAATTTCATTTTTTTCATACTGCTGATTCAAGGGGTGAATAACGGAATTTTATTTCATCCAAAATGGAACAAATTTCTTCATAGGAATTAGTGGTAACCAACCGCATTCTGTATTCTTTAAAATGATCAAGTCCTTTGAAATAATTGGCGTAATGCCTGCGCATTTCTAAAATGCCGAGAACATTTCCCTTCCATTTCAAAGAAGCGTCCAAATGTTTTTTACATACCATTACCCTTTCTTCTATCCCTGGTTTTGGTAAATGGGTGCCGGTTTTGAAAAAGTGCTTTATTTCGTTGAATATCCAAGGGTGCCCGATAGAAGCTCTGCCAATCATGATTCCATCAATTCCATATTCATTGCGCATCCGTAATGCTTTTTCGGGTGAGTCCACATCCCCGTTGCCAAACACAGGAATTCGCATCCGTGGATTCTCTTTAATTGCTCTGATCAAGGTCCAATCAGCCTCGCCCTTATACATTTGAACCCTCGTTCTGCCATGAATGGTAATGGCCTGTATCCCTATATCCTGAAGGCGTTCGGCTACTTCAACACAATTTTTTGTTTGATCGTCCCATCCTAACCTGGTTTTTACCGTTACCGGCAAATGAACCGCTTTCACAATTTCAGCAGTAATCTGAACCATTTTGGGCACATCACGCAACAAGGCAGCACCGGCCCCTTTGCAGGCTACTTGTTTAACCGGACAACCATAATTGATGTCTATCAAATCGGGATTTACACCGGCCGAAATAATGGCAGATTCACGCATAACATCGGGTTCGCTGCCAAATATTTGAATTCCGATGGGTCGCTCCTCGTCAAAAATGTCGAGTTTTTGAAGGCTTTTTGCCGCATCTCGGATTAAGCCTTCCGAACTTATAAACTCGGTGTACATCAAATCAGCACCGTGGTCTTTGCACACGGCCCTAAAAGGAGGATCGCTTACATCTTCCATTGGGGCCAGAAGCAACGGGAATTCTCCAAGATTTATTTCCCCAATTCGAACCATGAGCAGATTTGATTTCGTTAATTTGCTGCAAATTTAGCCAAATGAGCGGTCGATTCATACCTCCTTTTCAAAATAAACCATTAGGTTCTTTAATCCTACTGTTTACGGGAGTTTCCATCATTTCATTTAGTCTTCTTTCTATTATTGCGCCTTTTTTAATGAAATGGTTGTTTGGTATCAGCTCCTTCAATATGGCATCGTTGATGATCAACCCTGACAATCAACAGTTGATAGGGGCACTCAAATTGATGCAATTTATTCAGGCAATAGGTCTGTTTATTTTACCTCCTTTTGTCATGGCTATCCTTACCGACAAGGAGCCGATGAAATGGTTGGGGCTTCATAAATTCAACCAAACGGTTCCCATTCTTATTTTTGCTTGCCTGATGATGTTGTGTGCTCAACCCTTTATTAATTGGATGGCCAGCGCTAATGAACTTATCCCGGTATCCGATTGGATGCTGCAGGCTGAAAAGCAAACGCAACAGCTAACCAAAGCCTTTCTTACCATGGATGACTATGGTGATTTGTTGGTTAACCTGTTGTTGGTTGGTTTGTTACCGGGCATTGGAGAGGAGTTATTTTTCAGGGGGGTTATACAACCTTTGTTTTATCGTTTAAGTAACAACCACCACTTGGCCATTTGGTCAACCGGCTTTATTTTCAGCGCCATGCATATGCAATTCTTAGGGTTTATCCCAAGAATGTTGTTGGGGGTTGGTTTGGGCTATATTCGTTATTGGACAAACAGTATTTGGGCATCAATCGTGGCACACACCCTCAACAATGCCCTGGCCGTTTACCTATATTTTTTGGTGCAACATCAAATGCTTACACCCAGGGCCGAAGGAATTGGTTCAGAAAGAGGCGATTTACTTTGGGTATTGGTTTCAGCATTTTTTACCCTTTTGTTCCTGTCCCTTATTCAGGCTTGGGCTGCCAAGGATCAAAACCAAGGTAACATCTCAAAATTAGGAGGCTGAAACATTCCGTATTGTAATTTGTCTAGCGGGACCTTATTTGAATTATTTTTCTACATTTGCCCCTCTTTTCCGGAGAGGTGTCCGAGTGGTTGAAGGAGCACGCCTGGAAAGTGTGTATACCTCAAAAGGGTATCGCGGGTTCGAATCCCGCCCTCTCCGCCAACCAATAAGGTTAGGTTCAAGCCATCAGCTTTTGAACCTGCAACCAAAAAAGCACAACCCCAAAAAGCATTGTTCACTCAATGCTTTTTTTGTTTAAAGTAATTTCTTGAATGATTTTCCGAAACAACAGTTATCGGTCCCCTGCCAGAACTTTTTCCTTAAAAAACCGATAAACGAAATCAATGGCCTTTTCGTTTGGGTGTGCATTATCGTCTTTGTAATAGGAATAATCTCGCAAAACATCGTTTACCAATTCATACGCTGGAAAATAATGGCCCAAAGATTTTTCTGCAAGTTGATGAACTGCATCCAACAATATGGCCTTGCTTCTGCTATTTTCTATCAATCCGTCACGAAGATGTTTCACCGGGCTTACAGTAAATCCAATGTTGAGGCTTGGATTGTACGCGCGCAGACGTTGAATGAAAATGGTCCAGCGCTCAACAATTTCAGCCGATGACATTATTCTTTTTTCGAACAAAGAATTAGGCATCTTGTGACAATTGCAAACCGGACGATGGTTAGCATTCAGCTGATAATACCAGGCGGTTCCAAAGGTGATCCAAAGAACCCGGCAATTGCTTAAATACGTTGCAGCAGATTCATAAAGATGGTTCAGTTTATGAAGTGTTTCCTTTTCATCAGAAGTTCCTAATCGACTATAGTGGTCCCAGTTTCTGTAAACTCCATCATGAAAGAATAAATCAATGGACGAGAACTTCCTCCGGGTCATAATCCCCTCAAGATGCCTTTCTATGCTCAAGGGGTCAAACATAGTGCCACCGGGATTTGCAAGTGCACTAAATCCATCAGCAATGCACCGGGCGCCAATTTCGGCAGAAAAACAAGATCCTGAAAAATACATAGACTGATTTTTTTCTATCAAATTGCCCATGCTGTAGTGGTCCAATCGTTTTAATACCTCTTCTTTCATAAAACGAAGATGCAATTTTCTTTTCGATGAATTAAACTACGCTTAAAACATCTCTCGTAAAATTATTTTTACTTTTATGCGCTAATGTGTTCCCTTCAAAAATTTGCCATTGTTGTAAACCCAAAATCAGGGAGTGGCAAAAGTCAACAAGCAATTCCGCGACTAAAGGACCTTGAAAAGGCAGGAAAAATCATCCGCATTTTTGAATGGAAAAAGCGCGATGAAGTAGCGCATTTGCTAGAGCAGGTTTTTTCGTGGGAACCGGATGTAGTGGTTGCAGTTGGCGGTGATGGAACGGTCAATTTAATTGGCAGCTCCCTTATCCATAAAAATATTCCGATGGGTATTATCCCAACCGGTTCGGGCAACGGCCTTGCAAGACATTTAGGCATACCCATGAGCATTGAAAAAGCCGTTGCCAAACTCCTTCAGCCTGAAATCATGCGAATTGATGCAGGAAAAATTAACGAGTATTTTTTCTTTTGCACCTGCGGACTTGGTTTTGATGCGATAGTTGCCAATCGCTTTGCCGGATTAAAAAACAGAGGATTCCTGGGTTACAGTCGTGAAAGTTTTTTAGCCATAAGGCAATTAAAACCTGAGCAATTTGATCTTCACTTTAACGGAGAGGAGCATATTTTCAAGGCATTGATTCTTACTTTCGCTAATGCAGCCCAATACGGCAATAACGCTTTTATTGCACCAAAGGCAAACCTGATGGACGGAAAAGTTGATTTAACGGTTATTGAAAAAACAAATTTCCTTAAAATTCCTTCTTTGCTTTATAAGTTATTTTCTAAAACCATCGATAAAGACTCCTCAGTTCATACCTTTTCATCAGAAAGTTTTTCCATACGAAGAGAAAAAAAAGGATTCCTTCATTTTGATGGCGAAACGGCCACATGTCCTGAAAAAATTAATATTTCCAGTCTTCCATCGGCCTTAATGGTTTTGGTTTAGGCTAAAAAAAATATTCCTGCCACACAAAAAAAACCGAGTAAAAATCCTGCATATACCTGGGCCGGGGTATGGGCATGGAGAGCCAATCTGGCCGAAGCAACCAGGCCACCAAGCATGAACCCAATCAATATTGGAAACAGATGATTGAGGTGGCCATGATAATGCAATCCGTAAAAGGTTCCGGTTAACCCGCCAATCCCCACTAGGTGAGCACTGATCTTCCATTTAAAATTAATCAACGTTGTAAGCGTTAGGGCCATAATACCGCCTAGCTGCATCAAATAAACAGCGGGCGATAATCGGGCTTTTAACAACAAGAAATAAGTAAGTAAATAGAGGATGGTTGTAAACATATAGGGCACCCAACGTTCTGTTGGATTCTCCATTTCCATGCTGTGAATAAAACCAAATTTTTTAAGGGTAAACGAAAACACAACAGGCAACAAACAGGTATTCAAAAACACAAGGAGAATCACAAGATTTCGGATGGTTTGCGGCAGGGCAAAAACTGAAAGTTCACTCAAAAAAAACACCAACGCAAAAGAAATGGTTGGCATAAAAACGGGATGAAAGATTTGTGAAACAAGCTTCGCAAAAAAAACAAAACGGGGTTCTTCAGCCTGTTCTTTCATTTATACTTCCTTTCGAAGACGCGCAACCGGAATGCCTAATTGTTCACGGTATTTCGCAACCGTACGGCGGGCAATGTTGTAACCTTTTTCTTTCAATATTTTGCACAATCTGTCGTCCGTTAATGGTTTCTTCTTGCTTTCTGCGGTAATACAATCTTCGAGAATTTTTTTCACCTCCTTGGTTGAAACCTCATCACCGGAATCTGTTGAAAGCGATTCGGAAAAAAAACTTTTTAACAATAAAGTGCCGAAGGGTGTTTGAATATACTTGCTATTGGCCACCCTGGAAACCGTTGAAATATCAAGGCCTACCCTATCAGCAATATCTTTTAATATCATGGGCCGGATTTTGGTTTCATCACCTTCCTGAAAATATTCTTTTTGATACTCCAATATGGCATGCATGGTAAGCATCAAGGTTTCATGGCGTTGCTTAATGGCATCAATAAACCACTTCGCAGAATCAATCTTTTGTTTAACAAACTGCAAGGCTTCCTTTTTATCCTTCTGCTTTATTTTGCTTTTAGAATAATCTTCCAGCATTTCCATATAAACCTTGCTTACCCTTAAGTCGGGTGCATTTCTTGAATTTAAAATCAATTCAAGTTCACCATCATTGTTGTATAAAATAAAATCAGGGATTACATGCTGAATCGATTTGGTTCCTTCAATAATGGAGTTGCCCGGCTTAGGATTTAGTTTAAGAATTTCTGTTATTGCCTTTTTAAAAGTTTCTTCATCGAGCTCGAGTTTACGCGAAATCTTCTCATAATGTTTTTTTGAAAATTCATCCATGTGTTCCTCAATAATAGTAAGGGCAACACTTAGAAGAGCATCATGCGTTTCAGCGATTTTTCTTTTTAACTGCAAAGCAAGGCATTCTTGCAAATCGCGGGCTCCAACACCGGGAGGATCAAAACCTTGCACAATGGTGAGTAATTCTAATAATTCTTCCGGACTTGCAGCAATATTTTGTGTAAAGGCCATATCATCGGCAATCTGTGCCAAATCGCGCCTAACATAACCATCATCTTCAATGTTTCCGATAAGGGCAATCCCCATTTGATAGTGGCGATCATCCAGCACGCTGAGCCCCAATTGAGAAATTAAAAAATCCTGAAAACTAATGGTACCAGAAATGGGTACTTCCCTTCGCTCATCATCCTCGCCTGAATTTTTTACATTGAGTTTATAAGAAGGAATTTCATCATCATCGATGTATTCATCCAAACTAAAATCTTCGCGCTTGTTCTCATTATCATCAAACTCTTCCTCGCCGGGTGTGTTGGCCAACCAATCGTCTTCTTCACGGGCTGTTTCTTCCTCATCCTCGGCATCCGAACCTTCTTCAAGAGCAGGATTAATTTCCAATTCTTCCTTGATTCGTTGCTCGAGATTCATGGCAGGAATCTGTAACAACTTCATCAATTGAATTTGCTGCGGGCTTAGTTTTTGAAGTAGTTTTAGGTGTAATCCTTGTTTTAACATGAATTAAAATTCAGCGTTTTGAGGCGTTCTTGGAAAAGGAATAACATCCCTGATGTTTAGCATTCCGGTTACGAATAAAAGCAAGCGCTCAAATCCAAGTCCGAAACCACTATGAGGCGCTGTTCCGTACTTTCTAGTTTCCAAATACCACCAAACATCATGCTCGTGAATTTTGCAATCGTGAATCCGCTGCAACAATTTATCATACCTTTCCTCTCTTTGAGAACCTCCAACAATTTCTCCAATGCCGGGGAAGAGCACATCCATGGCCCTTACGGTCTTTCCGTCCTCATTCATTCGCATATAAAATGCCTTAATATCTTTGGGGTAGTTGTACAAAATTACCGGACACTCAAAATGTTTTTCCACAAGATAACGCTCATGCTCCGATTGAAGATCTGTTCCCCATTCAACGGGAAATTCAAACTTTTTACCGGAATTCTTTAAAATCTCAACCGCCTCGGTATACGTTATTCTTTTGAAAGGGTTTTGGATTACAAACGCTAATTTTTTTAACAACTCTTTATCATACATGCTGTTAAAAAACTCAAGATCCTCCTTACAGTGCTCTAAAGCGTAGGCTACAAGGTACTTTAAAAAGTCTTCTACCAGGTTCATGTTATCCTCTAGCTCGTAAAATGCCATTTCCGGCTCTATCATCCAAAACTCGGCCAAATGCCTTGTGGTATTTGAGTTTTCTGCTCTAAAAGTAGGCCCAAAGGTGTAAACCAATGACAAAGCCATGGCACCCAATTCTGCCTCCAACTGACCCGAAACTGTTAAGTTGGTTTCCTTACCAAAAAAATCTTTCGTAAAATCCACTTCGCCATTTTCGGTCAAGGGCGGATTTTTTGGGTCCAACGTGGTAACCCTGAACATTTCGCCTGCACCCTCTGCATCAGAACCGGTAACGATAGGTGTGTGGAGATAATAAAAACCTCTGTTGTTGAAGTACTGATGAATGGCAAAAGCCATGTGATGTCTTACCCTAAGCACTGCACCAAAAGTATTGGTACGTGGCCTAAGATGTGCAATTTCTCTTAAAAACTCCAGAGAATGACCCTTCTTCTGAAGAGGATATAATTCAGGATCTGCGGTGCCATAAATTTCAATATCACTGGCCTGAATTTCTACTGACTGTCCTTTTCCCTGAGAGGGTACTAGTAATCCGGTAACTGCAATGCAAGCACCGGTACTGATTTTTTCGCATGCTTTGGTTGCCTCCACATTGGTAGCATCTACCACCACTTGAATGGATTGAAGGGTAGAACCATCATTGATGGCAATAAAACTTACATGCTTGCTCTGACGGATAGTTCTTACCCAACCTTTTGCAACAATTTGCTTTCCTTTCAGGGACTCATCGTTTAACAAGTTCCCAATTCTGTTATGTTTCAATTCCGTCATATGATTAAAAAAAGAGTGCAAATTTCTGAAAAAAACAATTCATGAAAAAAACATCCTCAAAATTTAATTACTGAATGCTAAGCGATTAACTTTGAGCCCGATAAATTATTTTCGGATGAATGATTCTTCGAAATTTCTGCGCTGGGCAAGATACTCTTTAATTTTGGTTTATCTGGTGATTCTGGCCGGTGCGGTGGTAAGGGCCACTGGTTCCGGAATGGGTTGTCCGGATTGGCCCAAATGTTTTGGCTTTTGGATTCCGCCCACCGATGTTTCGCAGCTTCCGGCCAATTATCAGGAAATTTATGCAGAACGTAGTTATGCCGACAATCATTTCAATGCACTAAAAACCTGGATAGAATACATCAATCGACTGCTTGGTGCAACCCTCGGCCTTTTTATTCTCGCCCTATTCGGGCTTTCTTTTCGCTTTTTAAAAAGTCACCCCGGAATCGTTATTCTATGTTTCCTGGAATTATTATTGATGGGATTTCAAGCCTGGCTTGGGAAGTTGGTGGTAGCTTCCAACCTTTCCCCCCTTAAAATTACAACCCACATGCTGGCCGCTTTCCTTATAATTGCGGTGCTTTTGTTTATCTATCGGCTCGCAACTCCCTCTACCAACTTCAGATTCAGGCAATATGCCGTTACACCAAAACTCAAATGGCTTACCACCCTTACCTTGGCCCTTACCCTAATTCAGGTTTATTTTGGCACCCAAATCAGACAAAAAGTTGATCTTATTTTAACCCAAAACACAGATTTAACAGGAAGTGGCTGGACCACAGGATTAGAACCTTGGTTGTTGGTGCATAAAAACATGGCCCTTGCCGTATTACTAATTAATTTTTTTCTTTTTATTCAGTTAAAGAAAAACCTCGCCCCCGTTGCCTACCTCCAACGAAATGTTTTGATCCTACTTTTCATTGAATTAATCAGTGGCATTTTGCTGAATTATGCCGGATTACCTCCCTTTATTCAACCGGTTCATTTATTGTTGGTCTCTATTGTATTTGGCTATCAATTTTGGCTTTGGTTGAACGCCATGATGAAAACCAACTAAGCAGGGGGTAGAAAAATCTCTGCTATCATACATCTTGCTCCTCCCCCTCCAATGGTTTCTATAACTGGAATGCTTATTACAAGCAAATCACAAACCTCTTTCAACGAATCCATTTGATTTGGTTGCAAACTGTTGAAAGCACGTTCTGAAAGAATCAAAAAATAATTTCCTGCACTATTTCTTAGGCATAACATATTTCCTGCAAAATCCTCCATTTGCCTGCGCGTAATGGATACCCATTCCATTGACAAATCCTTCATTTTGTTTGCAAGTTTTACCTGATCTTCCTCCTGCAACGATTCCATGCATATTATCGCCTTTCCAGGTATAAAACACATAACCACATTCGTATGATAAACAGGCTTTCCCAACCCATCAAAAGCTTCGAATAAAAATGGCTCATAGCCAAGCTGATTACTGATATTTTCGAATAAGGTGTCAGATGTTCTGGGCGATTTACAACCATAGGCGATCCTGTTCTTATGATCAAAGACTATACTTCCGGTGCCTTCCAAATACTTGCCATGCTGCTCATGAGGGGTTAAATCAATAACCTTTTGAATGGCAAATGAAGCTTTCAAATAATTAATGATTTGGGGATCTCTTTCTAATCTTCTGTTTTCGGCAAACATTGGATATAGTACCAATTGTTGGCCCTGATGGGTGGAAAACCAGTTGTTGGGAAAAATTGCATCAGGCTTAACTGGTGATGATTGATCGTGCATAACCCTCACATCAATACCTGATTTCAAGAGTTGCTGCACCATGGCATCAAACTCCGTTATCGCTTTATCCCTTGCATTGACAGCCTGCACACCCACTTGCTGAAAGGAGTTTGTTTCTGATGTTTCCGTGTTAAAATTGAAAGATGCCGGACGTACCATTAAAATAGTACTGGCGAAATAATGGCTCAAAGTCTTTTTTTTTCAAAGAAAAGATAATTCATGAAAAAAAAAAAACAACCTGCCTGTAACTATTATTGAGGGATGGGCGTCACATGCATATAACAAGCAAGAACTATGAAAACAATCCTAGCAATTATAACCACACTTGCCCTGGCAGTTAACCTTCAAGCTCAGGCATTACAACCTTTCAAAAAACTGGAAGTAACCGGAATGGCAACCATCACGCTCATACAGGGAACCAAAAATGAAATAACTTTCAATAATCCGGCTAATACCAACGCCATCATCAATCAAAACGGTGATGTGGTGAGCGTTAATGCTTCTAAGGAAATTGATTTAACACTCACCTTTACAGAGATAGAAGATATCCTCATCAGCGGTGCCGGAGATGTTAAAGCGCAAAGCCCAATCAATGCAACCAATTTAAATTTAACAGTGAGTGGTGCAGGAGACCTTGATTTGGATGTAAATGCGCTAAATATTGAATGTCTTGTTTCGGGAGGAGGCGACATACGATTGAAGGGTAAAACAATTACTTTAAAATCAACCCTGAGCGGGGCAGGAGACCTTTACGCCTACGATTTGCAGAGCGAAAAAGCCACCCTCGCTGTTTCAGGAGCCGGTGATGCGAAAATCAATGTAAGCAAAGAAATCACTGCTTCAGTTTCAGGAGCAGGATCCGTACTTTTCAAAGGAGATCCACAGGAAAGGAACATCAATATTGCCGGTGCGGGATCCGTTCGCCAAACAGATGGTAACAATGAAAACGTTGAAATTAACGTTAATATCAATGGACTTGAAAAAGCGATTGAAAACGATACCACAAGAATTACATTAGGAAAAAAGAAAATCATCATCATTGAAGATGAAAACGGAAATAAAGAAGAACAAGAGGTAGAAATTGAAATTCCGGAAGTTCCACAATTTCCCGATTTATCAAACAAGCCCAAAAAACACAAGGTAAAAACCATTTACAAAGGTTTTGAAATGGGCATGAACAGCTACATGGCCAAACCTTTCGATACCTTTTCACCTAGAAACAACCAGTTAGAGCCTGAATATGGTCGCTCTATTCAACTCAATCTGAATCCGTTTGAATATAGCCTTAAGCTCTACAAAAATTATGTGGCGCTTACCACCGGTCTAGGCTTCACCTTTAACCGCTATATGTTTGATAAAAACTTTAGCCTCGTGGCCGATGTGGATACCTTTGGTGTGGTTCAGGACACCATATCCTTCAGAAAAAATATGCTTAAAGCCAGTTATCTTTCCATACCCCTTATGTTGCAATTCAATACGCATCATAAAAACAGCAAGTCGTTTCACTTTGCATTCGGTATTGTTCAAAGTTTAAAACTTGGCTCAAGAACCAAGCAAGTATGGAACGTTTCTAATTCAAAACAAAAAGATATTGAAAAAGACAATTTCAACTTAAATCCCTTCAGAACCGTGGCAACCGTAAGGGTTGGCTATGGAAACTTTAACCTTTTTGCCGAATACGGACTCACAACCTTGTTTCGTAATAACCGAGGGCCGGAATTGTACCCCTTCTCGGTGGGGATCACGCTGATTCCATTCTGATACTTCCGGTCACAAATGATGGAGAAGGTCTGTTGAAAAACAGGCCTTTCTTTTTTTTTCGCCATATCGTATTTATTTTGGCACTGCAACTCCCCGGCCGGATTTTGATTAATGAGTCAACAAAATTTAAGTGAGTTGTGTTGTTCACGATTAAACATTTACTTTGCAAAAAAACAACCCTGTCCCAATGAATAAAACCTTCCAAACTCTTGAACAAAAAAACAAAGAAGCCCTTTTGGGCGGAGGAGAAAAGCGTATTGAATCACAGCATGGAAAAGGCAAATTAACCGCGCGTGAAAGAATTCAATTGTTGGTAGATGATGGAACCTTTCAGGAAATCGGGAAATTTGTTACCCACCGAAGCACAGAATTCGGGCTTGATAGGGAAAAATATTTAGGTGATGGAGTGATAACCGGATATGGAAAAGTAAATGGACGCTTGGTTTATGTATTCTCTCAGGATTTTACGGTTTTTGGAGGCTCCCTTTCCGAAACTCATGCCGAAAAAATTTGCAGGATCATGGATTTAGCCATGCAAAATGGTGCACCTGTGATCGGTCTCAACGATTCCGGAGGAGCCAGAATTCAAGAGGGGGTTGTATCTTTGGGCGGCTATGCCGACATTTTTTACCGCAACACCAGGGCCTCAGGTGTAATCCCTCAGCTCTCTGCCATCATGGGTCCATGTGCAGGTGGTGCGGTTTATTCTCCTGCCATCACAGATTTTATCCTGATGGTTGAAAATACGTCTTACATGTTTGTTACTGGTCCTAATGTGGTTAAAACCGTGACCCACGAAGAAGTAAGTTCAGAAGAATTAGGCGGGGCATCAACCCATTCATCCAAATCAGGGGTCACCCATTTTTCCTGTGAAAACGAACTGGTTTGCATTCAAAATATAAAAAGCATCCTTTCTTTTATCCCACAAAATTGCGAAGAAGAAGCCCCTTCTATTCCTTATGAACTTGGTAATGAAGTGCGAGAAGTTTTAAACAATATTGTTCCTGAAAACCCGCAACAGCCTTATGATATGCGGGAGGTTATTGAAGGCATAATTGACCAAGGTTCGTTTTTAGAGGTACATAAAAATTTTGCAGAGAATATTGTGGTTGGATTCGCACGCTTAGCAGGTAAAAGTATCGGCATTGTGGCCAATCAGCCTGCGTTTTTAGCCGGAGTGCTCGATATTAAATCATCCATGAAGGCCGCAAGATTTGTGCGGTTTTGTGACTCTTTCAATGTTCCCTTGTTGGTTTTGGTTGATGTTCCCGGTTTTCTTCCCGGAACCGATCAGGAATGGAATGGTATTATTAGTCATGGAGCAAAACTGCTGTATGCCTTTTCTGAAGCCACCGTTCCAAGAATTACAGTAATTACGCGAAAGGCCTACGGAGGTGCTTACGATGTAATGAACTCTAAACACATCGGTGCAGATATGAATTTCGCATGGCCAGGAGCAGAAATTGCAGTAATGGGAGCAAAAGGAGCCGCTGAAATTATTTTCAAAACCGAAATTGCCAAAGCCGATGACCCTGCAATGAAATTAAAAGAAAAAGAAAATGAGTACATTAATCATTTCGCCAATCCCTATAAAGCTGCCGAAAGAGGATACATTGACGAGGTCATTCTGCCCGAAAGCACAAGAGAAAAATTGATCTCTTCCTTTGAGATGCTGCAAAATAAAGTTGATCAGTTGCCCAGAAAAAAACACGGAAATATTCCTTTGTAGGAAGAAGGAAAAAATCCTAAAATCTAACCCTAAAACCACTCATCAGGGCCAAAGATTGCCATTGTATTTTTAATGCAAAGGCATCGCTGTAAGGCGATTGAAAGAAATACCGGTACTGCGGTTCCATTAGCAATGACAAGCGGTGGCCTAATTTCCATTCAATGGCTGGTGAAATAATTCCACTCACGAGTAGCTGCCTTTCAATACCCGGTTGCACCCTAATTTCTTCCATTAAAACCGGATCAAGCATAGACCCACTTACCTTGGTTCTCCAGGTGGCAATGATCCCCGCCTGAAATGAAAATACAATATTCTCTTTATCGAATCTGACTCCTGCTTTCAAAGGAATTTCCCAGGTTTGAAAATTCACCCGGTGCTTTAATAGTTTCGACTTTCTTGCCGTAGAAATAGTGGTATCGTATTCAATAATGGCGTTTCTGGGAAGGGTTGACCCAATAAACTTATTGTGCACAATGGTATCCACTTTAATAACCGGAACATCCCACTGATAAACGCCTTCAAACTGCTCTACACGATTGGTATACTGCAACCCCAATGAAACAAAAAACATATCGGTTAATTTCCTGCCCAATGAAACCCCAAATGATCCATAAAAAGCGGGAGATTCTGAACTATCGCGCAGGGCACGGTAAGCTGCTTTTACACCCTTATTATTCTCCGTAAACTCAGAAAAACCTAAAGAGGGTGCATACCACAAATCAAGCAACCATTTCTTGGAAGTTTCTGCCCTGAAAGGATTTCCACTAGAATAATCTTCAGGTAGCGTATGCAGCGAACTTGCATCCAAATAAACCACCGAAAGCATAGGCCCCTTTCTGTTCATTTGTGACAGGTTGTTTTTTGATTGAAGCCCATTGGGCGACAAACCGCACCTAATGATTCCACCCTGCATGGATGCCTCATGAAAATCTCTTTCAACAACCCCGCCGGCCTCATTAATTGCAACATTTTCTGTTGGTTGGTTCAATGAAACAACATCTGTTGGTAAGGCTGTATTGATGGCACTTTCAGGCGCATGTTGCTCGTCTGAAAAATGATCAATTACCAGGCTTTTGCTATCTATTCTTTCGGTTTCCGATGACGCTAAAGGGCCTTTGTTGAAAGGAGGCATTCCTATTACATTCGATTCATCATTTATTTGGGCTAATACTTTATTTTCTTTCCCTGTATTCGCAGCCGCTTTAGGATTAATTGCTAACTTTTCCTGACCGATTTTTGAGTTTGGAAAAATTGGTCCATGGGCTGTGCTTGTGGAAATCAATCCCTGCCTGTTTTTCTGAAAATGATGATAAGGATTTTTTTGAGCAAAAAGTGGTTTGGCTGAATAAAATGATGGAATATTTAATTGAAAAATCAGCAAAATGGCAACGATTAAATCTAAGCCTGGACCGGCCCATGGAAAAAGAATTTCTGATACAGACTGTGGCTTTTCAATCTCAACCTGAATTTTCTCCCACACACGAGGATTGGGCTCTTCAGAATAATTGAAGAGTTTTTCTCTCATGTTTTTTTCAAATGAAGATCCGTTTTCCATCACCATGTTTTACTTATCAGTTGCTTACTTTTTACCATTTCTTGCAGGGCTAATCTTGCCTTTAAATACTGGGAACGAGAAGTTCCCTCGTTAATCCCGAGCATTTCAGCAATTTCCCTGTGATTGTATCCCTCAATGGCATGCAGGTTAAACACGGTTCTATAACCGGTTGGCAATTCTGCAATTAAGGATAGTACCTCCTTTGCAGAGAGCTTATCAATTACACCCGGCTCCAAACTTCCCTCCGGCATCTTCTGATCATTGGCCACCACCATTCTTATGTTGAGTGATCGCAAATATCCTAGAGCAGTGTTCACCATAATTCTTCTTATCCATCCCTCTAAAGAACCTTGATGCCTAAAGCCCCTTAAATGGTAAAAAACCCTTACAAACCCTTCCTGCAAAACATCTTCTGCCTCATCTAACCTTGGACAATACCTCCGGCAAACGCCCAACATCAGCGGTGCGAATCGTGAATACAATTCTTGCTGGCTGGGCCGATCGTTATTGATACAGCCTTCAATTATTTCTTTTTCGTTTCGCATCGGAGTTCCCGATTATAACACTAAGATACAATAATGTTATCCACCGTTGCCTTTAATACGCATTTTTGAAAAAAAAAATTCATTCTTTTGCAGCAAAGCAAAAAAAATGAATGTACTTCTGCTGGGTTCAGGTGGCCGTGAACACGCCTTTTCGCATCAAATAAACCAAAGTAATCGCTTAACCCAATTGTATATTGCGCCCGGAAATCCGGGTACTGCTCAATTGGGGATTAACCTTGACTTTGCATCTGGTGATTTTTTAAAAATTGCTGAGGCAATTGTTGATTTTTCAATTGATTTGGTGGTAGTGGGTCCGGAAGACCCACTGGTAAAAGGGATAAGAGATTTTTTAAGTCGCAATAAAGACACCGCTCATGTTCCGGTTGTTGGCCCAAATGCTGCCGCTGCAAGACTTGAAGGCAGCAAAGATTTCTCTAAGGCGTTTATGAACCGCCATCAAATTCCTACCGCCCGCTCATTTACCGTAACTTCCAACGTTTTGGCCGAGGGAATTCAATTCCTTGAACAATTGAAAGCTCCCTATGTCCTTAAGGCTGATGGATTAGCCGCGGGAAAGGGTGTTATCATTGAAAACAATCTGGAAAAGGCCCGCGAAGTTTTAAAAGAAATGTTGGATGGCAAATTTGGGGATGCATCTACAAAAGTGGTTGTTGAAGAGTTTCTCTCTGGTATTGAAGTATCCTGTTTTGTGGCACTAGATGGTTTCGATTATATTTTACTACCGGAAGCAAAAGATTACAAACGCGTTGGTGAAAAAGACAGTGGACTTAACACCGGAGGAATGGGTGCCGTGTCTCCTGTTCCATTTGCCGATGATGTTTTCATGCAAAAGGTAAAGGACCGCATTATTCACCCTACCATTACAGGATTTGTTCAGGAAGGCATTGAGTACATAGGTTTCCTGTTTATAGGACTCATGAACGTTGAGGGTGAACCCTATGTCATTGAATATAATTGTAGAATGGGAGATCCTGAAACCGAGGTGGTATTACCCAGAATAAAAAGCGACTTTCTGGAATTACTTCAGGCCATGGGCACAGGAAAATTAAAAGACTATCGACTGGAAATTGATTCGAGGCATGCTGCAACCATCATGTTGGTTTCTGGCGGTTACCCTGAAAGTTTTGAGACAGGAAAAATTATTTCCGGACTAGAGGAGGTAAAAAACGTTTTGGTTTTTCATGCTGGCACAAAAAAAACCGGCGGCAACATTGTTACCTCCGGTGGAAGAGTAATGGCTGTTACAGGGCTTGCAGCAACACGCGAAAAAGCCTTGGAACTATCGAAGGATGCCGCCAATTCAATTACCTTCGAAAAGAAGTACTTTCGAAAAGATATTGGATTCGACCTTTAAGTTTAGTGCTCCGATTTAGGTTCGTTTCGATTTTTGGTTTCCCAAACAATCCAACCCAGAATGGCAATAGTCCCACCAATAATGATGATTCCATTAACACTTCTGGCAACAACCTCGAATACTGGAAACAAAACTCCTTCAAAAAAGTCTGCTATTCCATTAAAAAAACGATTCATTTTTGTTCAAATTTGTATCGGCAAATGTAAAAATTGTTCTTTACAAATCTCCTAATCCAATAAAATGTTTACCCGCCTTTTCAAAGAAAACCAACCCATTGCAGCTGCTTTAGCTGTAATACTCTCGGTTTTCTTGTGGTGGCAGGGTTACCGGTCACCCCAAGCCATTGATAGCAATAACCTTATGCCGCTGGCTGATTTGGTACAATTCATTATCAATAAACAGCACTTTCTTTCCCTTACCATAGGTTTGGTTTTTACGCTTATCAATGGTTTTTTATTAAACGGATTGATTTCACGCTTTGAGATTTTTCCGGTTAAAAACTACTTCCCATTATTGTTTTATACCCTCTATATGAGTGGGTTTGAAACTCAACTATTTCCTCATCCAATTCTTTTTGCACACACCTGTATCCTACTGGGACTTTTCCGTATTGCCCAATCAAACCGCATGGACGAGGCCCTTGGAAAATATTTCGAGGCGGGTAGTTTGTTTTCCCTGGCTTCTCTATTTTATTTCCCCTCCATCCTGCTCTATCCTACGGTTTGGGTTGCCTTGATTGTAATTCGACCCTTCGTTTGGCGAGAATGGTTAACGTCCATGATGGGAATGCTGTTGCCCTATTTATTTGTATTTACCTGGTATTTTTGGTTTGACGGAGTCAATCTTTTCGTATTTGGAAAAATCTTTTATCCAAGCCAGGATTTCGTGCCCAACCCAAGCGCCTGGTCTGGTTTTACCACTTCCAGCGTAATTGCCTGGTCCATCATCACTGCACTTTCCTTATGGTTGTTATTGGCAAGAGGATGGCCACTCAATACCATTTTATCAAAAAATATGCTGGTTGTTTTTATCTGGCTGTTGCTGCTCACAACCCTTGCCTTCCTTATGGCCCCTGCTTATGAAATTTTGTACTTTTCACTGATTGCCCTGCCCCTTTCAGTCATCATTTCTAATTATTTTGTACAATTAAAATGGGGATTTTGGGCAGATTGTTTATTACTATCCCTAATTTCAGTGATTGTGATTGACGCACTCAATAATTGATGAAAAACATCTGTCCATTTGGGCTATATACCCCTATCTATCAATTATTTAGATAAATTTTGAAGCTCAAAAGCGGGTTAATTTTCTCAAATTTCAGGAA
Organism: Bacteroidia bacterium; assembly: GCA_044370375.1. GTDB lineage: Bacteria > Bacteroidota > Bacteroidia > UBA4408 > UBA4408 > JBILVQ01. Next base: position 26,392 of record JBILVQ010000013.1, read on the forward strand.
AAGTGTACTTTTGCAGCCCTTTAATTGATAAAGGGAAAGATACCTTTGATTAACAAACAAGTATGGAAAACGTTATTTATTTAATCCCCGCGTTAGGGATTGTGGGCCTTTTGGTCATGGCAATTAAATCTGCCTGGGTTGTAAAACAAGATGCAGGTGATGCAAAAATGCAGGAATTGGCCGGCTATATTGCCAAAGGAGCCATGGCATTTTTGAAAGCTGAATGGAAAATCCTTTCTTATTTCGTTGTAATTGCCGCAGTATTGCTGGCCTGGAGTGGTACAACCGTTGAAACTTCCAGCCCAATTATTGCCTTATCATTTATTATCGGAGCGGTATTCTCTGCTCTTGCCGGTTACATTGGAATGAACATTGCAACCAAAGCCAATGTCAGAACAACGCAAGCTGCAAGAACCAGTTTAAAAAACGCTTTAAAAGTTTCCTTCACAGGAGGGTCTGTAATGGGCCTTGGAGTAGCCGGTTTGGCGGTTTTGGGCCTTGGTACGCTTTTTATCGTTTTCTACACTTTGTATGTTACCAGTACCGGTGCCAGTGTGAATGGTAAAGAAATGGAAAAAGCACTGGAAGTGCTCGCAGGTTTTTCCTTAGGAGCCGAATCTATCGCCCTTTTTGCCAGGGTTGGTGGTGGAATTTATACCAAAGCTGCCGATGTTGGTGCTGACCTGGTTGGAAAAGTTGAAGCCGGGATTCCAGAGGATGATGTACGTAACCCTGCCACTATTGCAGATAACGTAGGTGATAACGTAGGTGATGTTGCCGGTATG